>JAYQOK010000029.1:3856-27503 GCA_038144795.1 Candidatus Kuenenia sp. | reverse complement strand
CTACGGACCCAATCCACATAGTCTGCGGGCTCCGTAATAATTTATTTTTTACCTGTTGAAATTTGGAGTCGCGATGCCCGTTCATTCAAAGAGCTCACGTAACGGTTTTACCCTCGTAGAGTTGCTCGTTGTGATTGCCATTATCGGCGTTTTGATCGGCCTTCTCCTTCCTGCTGTTCAGGCTGCTCGAGAGGCGGCAAGGAGATCTGCTTGTACAAATACGCTTAAGCAGTTGGCTCTTGCCGTGCTTAATCTTTCTGAGGCAAGGAAGCAGCAATTCCCCAAAGGTTGTGAGAACATAGCGAATTCCTCTGCAACCAACCTTGGTGGACGGGATGCTAACTGGGGCCCGACATGGGTTGTTCACACGCTGCCTTTCATGGAAAGCCAGAGCATGTACGACTTGATCGACGTATCGGTTGCGGCGCGTGATACCAATAACAACCGAGCGACTAGCCAACAACTTGCCACGTTCTGGTGTGGTTCTCAGCCCAAGGTAAGCACAAATTTAACGCAAGATTTTAATGGCTTCGCGAAGTGGACCTACGCCGCCAATTCTGGAGCGGGCCGCCTCCACCACATGAATGACGCGACTTCAACAATCCTTAGGGGGCCTCTAAGCGCGGTCAGTCAGTACGGTGCACGGTTCAGGGACATCATCGACGGGATGTCCAAGACCGCGCTTATCGGTGAAATCGTTGTTCTGAACAGCGGTGGAGATGATCGAGGGGCGTGGGGGTGGTGCACGGGGCCGTTATTCAGTGGTCGTGGAAACGGGAATGCTCTGCTCACTCCAAATTGTGCAACTCAGGTTGATTCCTCGCCGTATTCAGCGAACAACACGACCGACAAGGTTTACAATCGGCGAAGCAATCCGGACGTCAACGCCGGCACTAATCCCACGCAGAATGCGGGTGTCGGATTACGCAGTTTCCATCCAGGCAGCGCTTCGATCGCACGATGTGATGGATCAACCATGACGCTGAGCGACAGCATCGATCCCACGGCCTACTCGCAACTGCTTTCGATCGCTGATGGAAATTAAGGTCGGGTTTTGCCGTTCCATTCAATAGTTTAGAAAATTGAGAGGAAATTGATGCAGATGGTCGATGACGAGTCGATGTCTTCTTTTTTGGTTAAGGATTGGTGTAACGTACGCTGCTTCGGTTGCCTCGTAGTCTTGTTTCTTGTGAGTGGATGTGGTGGTCCTAAGACTGCTGCCCCGCCAGCCGCAGCAGATGCGGTTACTGAATTTCGAGAGTTTTTTAAAGAGCGGGCGGAGTCCATCGCACTTGCCCCAGCTACCGCGGCTGAAGAATTGTCGTTTGTTATGGAATCACTCGCTGGGAAAGCGGAGGCCTACGGAGAGCCCTTTGTTGGCTGGCTTTCGCAGACACGTGAGGTTCTGGAAAAGTGGGGTTCGCGACCCAAGAAAGAAGCCGTCACAAAAGATCTTGAACTGCTTCAGCAACACTTTGCGAGTCCCTAAACGCTTCACGGTTTTTTAGATTAGGTTGTATCTTGGTGAACTAGTACACCAGCCACGGCTGCAGAGTGGGTCTCTCGTGATCTCGTGGCAAGCTCATGGCGCGGGCGGGGGATCGCTTTCCCCTCGAGTGCTCAGCGTGCGGTGGCGACATCCGGCTCATCGCGTTCATCACAGAGCCAGGCCCCGAGCCGCCCGAAAGGACTGCTCTGGCTGCTCATGAGCAGTCCGTTAGCCCCGAGAACGTTGCGAAAGTGTCATTAACCGGCCTATCCTTCGCCCAGGCCACTCCTCCCGACGCTCAGGGGCTCACGAGTCGCACATCAGCCGGAAGACCTGTGCCGCAGTGCCATGGACCGGGCTATTCTTCACGCCCCCGCGGCTCGAAGTAGAGTTGGAGGGTCCGACGTTCACCATCCTTTTGGGCCTATCTGATGTACAGCCTCAAGTTCCGCCTGCTCGTTCCCGTGCTCATCGCCACGCTCCTGCTCTACGCGGCGGCGTTCACCTGGATTCTGCTCGGATCGCGGCGCGATGCGGTGTGGACGGCCGAAGCACGGGCCGCCGAGGTCGGCTTGAGGTATGCCGGCGAGGTGTCGAGCTTCATCGAGCGGTCCTTTCAGATTCCGAGGACGATGGCCGCCCATCTCGTCGGCCTCGTCCGCCGAGGCACGCCACTCGACCGGGAAGAGGTCAATGCGATGATCCGCGAGACGCTCGCGGTTGAGGAGGAGGTGCTCGCCCTCTACACGTTCTGGGAGCCCGACCGCTTTGATGGCCGCGATGCCCAGTTCGCTGGCACGGCGGGCCACGATGCAACCGGCCAGTTCCTGCCCTACTGGAACCGCGGCTCGGGGAAGCTTCTTGTCGAGCCGCTGGTCGACTACGACACACCGGGGCCGGGCGACTACGTTCTGATCCCGAAACGCACCCGCCGCGACGCTTGGATCGAACCCTACCTCTACCCGGTCGCTGGCAAAACTGTGCTCATCACATCGCTCGTCTGCCCCGTGCTTGTCGATGGCGAGGTCGTCGGCATCACGGGCCTCGACTTCGATCTTCAGACCCTCACCGACCTCGTGGGCAGGATTCGCCCCTACGAGGGCGGCTACGCCATCCTGCTCTCCTCCGACGGCGTCGTGGTGGGGCATCCCGATCATTCCCTGCTCGGCACGAAGCTCGCTACGGCCGACGCCGCCCTGGAACAGATTGTCGCCACCTCACGGGACGACGGCCCGACGGTGGGACAGGGTCGGTCGGACGTGCTCGACGCGCAAGCCTACTTCGTGGCGGTGCCGGTGGCGGTGCGGGGCATCGATCGCCCGTGGCGGCTCGTGCTCGCCGTGCCCCAGAGGGCCGTGATGCGGGCCGCCAACGCCGAGACCTTCAAGATGATGGCGGCTGGCGCCAGCCTGCTCGCGGTGCTGGCAGGCGTACTCTGGTGGACGGCCCGGCGTCTCGCGGGGGACCTGCGGGGGGTTTCGACCGCCGTGCATGCCTATGCCCGCACGACGGCCACCGCGGTGGATCAGCTGGCGGCCGAAGGGGAGTCGCTCTCCACCGGCGCGCAGCAGCAGGCCACGACCGTCGACCGCACCGGGAAGCTGACGAATCGGCTGCTCACAGTGGCTTCCGGCAGCCGGACGCAGGCCCAGTCGGCCGCGGCGTTGGCGGCCTCGGCCCGCACCGAGGCCGAAACCGGCACGGCCGACATGGAGCGGATGCGGGGCTCCCTCACGGCGTCGCGGTCGGCGGCCGACCAGGTGGCCCAGATCATCAAAACGATCGACGAGATCGCGTTCCAGACGAACCTCCTCGCCCTCAACGCGGCGGTCGAGGCGGCCCGCGCCGGCACGCATGGGGCCGGCTTCGCCGTGGTGGCTGACGAGGTCCGCAGCCTTTCGAAGCGGTGCGCCGCGGCGACGAGCGAGAGTGGCGGCCTGATCGAGCGGTCGCAGGCGGCCAGCCGCGAGGCAGAGGCGGTGGGCGCGGCGGTGGCGGAGCGGTTCGGGCGGATCCTCGGCCACAACCGGGATCTCGACGCCAGGCTGGCGCAGCTCGTGGCTGCGGCGGTGGAGCAGGCTGATGGCATGACAGCGATCGCTCGGGCGATGACGGAGATCGGCGACGTGACGACATCGAACGCATCGACCGCTGTCGAGACGGCGGTTGCCGCCAACGAGTTGACCGCCCAGGCCCGGTCGTCGAGCGAACTCGCCGAGCGGCTCATCGCCCTTGTCGACGGCTCACGCGCCACGATCGAATCGTAGGCCCGTCGTCGTGGGCCCGTGTCATTAAGGCGCTTTATCGGCTGATCGCTCAGAGCCACTCCGCGGCTATCTCCAGTGCGGCATCTTCTGCTTCGGGTTCGGCATTGCTCTCTGCACGGGCTGCGGCAAGGGGGTTTCCTAGCGTTTTTATCCAATGAGCAGGGGTGTGCCCGTCCTGCCGGCCGTCCACTCTGCACCGGATGTCGCCACCACACCCCGGGCACTCCAGCGAAAACTTCTCCCCCACACGGGCCATGAGTTTCGTCCACGCAATCCGCGAGGTGTCATGCGAATGGGGCTTCGCACGAGTGTCGCAGCAGCCCGTGGCATGCGCGTTGCCCGCATACCCACCGCCACCGGGTTCGCGCCGCTTACCGATGTTCCCGATCGCGAGCACTGTGACGGCCACCTGGGCTTGTGATTGGCGCAAGCACCCTGTGATAGCGATGCCGGTGTTTCCGCGGCGGCGGGACGAGATCGGCCACACGATCGAGGAACTCAAACGGCGTGAGGTCGACGACGCCATTGGCCCCGGAACGGTTCTACTCGGGGAGCTTTCTCCCTAAGAAGCCGCACAAAGAGGCGGGCTGGGGCGAGAACGGCGTCACTCGTCGGTCGTCACGCCGATCTTCACTCGAACCTGCCAGTGGGCGATCTTGCCGTTCTCGATGTGGCCTCGGGTTTCCAACACCTCGAACCACCGCATCTTGCTCTCGTTGACTTCCGCCTTGGCGATGGCGTTCTAAACCGCCGCCTCAATACCCGTATGCGAAGAGCCGATCAACTCGATCATCTTATAGGTGTCTTCGCTCATTGATGACTCCTGGCAACGAGGGGAAAGGCGTCAGCCGCTGCCCCAAATGCTAATCGAGTCTCGCAGACTGGTCGATTCACTCTCCCTCAGCCGTTCAAGGAAGGCTTCATCGCTTTTTCAGTGAAAGCCGTTGGCGATGAGTTCGTTCTCAGGATACTCACGAAGTCGTCGGTCGGGCTGGCTTCAGTGAGTGGTAGACCGTTCTCGTCGCTGTAGACCGGGAGAACAGCGTTGATTCCGGGCAGGTGGGTTCACTGATTCGTGTCGCGGGCGACGATCCACTGGCGGTGTGGTTCAGAGGACGTCGCTGACCGCACGGTCCAGCCGGGGCGAGCGTGAAAAGCTTCCTCAACGTCTGTGATCCGATCAGCGGCGTCGGTGGCGGTGCCGCGGTGGGCGTAGAGCAGATAGCGGAGGGTCAGCGGGGCGGCGGCGGTGACCTCATGGGGGGCGTCGAAACAGAACGCGGCTCCCATCCAGCCGTCGGAGCGGACATGCCAACGGGTGGGGTAGCGGGGGTTGGCAGGATGTTCGAAGTAGGTGATGCCCGCAGTGGTGCCGCGCCGCTTCTCGCCCCGGCCCACCGCGACACTGCCCGAGTAGTCGACCCAGGCGGCACGTGTGCCGAAGATGGCGCGTTCGCCCGTGAGGCCCTCGCTGTTTGTGAGGGTGCCGTTGCCGAAGAACGCCGAGAGGGAGGCGGCGACACGCACAGCCAGAAAGCCGAAGTTGGTCTTCCCCAGCGTGACCACATCACGGCCTTCAGTGGGCCGGAAGGTCGACTGGATCTCGAGGGCATGTTCGCCGTCACCGATCGGGCGAAGGGCCGCGACCATTTCCTGCTCGAGGATGGCGGCTCCTGCGGGATCGAGCCAGTCCAGTCGGACGGCCAGCACGCCCTCGTCGTCGCCGCTGTCCTGCGCCATCCAGAACCGCTGGCGGATCGTGCAGCCGCTCTCGTTCTGCCAGAAACTCAGGCCGTCAACGTCGTGATGTGCAAACCAGACGGACAGGTGATGGTCGTGATTCTCGGCGCCGGGGTGGCCCATGCGAGTCAGCAGGCCACCGTCGGGGCTCTGGAAGGGAAAGAAGAAGGGCCGTGGCGCGTCGTCGTTGAAGTGCCACGCGGCTCGCGCCTCACCGTCGATCGACAGCTGAATCGTGCGGCCCGGCAGCGGTGTGACGTCGCACCGTGGAAGTTCCTCAGCGGATGTGATGAGAGGCTGCACGAGCGACGCCCATGCAGCCATCACGAGGCAGTAGGAGACGATGCGATGCATGGGGAGAGTGCCTTTCTTGGAGGTGTGCTGACCCCGGTCATTCCGTGGTCAGGTAGCCGTGAGCCAACGCTTCGCCGAGCGCGATCACCCCTATAGTGTTGAGCACCAGCTGCTTCTCCTGGGCAGGCAAGGCGAAGGCCTTGATGTGCAGGATTCGATCGTCTTCAGTGAAGGCCTGGTCGAGAGCGGCGGTCACATCGATCTCGTTAACGGCCGGGTCGTCGGTCGGCGGCTGTTGACTGACGTACCACCGCAACTGGGGCTGTTCCAAGTTTTGCCGGCTGGCGGTGATTAGCGACATCACTCGCTCGGCAGCACTGCTGCGAAACGGGGCCCACGACATGTCGTTTTCGCCTACGTGATAGAAGATGCCCTCAAGCGTAACGGTATGCCCCTTCGCCTCCAGGTCGGCGATGGCCTCCTTGATGAACGTGATGAATGCAGGATAGAGGTTGCGTGAGACGGCCTCGCTCCCTGCGGGTGTCCAGTCGATGATCTGGGAGCCGCTGTGGGTGAACTTGGCGATCGCCACATTGCCAGGCTCCTCTCTCAGGGCCGCTGCGAAACTCAACTCTGGGCCAAAACTGTCGTATTCCCCGGCAGGTCCCAGCGGCTCCCAGCCTTCAGAGACCTTGGTGCCGCCGCCGAGGCTGTAGCGATACGCGATCGAGGGATTGTCTATGAGCAGCGTGCGATGCCTTGGCAAGTCAGCAAGATCCTGCACGAACGCCCGCTCGCCTTCCATGTTGCGATGGCCCGCCAGGACAAACAGTTTGACCGGCGTGTTCTTGGCGTAGGGCCACGTGGCCAGAGGCCTCGGCGGGGTGATCTCGATACCGATGGTGTGCAGGTAGGCGTCCGCATAGTTGACACCATGCTCCAGCTGCCCGAGGGTGCCGTAGTGGTAGTGCAGCCCCACGCCGCCCCCGATCTCCACGCCGACATGCGAGGTTGGCACGTAGTCGGCGAGTGGATCGTCGGCCGTGACCTCCTTCTGCCCGAGGCTGATGGCATACATCCGCGGCCGCAGGTCCATGCCCCAGATGGTCTTGGTACAGAGTTCGCCGATGAAGAAACGCAGGTCGGGAGCCTTCAGGTCGCGACGCCAGCAGGCGAGGAAGTTTGCGAGATTCTTGCCATAGCTGGCCATGTATTCAGGATTGAACATGTCATTCTCCCCCTGATGCCACATGAAACCCTCGAGGCAATAGGCGATGCCTTGGCGGTCGAGGTCGGCGAGCGCCTGGCGAACCTGCTGCAGCGCCAGCGGATACATCTCAAACCCTGAGGGTTCGTCGGGATTCCAGTCGCCGCCGAGATGGGTGCCTCCGGCAGCGATCTTGATCACAGCGATCGGCGCATCGATGTACTGGGCGACGGTATGGGCGAAGGAGAGTTCGGGGCCAACGATGCCGTTGATCGGGTGAAGGGCCTCCCAACCGGTGGAGGTGGTTTTGTTTTCACGCCCCAAGCAGTACCAGAAGCGGACGTTTGGCTGCGGCTTTTCAAGCCCTGCAAAGGGCGGAAAACGCTGGATGTCGCCCACCTTGGAATCCGAGCCGACCATGTTGGACTGGCCAGCAAAGATGAACACACGGGTGACAGTGTCGGCGGCGGTCGTCGCCGCGTAGAGGGAAGTGTTTGTTAAAGTCCAGACCGCCATGAGCAGCAGGAGGCCTGGGCAGCGGCAGCAGAAGCGGTGAGTAGGCATACGGTGGTCTCCTGATGCGCGCGGGCGAGAACGAGTAGCTAGCCAGACAATCCGGATGCTGCCACGTTTGCCCAAAGTTGCCCCGTGCAACAGCCTACTCTAGGCGACGTAAAACATCTTACGATCTGCCGAAGAGGCAATGGTGCGGTGGCCATCTCGACGGGCTGGCCGGTGCTGTCTTCAGACCTTGAGTTTTGCTGGCTTGCCAACACCGTGTGCAGAAGCCACACTGTAAAACGGTTTGGAGCGAAGGATAGGTCGGCCGAGCGGGGCGGATCACGAGGAGCAACAGCCGGAACCGATCGGGCTGGATGTGGTCGGGTCGTGGAGTTGCCGAGGAGTTTCCTATCCATGCTTCCCGTACACGACCCCAGGCACTTAACTGAGAGGACGATGGCGACCCTTCAGGCCTTGTGGCTGTGTCGCGGAAGTGACCAAACCCAGCGCGAGTCTTTACTGGTTTTGGACTCAGTGCGGTTTTTTAACCCATGCCGATACTGGGAAAATTGGCAGTCTTGTGAACGGCCATGCAAACCTTCGCACGACACTCTAGCATCAGGCGGATAGAACAACTCACTCCACGAAAGGCCAGACCATGACGAGCCTCATCACATCCTTCCGGCCCGGCATTCTCTTCCTGCACGGTGCCCTCGCCGTGCTGCTCACGTCAGCCATGCCTGCCGAGGCTGCCGACCTCGCCGTCGGTTCGCCCGCGCCCGTCTTCTCCGCACTTGACGACACCGGCGCCTCGTGGAAATCGACCGACCATGTTGGTAAGGGCATTCTCGTCGTCTACTTCTACCCCGCCGACATGACCGGCGGCTGTACGAAGCAGGCGTGCGGTTTCCGAGACGATATGAAGAAGCTACGTGACAAGGGTGTGAAGGTCGTTGGCGTGAGCGGTGACTCGGTCCGCAACCATCAACTCTTCAAGAAGGCTCACGATCTCGACTTCACGCTCCTCGCGGACACGGAGGGCGAGGTTGCCAAGGCATTCGGTGTGCCGTTCACCCTTGGTGAGAAGTTCGTCTCGACCGAAATCGATGGCAAGACCGAGAAGCTTGTTCGCAACGTGACGACGAAGCGTTGGTCGTTCGTGATAGATACCGCTGGCAAGATCGCGATGAAGAACACCGACGTGGACCCAGCCAAGGACAGCGAGGCCGTCCTGGCGCTGCTCAATTCGCAGATCACCCCCACAGCTGCGAACGTCGCCTATGGGCCGCTTGAGCGGCAGATGCTTGACTTCTGGCAGGCAAAGTCCAACTCGCCCACACCGGTCGTGATCTGCATCCATGGAGGCGGGTGGAATGGCGGCGACAAGGGCGGCTACGCAAAGGGCGTCAAACCGTTTCTCGACGCCGGCATCTCGGTCGTAGCGATCAACTACCGGCTCATGCGACAGGCCAACGAGCAGAAGATCATACCGCCGGTCAGGGCCCCGCTTGAGGATGCGGCCCGGGCAGTACAGTTTGTCCGTTCAAAGGCGACAGAGTGGAACATCGATCCCGATCGCATCGGGGCGACCGGCGGCTCAGCGGGTGGCTGCACGTCGCTGTGGCTCGCCTTCCACGACGACATGGCAGATCTGTCAAGCAGCGACCCGGTCGCCCGCCAGTCCACCCGGCTCACATGCGCTGCGGTCAACGGTGCGCAGGTGTCGCTCGATCCCAAGGAACTCCGCGAGTGGATGCCCAACTACACCTATGGCGCCCACGCCTTCGGACTGCCTGACCTGGAGACGGTGGAGAAGGATCGTGAACGGATCGCCAACTGGATCGCCGAGTATTCACCGATCAGCCATGTTTCGAAGGACGATCCACCGATCGGCCTCTACTACGGCGGCGTAGTCGGAGCCAAAAAGGGCGAGGTGCACAAGGACCCGACGCACTCGCCAATGCTTGGCCTCCTGCTCATGGAGCGGCTCCGCAAGGAGGGCGTCGAGGGGCAGTTCCATTCGAGCACGACGCCGAATGCAACCTACCCGAACGCCAACGCCTTTCTCATCGACAAGCTCAAGAAGTGACCCGTCGACATCGCCTGTCGCGCTGACAACCACGCGACACTTCAGCAGGTCGGGCGAAGACAAAGCGATTCACTCACCATGCACAGGTATCCGTGCGCTGATCGTGGTACCCTGACCGACGGAGGCCTCAACCGCAAATTTGCCGCCCGCGGCACCTCCTCCTCCACAGAAATCGCCTGGCCTGATTGCATCACGAAAGTGTCATCGGCGATGAATCGCCGCACCAACTCAGGCGGAACCTACCGATCGGACGCTGTTCCGATGCAGACGTCCTTCATATGGGGAAAAAGTTTTTCATAGTGGCGATTCACAAGCAGGAACCGGTCGGCGTGGTCCTTGAGATAGACCGCGGCGGACGTATGATCCATGATCGCACGCACATACCCCTCCGTGGCATCATTTTGGCTCTGGATTGCAACGAAGTCCGTGAGGTCAAAACCGCTGCTGATTGACCCGTGGAAGTTGCCACATTCGTCAAACGTTGGAGATGCAGACGCGATCACGATGCGATACTCTCCGTGGGACCGCTTCAGCCGTACCTGATGATGATACGGCTCTCGCTCGGAGATGCTTCTTTCCCATGCGGCTGTCGTCACAGGCAAATCGTCTGGGTGTACTAGCGTCGGCACAGGCCGCCCCACCACGTCACCCGGCGTGACACCTGCGATCGTGCACCAGGCTGCGTTCGCAAACACCACGATCCCGTCCTTGTCGCCCTCGATGATTCCGATTGGTGCCTGCGCTGCGATCCTGCGCCACATGTCAGGTGTGACAGAACCATGGGTATCCGTCTGCACCAGCCGTGGGGTGTTTCTTGCATGCCACAACGAGGAGTATCGCTGTCGCCTGCCACGAGATCCGTGGCCAGAAAGCTTGAGGAGCCACGGCAACCGCCCTAACTTGCTTACGTCCCCACGAAGGATGCTGTTGCGGCCTGTCGCAACTCCGCGATCGTATCGCTTCTTTCGCCTTCAACCATCGCCTAACGCCCGCTGGCTACCCATACTGCCTCGCCGACAACTGTACCGAGAGCATTCAAATCTTTCCTCTCGCAAAAGTCGATAATCAAAGCGTTGTCCAGGTGGTATCGCAACGGCTCAGAGAAGCCGTGGGCGTGTTTGCCAATCCGCGATTGGTCATGAGCGACGTCTACATCGACATCACTGATTTGGTGGCGTATGCAGAAGCGTATGGCCAAGTCACCGGCATCCAGCGAGTGCAGGAACGAGTCCTGTACGAGCTGGCCCAAACGGATCATTCTGACCACATCTGGTGTCTGAGGATCGCTGACAATCAGGATCATTACCAAGCCTGCCGCCTTGGTGAACTCTATGCGCGGGGATGCAACACTTTCTTGGATCGCTTGGCGAGCCTGGGGGAGTTCAGCTCTGATCTCTCATGGCCCAGCCGGATGCAGATTCGAGCACATCTCAACCGTCGCGGCAGTCGTGGCTGGAGACGCGCTGCGGACAAACTGGGGGTCTACGCCCGAGCCGTTTTCTCGCCCTCTTCACTCGAAGCACATGGTATTGTCAGGTCAAGATTGCACACAGTCGAGTCGGTGACGCTTGCCCAGATCCCACCCCAAGCAACGCTCGTACTGCTTGGCGCAGGGTGGAACCATCACCGTGTATCGGTCGCCGCCGCTCGCCACGCCGCTGACGGTGGCCAGACTATCCAATTCCTTTACGATCTCATTCCACTCAAGCATCCAGAGTATTTTCGCACCGGCTTGCAGCAGGCATTCGAGACCTTTTTCGACATGAACCTTCAGCATGTGTCGCGCTTTGTCTGCATCTCGGAAAACACTCGCCAAGACCTCGAAGAATGGCTGTCTTCGAAAGGCATCCGAGTTCCCTCCTCCGTTCTTCCGCTGGCTCATGAGTTTTCTGATTATCCGCGGAACGCCAGAGGCTGCCGCCCAAAGGATGAAATCCTCGATGGCTTCAGCAAGCCTGGGAGAGAGTTCCTGCTCTGCGTCGGCACCCTCGAGATCAGAAAGAACGGATTGACGCTCCTCCAGGCTTGGCAGAAGTTAAAGCCCTTGCTCGGTGAAGAGACACCCCATCTCGTTTTCTGTGGACGACGAGGCTGGAAAATGAGCCAGTTTTTTTCCCTGCTCAAATCAGATCCATGGCTTCAATCAAGAATTCATATTGTCTCAAACGCCTCGGATGCGGACATCGCATTCCTCCACGAACATTCGGTCTGTTCGATTTACCCAAGCCTGTACGAAGGTTGGGGGCTACCGGTCGGTGAAGCGGCCTGGTTCGGTCGTACCTGCATCACATCGCATGAATCGTCGCTGCCGGAAGTCTGCGGCATGCTGGCAGACTATGTTAATCCTCGAAATCCCTCTGAGATCGCCTGTGCCGTGCATCGAGCAGTAACCGATCGGGCGAGGCTACTTCTGCGAGAAAAGCTGATCCGGCAGGCAACGCTCCGAACGTGGCATGATGTCGCGGAAAGGTTTATTGACATCGTCTTAGACGACGTCGATGCCCGTGCCCCTCGCTCCCACCCGGGGGGTCGACCGCAAATCAGTAAGGCGGCGTAACGGCCTTCCTTCTGGGAACTTTTCACGCCCACCGGTCTGGCCATTGCCCATGCTCTCCCAGTCCTCCAGCCGACCGTGGCAGGTCGCAATGCCGAAGTCGGCGGAGTCTATTGATTCAAGTCTCACGAGCAGCTTGATCGATGCCTACCACACGGTCGTTCCCGACTGAGGTTTGTTTCTAGACCGCGTCAGGAATCGTGGCCATGCAATCGAATATTTCATGTCGTCCACCAGAGTCTCGCACACTCATACACCTCTTCGTGGTGACGGGCGACCCACTGGCAAAAATCAATGATGTTCTCCGCGAGTTGGCGGATCCGCCCCCCGAAGTAGACGTGACCATCGTGTCTGGCTATGCGATCGCGGACGATGCAGAAGGGCTTCGGGGCATTCGCTTAGCCCGATACCCTGGCGAAACCCCGCTTGAGCTTCGGCGCCGAGTGCCAGAACTAGCAGGTGATGCTGAATGGGTGCTCCTTCTCGAGGATCACAACCACGTCGATCGGGACTGGCTCAACCGGGCGCTGGCATCAATCGCCACGGCGCCGGCGCATGCCACGACGGTGCGGGGCGGTGCCGACAACCTCACCTCCACGGATCCCTGGTCATGGGCGAACTTCCTGATGGTGCTCGGCTTTCACTGGGCACCACTGCAGAGTGACGCTCAAGAACCGCTGTTCTTCAACGTCGCTCTCCGTCGTGCGCGATTGCTTTCCAGTCGCTTGGAGGTGGGTGAATTCGAGATCAAGGCACTGACCACGCTGGAGGAGCAGCCGACGGCCGGTAATTTTCCAGTCGATCACGTGCAGTTTCGTCGACTTCCCGGCGTGTTCTTCTACCACTGGTGCAATGGCCGCATGACGGGAGCAGTGATGCGGCAGCACCATCCCGACGGTTGGCGGCATGTGCTCCGGCACGCGCAGCGTGTCGCCGGCACACGTATCCACCAACTCGCTGAGGTTGTCCGACGGCATCCATCGGCCAATCGGCTCCCGGCAGGCACGCTCACCAGGGTTGCAATGCTTTCACTCTGTCACGCCGCGGGAGCACTTTTTGGTATCGCCTTCGGGATGGGCAATGCTGCCCGTCATCTTGAATAACTGGCACATGAGCGACCAATGCTTCGGCTTGCTGGTCTGTCTGCGACCGGCTGGCGGCTCTGCAGGAGCCTTGACGAACCTGAGCGTTATACTGGCACGGTGAGGTCTTCAAGCGGCAGCGTGGCGTCGCCGAAGGTTGGCTGGGCAGCCGACATCACATCAAGCAGTGAAAGAAACAGCCGACACATCTGTCTCTCCTTGGCCGCGGTGTAGTCGAGCACGCGGCCGCCGGCGAGCCGGCCGCCACCGCCACCGAGCAGTGCCACAGGCAACTGATCGTTGTCATGCCGAGCACCGGCCATCATGCTCGAGCAGAGCATCACGACCGTGTTGTCGAGCACCGAGCCCTCACCCTCCTGCGTCGCCGCGAGACGCCTGCCAAGGTAGGCCATCTGCTCAACAAAAAACTGATTGACCTTCAGCCAGTCTTCGCCATCGGAGTGCGAGAGCAGGTGATGAATCATGTAGTCGATGCCCTGGGATGGGTTGTCAACGCGGGTGAGATTTGGAAACCGCAGGGCTGAGTGGTCGTTGTTCAGCTTCAGCGTGACCACCCGCGATGTGTCGGTTTGAAACGCGAGCACAAGAATCTCGCACATCAGCCGCATGTGCTCTGCGATGTCTTGCGGGATGCCATCGGCCGGCCGTGGCCGGTCTGGCGCGGCCAGTGGAGGCCGCCACCCCTGTAGCTCGCCCCGCGTACCCGCTCCCTCGATCCGCGACTCCACATCACGCACGCTGTCGAGATACTCATCGAGCTTCCGGCGATCCGCCAGGCTGATCCGCCGGCGGAGATCGGCAGCATCCTCGATCACCGCATCGAGCACGCTCACATCCCCCCGCTCGACATCGTCCTTGAAGAGCCGATCGAAAGCCAGAGCCGGGTAGAGTTCCAGAGGCGTAGGTGTGGTGGGCGAACTCCACGAAATGTGTGAACTGTAGAGCATCGAGTAGTTCTTGTGAACCGACGGGTTGGCCCGCTCGCAGCCGAGCACGAGGCTCGGCACCTTGGTCGCCCGCCGGTGCGCCTGTGCGATCACCTGATCAAAGCTCGTGCCCGAGCGAATCTCACCGCCGCTGGCCAGCGGGGCGCCCGACAGCAGGTTGCCCGTCTGCGAGCTGTGAATGTTGCCCTTGCGGGCCTCCTCGTGATAGAGCCCCTTCACCAAGACAAACTGCTCCCGAAACTCGGCAAGCGGCTCAAGCACCCGCCCCAGTTTCATTGCAGAGCCCGTGCCCTCAGCCCACCACTCACGCGAATGAAAACCATTGCCAGCAAAGAGTACCGCCAGTCGCGTCGGCGGCCCTGCAGCAGGCCCCTCGGCAGCCGCCGCGCCGCGCGGCCGAAAGGACTCCAGCCAGGGAAGCGCCATCGACACGCCGAGCCCTTGCAAGACTGCCCGCCGCGAACGGGAACAATCCATCGCCGCACCACTCCATGATTGTTTCGTCATCGCTTCCTATCCTCAAAAGTTACTGGCTAGATTGCCGCGACGTTCCGTCACTCTTCGGCAAACGCATCGTGAAACTCCCGTCCCCTGATCTCCCGAAACTGCGGACTCATCACGATCAGTTCGATCGCCCGGCCGATCCGAAACTTGTCGTCCGCCAACTCCGATACCATCTGATCGAGCAACGGCTCATCAGAGAGTTGCACGGCTCGTCCGAGGGCATAGCCGAGCACTTTGCGACAGAACTGCCTGACGAAGGCCTCCCGCCGCTCAGTCAACAGCCATGCACGCAGCCCCTCGACGCCCTCAATCCGCGTGCCATCAGCCAGTGCGGTGGACGCGTCAATCGGCTGCCCGGAGGCATCCGCCTCGCGGAAGCGGCCCACCGCGTCAAACTCCTCGAGGGCAAAGCCCAGCGGGTCGATCTTTCGGTGGCAGCGGCCGCACGACGCGTTCTCCGAGTGGAGTTCGATCAGCTGTCGCTCGGTCAGTCCGGCAGGCACTGTCTCCGCCAGCAGCGGCACATCCTTGGGCGGCTTGGGCAACTTCTCACCCAGCATCGTCTCAAACAGCCAGTTGCCCCTGAGGATCGGGCTCGTTCGCGAGGCCCCCGCCTGCATGGCGAGCGTGGAGCCCAGCGTCAGCACGCCGCCACGACCGTGGGCTCGCACGCCATCGACCCTCCGCCAGGCGTCACCCTCCACACCCGGAATCCCGTAGTGGGCAGCGAGCGGTTCGTTGAGGAACGTGTGGTCGGCATCGAGCAGTGAGAGGATCGAGCGGTCATACTGGAAGAAATCGGTCAGGAAACGCACCGTCTCCTCCTCTATTGCACCCCGCAGCCCTGCAAACTCCGGAAACAGCGTCTCGTTTTTTTCCGCATCCCGGGCAAAGCCCGAAACATGCAGCCAGTGAGTGCCAAACTCGACCGCCAGCCGCCTCACCCGTGGGTCGGCGAGCATCCGCTCCGCCTGCTCTACCAGCACAGCCGTGCTGGTGAGGCTGCCATCGGCCGCCGCAGCGAGCAACTCGGCATCCGGCGGCGACGACCAGAGAAAATAGCTCAGTCGCGTGGCGAGTTCGTAAGGCGAAACGAGCTCGGCCCCGTCGCCTGGCGGCGGCACCTCCAGCTTGTAGAGAAAGTCTGGAGAGATCAGCACGCGAGCCACGAGCATCGCCATTGCTTCTTCGTGTGTGAGCCCCTCGGCCAGCAGCAGGCCATGCAGCCCACGGAGGTCAGCGGCCTCCGACGCCTCCAAGGGGCGACGAAACGCCCGCTCGGCAAAGGCCACCAAGGCGTCGAGCTGCGCGGGCTGGCAGGCCACCAGCCGCTGGCGATAGGCCTCGGCTCGCGCCTCGACCGCTGGCTTCATCTGGCGAAACGGAACCGCCAGATCTGGCCGGTCTTGCGTAGCGAACTCGGTGATCTGCTCAAGCGACGCTTCAAGCTTCAAGGGCTCGGCACTGACAAACAGCAGCTCATCCCAGAGTCGCTCCAGCTCCGCTGCCTCCGCATCACTGAGCATCAGCCGCCGCAGGTGCTCGTCTTCGCGGTAGAGCACGTTGAGCGTGACCACCTCATCGACCGGCACGATCCGCACGTAGCAGAGCGCCTGCGGAAAGAGGTCTCGAAACTCGTCAAACGACCGCTCAATCCGCTGCCAGCCAACCGTTCCCTTGCGGGCAAGGATCGGCAGCTCAGGCTGCAGCGGGATCTGTGGGTCAAAGCTTCCCGGCCCCACCGAAACCTGCACGCTCGCCTCGCCACCAGTCTCGGCCGCAATCGAAGCGGTCGTCACAAGCTCGCAGCCGACCACCAGCTCTGCGGGCAGGGAAAACGCATGAACCCCGGGAGCTGAGAGACGGAGATCGGCGCCGGCCGCGTCAGCAGGCTGCTCCACCAGCCAGACCGCCAGCGAGGGGGCAAGAATCGGCCCGGTCGCCGCAAGCAACAGCGTCCGCAGCTCGGCATCGGGCGAGCTCGCGGGCAGGGTGGCTGGCTCGGCCGCCAACACCGCAGCCAGCTTGGCCGCGATCTCGGCTCGCTCGTCAGCACCGCCCGCCGACAGCCAGCGGTCGGCCAGCGACCCCGCAGGAATCACCGTCTGAGCCTGCGGATCCAGCGGCTCACTCGTGAAGTGCCACACAGCATCGTGGCCTGCCGCATCTGCGTGCGGGTTGCCAGCAAGAATCTCTGGCGAAACATCCTTGGCGAGGTCCCACCGGCGGTCTCCGGCAGTGATCGCCAGCGAGAGCGCGGTCATGTCACACGCATGGTTGCCGTCGCGAGGGTCGACCACGAGCGAGATCGCATCGCCTGCCTGCAATGGCACTGCGGCCGCCGCGAAGGCCTGGGCATCCGCACCGTCAGCCACCCCCTCAGCAATCACCTGCCGCGTTCCCCGGCGACGCACCTGCACGCTCCATGCCACTCCATTGCCGCAGCCGATATGGGCCCGCTGCACACTCCCTTCCAACTGCACGGCGAGGGCTGTCGGACTGACCCACGACACAAGCACCCGTCGGTTGGGAGCCGGATGCACGCCCACCGAGTGCGGCCGCATCGTGCCAGGAATCTGCACTTCCTGATCCGAAGCGTTGGCAAGCACCGAGAGAGCGTCGGCCCCAGTCCAGCCGGTGACAAAAGGCCAGCCCTCAATGCCTTCGCCGCGACCGGTGATCGGGTCGCCCAGGCTCACTGCCGCATCGGCCTCGATGCCGAGGGTTGCTAGCCAACCCTGCAGGATCCGCGAATCGACCGCGCGAGTTGCGGCAAGTTCGTCGACCGAGGAAACGGCTCCTTTCCCTGATCGTACCTGCTCGAGCACCTCGGCGGCCACCGACAGGCAGCTGCTCGTCTGTTCGATGAGCGTCGCCCGCCACGAGCCGACGGCGTCGGCCAGGTCTCCGACTGCCAGCAGCGGAAGATCGCCCCGGCCGGCCGCCACCAGCCTGGGTCGTTCGAAGACCACCATGTCGTCGGTCGGCCCATCTTCGGCAGCGGTTGCCGCCAGATGCAGCGTGACCACGCCATCCGCATCGGCCGCCGGTATCGCCACGCGATACTCCCGGCGGGCCACGAGCGGCGACGCGGCTTCCATCCAAGACGCGGGACCGTCTTCACGACCGAGGTGTCGACCGATCTGGCCCACCTTGTTGAATCGCCAGAGCACCTGCTGCCAACCTTCGATCTCAGCCACAAGCCGCTCCACCGGCACACCAGGCTGTTGCCTCCATAGGCCCCGCAGACGATCGAGCAGCAGTGAGCCGGCCGGCTCGCTCTCCAGGCTTTCCAGCAGCAGCCGCAGGTATCGCGCTGAAAGCCCACGCTCTGCTGCGACGCTCTCGATCCGCTCACGCTCTGCCGCATCCCCGGCCAGGTCACGGGCTGCTTCGAGCGATGGCCGCAGCGGCAGAAATCCCTCGCGGCCCATGTCGAGCGTGATGCCCTGCTCAACGGTTGTCTGCGATCCGATCGCTGCTTCGGAGAGCGGCTGTGTGGAGCGGCGGTAGAAGGCCCGCACCTTTTCCAGCAGCTCGTCGGTGAAGTCCCGCCGGGACCGGCCTGACGAGAAGCGGATTCCATCCGGCACGAGCACCAGATGCCTGGTGATGTCTTTGGCGGCGTCGAGATACTTGACCACCATAGACGGTGACATCACCAGCGACTGCCCGGTGTTGGTAAAGCCCTCGCCAGCCCCGCCTTCCGTAGGAAACTCCCGAGCCGGGTCAAGCGTGTCGATGCCGGTCAATTCTCGGATTGTGTAGGTATATTCCGCGTTGTTGAGCCGACGGAGCACGACGCGGCCTGGATCGCCGGCACGGGCGGCGGCTTCAGCACGGAGAAAGTCGCTCAACCAGGCGGCAACTTGCTGCCGCTCGGCTTCACTCAGCTGCTTGGCGTGTTGGGGTGGCATCTGCCCGTCGGCAATTACTTCGGCCGCCCGCTGCCAGTGGTGGATCGCCGCCCGCATGCTCTCGGCCGGGCCGGCTCCAGATAGGTCGACACCCCCTTCGACAGCATCTCCTGAGTGGCACTCGAAGCAGTAGCGGGCGAGCAGGCCGACGGCGGCCTCCTCTGCCTGGGGCTGCCTGCTCATCCCCAGACTTGCGGCCACCGCCGCAGTCAGCATCAGCAGCTTCGTAATAGCTGGCTGTGTCGCGGCTGCTCTCTGCAGTGTGGTCAACGCCGTCATCATGCCAGCACCTCGCGAACGACTCGGCCATGCACATCCGTCAGGCGGTAGTCGCGGCCGGCATGCCGAAACGTCAGCCGCTCGTGATCGAAGCCCATCAGATGCAGGATCGTGGCATGCAGGTCGTGTACGTGCACCGGCTGCTCCACCGCCCGCAGGCCGTGTTCGTCGGTGGCCCCGTGCACGATCCCCTTCCTGACGCCGGCCCCTGCCAGCCAGGAGCTAAACGCCCATGGATGATGCTCACGGCCCGGTGCGTCGGCGGTGTTGTTGAAAGGTGTGCGGCCAAACTCTGTCGTCCAGACCACCAACGTTTCATCCAGCATGCCCCGTCGCTTGAGGTCTCGCAGCAGTCCGGCAATCGGCTGATCGACGTTCTTGGCCAGCGGCACGTGGGTCTTCATATCACCGTGGGCGTCCCAGTTGTTGGAGGAGCCTGTGTCGATCAGTTCAACAAACCGAACACCCCGCTCCACCAGCCGCCGGGCGACAAGGCACTGCCAGCTGAAGCCGGTAGTCTGACCGCGCTGCAGGCCGTAGAGCGAGAGCGTTGCCTCGTCTTCGCGCTCGAGTTCAAAAGCCTCGGGCACTGCCATCTGCATGCCGAAGGCGGTTTCAAAGCTCCGCAGACGGGTTTCGAGCAGCGGATCACCGCCGCGGTCACCCAAATGCCTGCGGTTGAGGGCGGTGAGGGCGGCCAACTCCCGCGATTGCTGCGGCATGGGGATTCGCGAAACCACGTTGGCCACCGGTGTTTCCCCCGGCACCACCAGCGTGCCCTGGTGACTGCCCGGCAAAAAGTCGCTGGCATATACCTGCGTGCCGGCGTAGGTCTGCTGCGGGGCGATCACCACGAAGCCCGGCAGGTTGGCATTGTGCGTGCCAAGGCCGTAGCTCATCCACGAGCCGATGCTCGGCCGCGAAAAGGCAAACGAACCGGTGTGCATGCCGAGCGTGGCGTTGTAGTGATTGGAGTGTGATGTGTGCATCGAGCGGATCAAAGCGATCTCATCGACGCACTTGGCCAGATTCGGAAAGAGCGTGCTCACCTCCGTGCCGCACTGCCCGTGCGGAGCAAACTCCCACTGCGACCGCTTGAGGAAGATCCGCTCGTAGCCCGGCCGGTTTTTGATTTCGGGATGATCGGCCTTGATCTCTTTGCCGTGATCCCGAGTGAGCGCGGGTTTGGGATCAAACGTGTCGACATGCGACACACCCCCGGTCATGAACAGGAAGATGATCTGCTTGGCCTTGGCAGGAAAGTGCGGCGGCTTCACCGCAAGAGGATCGAACGCAGCCGCATCGTCACCGTGCAGTTGACTGAGGATCCCAGGCATCAGCAGCGACCCGGCCACAGTGCTTCGAAGAAACGCGCGGCGAGCAAACGCTGAAGGCTCACTGGTCCAAGCGGCGTGATTCGTGGGTGCAGTCATTGGTGTAGGTACCTGTCGTGGTTCTCGCCGCCGCCTGCGGCTAGTCGACATGCAGAAACTCACTCGACGCCAGCACCACCCGGGCAAGTCCTGTCCAAGCAGCCACCTCATCCACAGCAGTGTCCTCGACAAGAACGCTGAGGAGTTCGATCTCTTCATTCGTCGCCGCCCGTTGCAAGGCGAGTGAAAAGGCTTGATGGATCCGAGTCGCAGCCAGCGAACCGCCCACGGGAGGAGGCGGGTACTCGGCAGTCAATCGCGCAGCCAAGGCCTCCGCCTGCTCGTGAAAAAAGCGATCATTGAGGAAGTAGAGGGCCTGCGTGGGCACGGTCGTGGTTTCCCGTCGCGGCGTGCTGGCGTTGGGGTCGGCGCCGTCGAAGAGCGCGAAGAACGGGTGCTGTCGCTGCCGCGGTCGCATCACATAGACGCTGCGGCGAGTCGTCGGATAGACCGCCTCAAACGGGCCGTGCTGTGTGAACTTCCATGTCGACTCTGGCGGGAAGGGATGCGCCTCGCCTGCCGACCGGTCGAGCCGGTCAGTGACGGCCAACAGGGTGTCTTGAAGCTCTTCTGCCGAGAGCCGGCGACGTGTAAAGCGGGCCAGCAGTCGGTTGTCGGGATCGGCCTCAACGGCCGCCTGCCTTGTGAGACTGCTGCGACGGTAGGCCTGCGTCTGCATGATAAGTCGGTGCATCGGCTTGAGCCGTCCGCCTTCAGCAAGAAACCGGGCCGCCAGCCAGTCGAGGAGTTCGGGATGGCTCGGCGGCTCCCCGCGGGAGCCGAAGTCGTTGGCGGTAGCCACAAGCCCACGGCCGAAATGCCACTGCCAGAGCCGATTCACGATCACGCGTGCCGCGAGTGGCTCGGCAAGAATCCACTCGGCAAGCTCAGCTCGGCCACTGCCTGCCTCTGCTGCGACCTTCTCTCCGCCAAACACGTCAAGCCAGCGGCGAGGCACCACCTCCCCAAGCTGCTCCGGGTCGCCCCGCAGCTGGATTGGAACATCCGTCGGCTCGGCATCCACCACGGCGTAGGCCAGCGGAAAGACCGGCTCGGGCCCGGGCTGCGAAGGCAACAGGTCTCCCAACTCGCCGGCACCAGCCTCTGCAGTCGCTGCCTGTGCAGCCACCGCGGCCTCGTAGGTGGCCTTGTGCTGCTCCCACGCTTCCCGCGCCGCGGCGATCTCTTCCGCCGATACCAGCGGCACAAGGTCGCGGGGCTGCCCCTGGGGCTCACAGCCAGGAAAGGCAAACCGTGTGCTTTCGAGGATGCCACACAACGCGTAGTAGTCTGCATTGGAGACAGGGTCGTATTTGTGGTCATGGCAGCGGGCGCAGCCGGTGGTCAGCCCCAGAAAGGTTTTGCCGAGGTTGTCGATCACATCCTCGTAGGTGAGGTGACGGTCTTTCTGGATGTCGTGGCCAAAGCGACGGGCAATCGCCAGGTAGCCGGTGGCCACGATGCCCTCGTTGAGAGCCTCCCTCGGCTCGCCCGCCCGCACGAGGTCGCCTGCCAGCTGCAGCCTGACAAACTCGTCGTAGGGAGTGTCGGCATTGAGGGCGTTGATCACCCAGTTGCGATACCGCCAGGCGTGCGGCAGCGGACGGTCGGTGTTTTCACCTGCCGTGTCGGCGTAGCGGACGAGGTCAAGCCAATGCCGCCCATACCGCACGCCGTAGTCGGGCGAGGCGAGCAGCCGATCGATCAGCCGTAGAGTTTTGTCAGACGACAGGTCAGCGGCGAAGGCATCCACCTCGGCGGCGGTCGGCGGCAGTCCGGTCAAGTCGTAGGTGGCCCGACGAAGAAAGGTGCGTTCATCGGCCGCTTCGGCAACCGGCAGGCCCGCCTCAGCGATATGTGCGTTGAGCAGCGCGTCGATCCGCTCAGGCCCGCCTAAGGGATCGGTGGCGGCCAGCGGGGCAAACGCCCACCAACTCTGGGCCTCCACCTCGCTCATCCCGCCAATGGAGGCGGTGGCCACGCGGGGATCGAAGGCTCCGTCGGCGACCCACCGCGCGAGCACCGCGATTTCGTCGGCCGAAAGCGGCGGCCCTGTATCCTCCGGCGGCATCCGCCAGACAAGGGCGTCGCCACGCACCGCTTGCATCAGCAGCGACGCCTCCGCATCACCAGGCACAATCGCGGGGCCGCTCTCGCCCCCAGCCGCCCAGCCGTCCCGCGTTTCCAGCGAAAGACCACCGCCCGCCTTCTCGCCGGCGTGGCACTTGAAACAGCGATTCACCAGCAGCGGCCGCACCTCTTTCTCAAACACGGCCTCGGCAGCCGCGTCAGTAGCAGCCGCGACCGCAGGGCGCGCGAACAGCGCCGCGGCTGCCACCAGCACAGTGGCGGCACACCTTCGCCTAGGCAAAGAGCCCCACCATTGCAGCCGCGTCGCAGCCAGCCTCTGCCCGCTCACGCCGCACCTCCGCTCTCGCAGACCCACGACGCGATGTGCACCTCAACCGCCTTGCGGGCCGCATTCGCATCGCCGCTGGCCAAGACATCAATCAGCTGGCGATGGGCGGTGAGGGTGGCGGCCAGTACGTCCGCCGAAAGTGCCTCACGCAAACGCTGCAGCGTTCCCAGCCAGAGACGCAGCTGTGGCTCGATGGCACGCCACGCCGTGATCAAGCGGCGGCGGCCCGAGGCCTCCATGATCGCGGCGTGAAAGGCAAGGTCGAGCCGGCTGACCTCATCGAGCGTGGTCGCCTCTTCCATCTCGGCAATGTTGCTGCGGAGCGTCTGCTCGATCGCCGCGTGAAACCGCCTAGCCGCATGCCCCGCCGCCGTCGACTCCAGCGATGCGCGAATGCTGCAGATGTCTTCCACGTCGTCTGCCGTGAGCTGCACAACACGACTGCGGCCCACGGCATCGAACACAACAAGCCCCTCCCGCTCCAGCTGCCGCAGCGACTCCCGCACCGGCGCCCTGCTTACGTCATGGGCTGCCGCGATGGTTGGCTCGCTGATCTTGGAGCCAGGGGAGCGAACCCCTGTCACGATCTCCTGCCGAAGATGTTCCGTGATCACCAGAGCCAGCGTTTTGCGGCGACTGACAGCACGACGAGACGACGAACGCTGGGGAGGCGGGATTGCGGTCATGAACAAAACCTCTCCTCATGAGCCGCAAGAAAGGTGATCCAGAAAACCGCTGCGACCACATATCGCGTCGCACAACTCTTCAAGAGTTTGGGAGTTTACTCGGGCCTGCGCAACTGTCGACAGTTTGATCCTCAACGATTTTTTGTGACGCGTCAAGCCACGGTCGCGGGCGATGTCAACCACGGCGAAAAACCGAGGCAACGCCTACACAATTGGGT
>JAYQOK010000029.1:0-3846 GCA_038144795.1 Candidatus Kuenenia sp. | reverse complement strand
TGATTGCCCAGCACCACCGGGATGGTGCGGAGCGAACGAGTTCTGGATATCGGCGGATCAACTGCAGGCATGGAGCAATGCACGCAGCCGCGGCAAATCAGATCAACTCGCGGATCGGCTCGCCAAAGGGCAGGATCGGCATCGGTCGGCCTGAGTGGTCGAGGACCGACTCCTCCGGCGAGATCCCAAGGTGCCGATAGACCGTGGCCCAGAGATCGTTGGGAGTGAGCGGGCGATCCTTGGGGTGAGCGCCATGGGCGTCGGTCGAGCCCACGACCTGCCCCATCCGCAGGCCACCTCCGGAGACGAGCACTGACATCGCCCCTGGCCAATGGTCTCGGCCCGGCTGCCGCACCTTCGTTTGCGTACCCACCTGATAGTTGATCCTCGGCGTGCGGCCGAACTCGCCCGTCACCACCAACAACACCTTCCGGTCGAGGCCACGGGCATGGATATCCTCGACGAGCGCCGTCACAGCCTGATCGTAATATGGAAATCGCCATTTCGCGTCTTCGAAGATGTGGCAGTTGACCGCATGAGAATCCCAGTTGTAGACCCCGTTTTTGGGCGCCGTACCACCCGGGTGTTCCATCACACAGGTGACAAACGTCGTACCCGCCTCGATCAGTCTCCTGGCGAGGAGGGCACGCTGGCCGAAGCGGTGGCGGCCATAGCGATCGCGGACGGCGTCAGGCTCCTTCGAGAGATCGAAGGCGTCGCGAGCCTCGCGGCTGGTGAGGAGTTCGAGCGCCTTGCGGTCGAAGCGATCCTTCGCCAAGAGCGATCCGTGCAGATCTGTGTCGTGACGGAGTCGGTCGATCCCCTTCGCCAACGCCGCCCGGTCATCGAGCCGACGGGCAGCCGCCTCATCAATCGAGAGATTCATGACTTTGAAGGTCGCCTCGGCGGGATCCCCGGCCACGATGAAAGGATCAAACGACGGGCCAAGGTAGGCTGAGCCGAAGCTGAAGACGTCGACCCCGGAGCGACCGTTGTCGACAAGGGCGGCGTAGTTAGGGAGGCCGCGCGAGACGTTCGTGAGGTGCCGGGCCACGAACGATCCCACCATCGGCGAGTCGTTGACGAAGCCCGTAGGCTCCTTGGGGGACCGGCCCGTCAGGAATCGCTTGTGGCCGCCGCCGTGGTCGGCGAATTCATGCGAGATCGAGCGGATGAGCGAGTAGCGGTCAGCACAAGCCGCGTGCAGCGGCAGGAGTTCCGAGACCTCGAGGCCCGGCACATTCGTGCGAATCGGACGGAACTCCCCGCGGATTTCCGACGGTGCATTCGGCTTCATGTCGTAGGTCTCGTGGTGCGGTGGTCCTCCCGGCAGCCAGACAAAGAGCACGCTCGTGTCCGCAGGGACGGCGGCGGATCCCCGGGCCTCGCGCAGCCGGAGAAGATCGGCGAGGCAGAGGCCACCGAGGCCGAGCGTGCCGGCCGAGAGCACGCTGCGTCGCGATACCGGCCCTGGGCAGCGGCACGACGTATCGGGTGTCGGACTGTGAGCCCGCGATCGGTGGGAAGCGGAATCGTGTCGCAACATAGCCAGAGTCCTCCGGGAAGGTGGGATTGGCGAAGGGAGGAATCGCCAACCGCTCACTATTACAAAATCGTACCGCAGGGGCTGCTGACTTCAAAAATCGCGGGGCGGAGTGAGAGCGTTCCAGCCGCACCAGAATTCCAAGGTTCCTCGGCCATTTCAGGCCAGAATCCTGTCCACCACCACGCCCGCCACGTCGGTGAGCCGAAACTCCCGGCCATTGAAGCGGTACGTGAGCCGCTTGTGATCCATACCCAGCAGGTGCAGGATCGTGGCGTGGAGATCGTTCACGCTGACGCGATTCTCAACCGCCTTGAAGCCAACCTCATCGGTGGCCCCGTAGGTGATGCCGCCCTGCACACCACCGCCAGCCATCCAGACCGTGAAGGCATGAGGATTGTGGTCACGTCCCGGCGTCTTGCTCTTCTGCGCGATCGGCAGCCGGCCGAACTCGCCTCCCCAAATCACGAGCGTTTCATCGAGGAGCCCGCGGCGGGCTAGATCCTCCAGGAGGGCGGCGATGGGCCGGTCAGTCTCGGCGGCAAAGCCTGAGTGATTGCCCTGGATATCGTTGTGGCCATCCCAACTCTTCTGATTTTCTTCACCACCGGAATAGATTTGGATGAATCGCACACCCCGCTCCACGAGCCGACGGGCGATGAGACACTGCTTGGCAAAGTGGCTGCAGGTCGGGTCGTCCAGGCCGTAGAGATCATGTGTCTCGCGGGTTTCAGTGGCCAGATCGAGCGCTTCGGGAGCTGCCATCTGCATCCGGTACGCCAACTCGAAACTCTCGATCCGCGCCTGCAGGGCAGCGTCGGCGCCACTGCCAGCCAGGTGATGCCCGTTCAGCCGGGCGGCAAGGTCGAATTGCGCCCGCTGTTGGTGGTCGCTCATCCCTGGCATGCGAGAGAGGTTGGGGATTGGCGTGCCGGCCGTATCGATGCCGGTGCCCTGAAACACCCCCGGCAGGAAACCCGCTGACCAGTTCTGGGCGTAGCCCTTGGGCAGGCCACGGCCTTTTGTGTCATACATCACGACGAAGCCGGGCAGGTCACGGTTTTCGCTCCCGAGCCCGTAAGTCACCCAACTGCCCGTACACGGAAAGCCCATCCGTGCGCTACCGGTGTTGATCTTCAGCAGCGCCGGGGCATGGTTGTTGGAATCGGTCCAGCAGCCCTTGAGAAAAGCCATCTTGTCGACGTGCCGAGCCAGGTGGGGAAAGAGGTTCGACACCCAGGCTCCGCTCTGGCCATGTTGGCGAAATGCAAACGGGCTTTTCATCAGGCCACCGACCGCCCCGGCGAAGAAGCCGGTGTTCTTGTCGAAGCCATCAAGTTCCTGACCATCCCGCCTCTCCAACTCCGGCTTGTAGTCAAACGTGTCGACGTGGCTGGGGCCGCCGTTCATGAACAGCCAGATCGCCCTCTTGGCCCGACCCGGAAAGTGGCTCGGTCGCGGGGCGAGCGGCTGGTCGGCCAGGCTGGCCACCGTCGCCGCCTGCATCTGCTCGGTCTCGAGCAGCCCAGCCAAGCCGAGCAGGCCAAATCCCGCACCGGCCGATCGCAGCAGCTGTCGCCGCGGCAAGAACGCTGGCGGTAGGTTGTAGTAAAGATCATGCATTCAAACACCTCCCAAGGTCGGTGGCAGAATCTGGCCACTTACTCGATGTGCAGCGTTTCGTTGAGGCCTAAGAGCACCTGACAGACGTCGGCGGTGGCCGCCACGGCGGGATTCCCATTGCCGGCGGCCGCGTAGGCGGCGTGCTGCGTCTGGAAAAACAGCATCGCATCGTGCAGCTCCGTGGACGTGGGCGAGCGGCCCAGAGCTGTCGCGTAGGCGGCTCGTAGCACCGTCGCTTCCTTGGTATCGGCACGAGCGGCCGGCTCGCCTCGAGGTGGAGGCAGGTGCGGAACCTGATCCGCCTCGTCGATCATCCGCTGAGCAAATCGCTCAGCCCAGGAGCGTACCGACGGACCATTCATGATGGCCAGCACCTGTGGGGCCGTGGTTGTCGTCGACCGCTTAGCGCGGCCGGAGACATAGTCGGGGGCGTCGAACGTCTGCAGAAAGAGCGGTAACTTGCTCCGCTTTCGTTCGAGGTAGAGGCGCCGGCGTGGACTTGTTTCATCGCGACCCGCCCGCCCGCCAAGTTGTGGATCGAGTACGCCGGCCATCGTGAGGAGCGAGTCGCGAATCGCCTCGCCATCCAGTCGCCGCCGGTTGTACCTACAGAGGAGCCGATTTGCCCGATCGAGCCCCGCCTTGAACCCAACGCCAATGCTCGTCTGCCGGGACGTGGG
>JAYQOK010000028.1:17608-27739 GCA_038144795.1 Candidatus Kuenenia sp. | reverse complement strand
GCTGAGAACGATCACCCGCCGCACACCTCGCGCGATAGCCGCGTTCATCACGTTTTCGGCCCCCAGCACGTTGGTTCGCACAGCCTCAAGCGGATAAAACTCGCACGACGGCACTTGCTTGAGGGCAGCCGCGTGGAACACGTAGTCAACGCCACTCAACGCGTCATAAATACTGTCGTGATTCCGCACATCACCAATGAAGAACTTCAGTTTCGGATTGTTGATCGCGATCCGCATGTCCTCCTGCTTTTTCTCGTCACGACTGAAGACACGAATCTCCCTGACGTTTGTTCCAAGAAAACGCTGCAGGACGGCATTGCCAAACGAGCCTGTTCCGCCCGTGATCATCAACACCTTGTCATCAAACATATAAACGTTTCCAAAATGAAACAAAACCACAGCTTAGTTGAAGGCGTGCATGCGACGCACCAGATCTGGCCAGTCGGGCGGGGCATACCCAGTGGTGGAATTGAAGAGGGTTGCATCGAGCGAGCGATCGATCACAACGTCGTCACTCGGCTCGATAGTGACTTGCTTCCCGTACACGTCAGCCACAAGATGAAGTAGGTCGTATTTATTGATTGGCCGCGCGGCAACGTGGTACAGCCCGTTCAGGTCGGGCTGCGGCAGCACATGGTCGCGAACGATGGTAGCTAACTCCACCGTTGGAAGGCCTGAGAAGATTGCCCTGCGAAATCCCTTGACTGGGCCCGGATGTGCCAGGAACCAACCGATGAGGCTTCGTTGGCTGTCGAGTTCCCGTCCAATAATAGACGTTCTTAGCGTGATCGCATTGGGGTAACTCACTTCGCCAAGAAGTTTCGACTTGCCATAGAGATCGTATGCGTCCGGCGTATCAGACTCCTTATACAAGCCCTGCTTTCCGGAGAATACGCAGTCCGTACTCACATGAATGAGACGAGCACCTCGCGCTGCGCACAGCCGTGCTAAGCGATGAGGCAGCAATGTATTCAATGGCACAGCGAGCAAAGGATCATCGGCGTCTGCAAGTTGCTTCACGAGGCCAATGCAATTGACAACGACATCTGGCTGAACCAAGCCGAAAAGGCGGATTAGGGAATCCACGTTCTCCACATCGACGCCATCGATAATCCGCTCCGCCAATGCTTGATCGAAATGGCGGAGCGTCGCAGCTCGTCGCACCGTAGCGGAAACCTCAATCGCAGGATCTTTCGCAAGAACGCGAACCATCGCGTTTCCCAGCATGCCGCTCGCACCTAGGACGAGAACTCTGATACCTTGCATTCGCACCGCATCATCGAGGAGAGTCTGGAAGGACTTGAGCCTCAAAATTTAGCGATAATGGCTGAAAATCTTCAATACGAGTTCAGGGGCTTTCTCTTCGATTTTTACGGAGTTCTTGTCCCTCTCCGCTGGTCATCAAGGTCACAAGTCAGCCCAACAAAGTGGTCTTTAATGCAAGAATTCATTGCATATTGCCTACACCTGTGAACCCATTCGCTCAATCGCATGCGGGTAAGCCGCACAAGAGATGAAGACACTATGAATTTTCGGGCAGGCAAAAAAAGACTTGCGATCGTTTCACATGTGTTGCCCGGCTTTCCGAACGGCCAAGGTGTTGCACTATCGCGGCTTCTGGCCGGAGTCGATCCAGCCGCTTTCCGCTTCATCACGAGCGCCCGCGAAGGCCACCTTCTCTCACCATCGCGACGACGGCAGCGAGCAATTGCGGACACAGCCACATATCATTGCCGGACTCCTTGGTTGCTGAGGCGAGTCCGTCGTGCCGGTCTGTTTCATCCCTGGGTCTTCAGGGCTGCCGTTCGTCAGCGGGCCCACGCGATCGCAGAGGCGGTGATAGACAGCAACTGCGATATCCTTATCGGTTGTACTGGAGGAGATCTAATAGATGTGCCAGCCACAGCGATGGCTGGAACCATGATACAGTTACCTGTCTATCTTTACTACTTTGATGACTACCGCGCCCAATGGGGTAGTCTGGAGAACGGCTGGCAGCGGTCTCTTGCCGCTCTGCAACAAGCGACAATCGAAACTCACCTGGCTCCGCAGATTAGCGGCATAATCGTTCCCAACGAGTTGCTGGCTGACGACGTCGTCAAAAGACTGACAGCGTCGGTACCTGTTGCGGTCGTGAGAAACCCTGTGGATCTCGCGTTGTACGAGGCGGCATCGCGAAAGCATGCCAAAATCCACGATCGTGACGATCGACCCCAAACCAGAACGCAGAGACTTCTCTACTCGGGCACTGTCTACTCGGCACAGGCCGATGCACTCGAAAATCTTGTCGAGGCGACTAGCAAACTCAACGCAGCAGGCCGAGACATCGAAATCCACATCTACACAGTTGATGCTGAAGCCTTGAGGCGAAACATTCGCTTCCCGGCCCATGTGGTGATCCACGATCCGGTGGATCCAGGCTCAATGGCGGAGATTCAGGCCGCCGCCGACGTACTCCTCCTACCGTTGAGTTTCAACTGCGCCTATCCGGATTTGATCCGAACCTCTTGTCCTGGAAAGTTTGGTGAGTATCTCGCGGCTAGCACACCGATGTTCATTCATGCTCCGTCTGAGTCATTCCCCGTCGCATTCGCAAGGAAGCATCGGTGCGCTCAGGTCTGCGATATACCCGATGCCCGGGCCGTAACGCGGCAGTTAGTTGAGCTTCTCGACAATCCACAGCAGGCCGCCAACTGCGTAGCGAACGCATTGAGGGCCGCGCGATTGTTCGATATCGCCCTCAACCAGAAGACGTTGTTCTCATTTGTGACTCAGCGCTAATCGTGTTCGGCAAGGAGCCGCTTATACAAGGCCTGGTACCGCTTCACGCTTCGTTCACTTGAGTACTCATCGCGAATCATCCTGCCGCCATTGGATGCCATTCGGTCCCGTTCCACAGGGTGGTCGAGAAGCCAACGAATCCGAGTCGCCAGACCGTCGACTTCGCGAAAGGGAACAAGAAAGCCGGTTTCGCCATCACGGATGAGATCCGGGATCCCACCGACGTCGAATGCCACCGTCGGCGTGTTGCACGCAAAAGCTTCGACAATGGTTTGCGAGATCGTCTCAGCATGGGAAGGCATCACGAACACATCGGCAGCCGAGTATGCGACTCGTTGCTGATCTGGATCGCTGAGATAGCCGAGACAACGAACAGGAACGCCGACGTGAGACACATCGAGATTTCCCCTTCCAAACGTCAGCCCGGTGAGCCCAGAAACATCCCGAAGCCGGGACAGCGCACCCAAGTATTCGTCAATGCCCTTTGCCTTGCTCTTTAACGAGTGAGAGACATACAGCAGGCACGGCGCATCGACTGGGATCCCCAACTGCCGCTTCGCCTCCGCGCGATCGATGGGCTTAAACTTCGAGAGATCGATCGGATTGCGGATCACATCAACAGGAAACCTCTGCATGATCGAACTGCGACGCGCCTGTTCCGCCATCCAATGACTTGGAGCCACCAGGTGAATCCGTACCGATTCGATTGCGGCCCGTTTGATCGCCAACTCCTGAAATGACCAGTCGCGGGGCCCCGGGCGAGCGAGCAATGGACAGTTGCCACATTCCTCCATGAACCCCGAGCAGTCCTCGGCGTGACTGCATCCGCCGGTGAGCGGATTCATGTCGTGCAGTGTCCATACAATGGGGATCGTCTGCGGGAGTGTCGAAAAGAATGACTCGTAGTCAATAAACTTGCCAATCCAATGCAGGTGGACGATATCCCCGCCAAAAGCATTCCGGAGATAGGGTGTGCGGCGAGGGTTTCTGGCGGGGATAAAGCCACCTCGTCGGCGTCTTCTGCCAAAGCGAAAGTACTCGCGGCGCAGGCGGCCAACAATCCCGCGGGCACTCTCCTGAAACAACGCCCCCAGTCTTTCGCCCAATGAGTCTTTCGGCTGAAACCACGGTGCCGTCTTGATGCCTTCGCCAGGCTCCCTGAAGGGATGTTGGGCATGCCACAGCGTGCTTCCAACGTGCGACTGGAGAAGACCAGCATGAAGTCGAATCGCGGCGATTGCCGCCCCTCCCGTAAGCAATGTATTGAAGTGATCAATGTGCATGCCCAGCGGGCCCCGGCCATTCAGGGAAAGCGCAGGCCACTTTCAAGCCGCCTGTAAAACTTACGCGGCCCTTCGCACCTGATCGATCCCACGATCTCGCAGTATTTTTTCTTGATGCGCGAGTGCGAGATCAGCATCGACCATCATGTCAACGAGTTCATCAAAACTCGTCTGTGGCTCCCAGCCAAGCTGCTTGCGGGCCTTTGTGTTGTCGCCCAGGAGAAGGTCCACTTCCGCCGGTCGGTAATACCGCGGATCGATCTCGACGTGGTCTTCGTAGTTCAGCCCCAACCGGGAAAACGTCTTCTCGCAAAACTCTCGCACCGAATAGAGCTCGTTGGTCGCGACGACATAATCGTCCGGCGTGTCCCGCTGCAGCATCAGCCACATCGCTTCCACGTAGTCACCCGCATAGCCCCAGTCGCGCTGGGCATCGAGATTGCCGAGGTAGAGCTTCTTTTGGAGGCCACATTTGATGCGGCCCGCGGCCCGAGTGATTTTCCGCGTCACGAAGGTCTCGCCGCGGCGCGGGCTTTCGTGGTTGAAGAGAATTCCACACGAGGCGTGCATGCCGTAACTCTCGCGATAGTTGACCGTGATCCAATGGGCGTACACCTTTGCCACCCCATACGGACTGCGGGGATAAAAGGGGGTCGATTCTTTTTGGGGCGTCTCGACGACCTTGCCAAACATTTCGGAGCTCGACGCCTGGTAGAAGCGAATCTGCTCGCCCGTCTCGTCCTGCACGTCACGAATCGCCTCCAGTAGCCGCAAGGCGCCGACTGCGGTGGTGTCAGCTGTGTAAGCCGGCTGATCGAAACTCACCCGCACATGGCTCTGAGCTGCCAGGTTGTAGACCTCATGCGGTCGGATTTCGCGTAGGAGCCGCATCAGGCCGTTGCCGTCGGAGAGATCACCGTAGTGGAGGTGGAGTTGCGGCGGCTCTCCGAAGATCAGGTGCTCGATTCGCTGGGTGCCAAAAGTACTCGACCGACGTCGCAGGCCGTGTACCTCGTAGCCCTTTGCTAGTAAAAACTCAGCCAAGTACGAGCCATCCTGGCCCGTCACGCCTGTAATCAAAGCACGTCGGTGCATCGGACTTCCCTTCCAAAGCGTTCGAACTCAACAAAACGACCGCGTGGAGGATAGCAACGTGTCTGGCTGCAGAAAACAGCATCTTTAAGTGAGGAAATCACCGTAATCTCTTGCACTCGCCAACAAGATCCTATGTTGAGGATTGGTGTCGAGTGATTGTCTCGTAGATCGCCGCATATTGCTTCGTAGTTTCCCTCCACGAAAATCTTCGCGCATAGTGGCGGGTTTTTTCAGCCCAGTCCGCGTCCGATGCCTTCGCGGCAAGACCAGCCCGGACCACCTCCGCGATGCTCTGGGGCTCAAACGACTCGAAGAAAAACCCGTGCTCCCCCGCGATCTCCGGGAGGCTGGTACACCGCGCCATGAAGACCGGCTTGCCGCACTGCATCGCTTCCAGCACTGGGAAGCCGAAGCCTTCCGCGAGCGACGGAAAGAGAAAGGCCTCACAGTTTTCATAGAGCCACTGCCGATCACCATCGGAGACCTCGCCCGGCATGAAGACGCGGCTTCCAAGCCCACGGGCGGTAATTTCCTGCTCGATCAGCGCTCCATATGGCGTCGCCTTCTTGCCCGCGATCACGAGCCTCGCTTCGGGCATGGCGTCGATCAGGCCGATGAGCACACGGAAATTTTTGTGCGGCAGACAGTTGCCAACCGTGAGGAAAAACGGTCCTGGCGGCAGAAAAGATGGCCGCGTCGCGGAGGCTTTCGGCGGCTCCGCCAGCCCGAGCGGGATGACATGAACCGGCCGGTCGCCCACGTCGAGAAACGCCCGCACTTCTTCGGCGACATAGGCAGAGTCGGTCGCGATCGCACACGCCCGATCCACGAGCCGCTGCACGGCGGCGAGCTTGCGGTGGTGGCGACCCGACAGTGGCGGCTGCGCCACGGTCCCAGCTTCATCATGCAGAAAATTGAGGTCGTGGATCGTGAGAAGGACAGGGATTCTCGAATCGAGCGGCAGGTATTTCGCCGCCTGATGGGTGGTATGCCACAGCGCGAGATTCGACCGCGGCAGCAACGGCTCCACCAACGGCCGCACGAATCGTCGCAGCCCTTCCTTCTTCCATTCGGCCACGCCAATCCGCTCAAAACCACCCTCGGGGAAATGACGCTCGCAAACGTTGGGTAAGAAAAACACGGGCTTGAAGCGACCCGGGGCGAGCGAGAGGAGTTCCTGAGCCAAGTGCAGTGAAAACCGGCCAAGACCGGTGTTGATGTGACGAAGCTTCTCCAGATCAATCGCGATGCGGGGCAGAGTTTGCAATGACATCGTGCAACCAACTCTCAGGCCTTCATGCGGGAAGAAGCCGTCTGTTCCGCCAACCCATCACACCATCGATCTTCAAGCGAGGACCTGAGAACTGCATCTTGTAAATCGCTGGCCTCTCGATTTCGAGTGTCCAGTAGTCGTCTGGCATCATCCTGCGAATGGCTTTTTCGATGCTTCTTGAATGCGTCGCGACAAACATGTAGGCGACCTTTTCAGCAAGGAAAGCCTGCGCGGCCGGAAGAAGATCGATCTCACCGCCCTGAATATCGATGTGCAGTAGATCAACTCGAGGTCGTGACCCAATGACATACTCCAGCGAAAGCATCGGCAGCTCGTCGTGCCCGCCCGCTTGAAGTGCAGCATGTCGTTGTTCCTCAGTGGCATTCAGTACAGGCTTCAGCCCCCAACTCGAACTCCTCTGCTTCTGCCGTGGGAAAAGAGCGACGCCGCCCGAAGCTGCGGCTATACCCGAGTGCAACGTGATTTTCTCGCGCGCGACATCGTTTTCCTGAAAGGTCTGCCTCGCAAAAGCAAGATGGTCGGCATCGCCCTCCACTCCAATAAGTTCATAAGCAAAGCCGACATTTCGCGCGGCGACTGCCATGTTGTTCAACCAGCAGCCCCATCCGCAGCCAAGCTCAACTACCGTGAAGGAGCTGCGCGCCAAATCAAGGGCTCTCAGGCACGCGCCCCACTCCGCGACGCAGGCATGCCAACTCCCGGGAATTGGCAGCGCTTCGATGGTTCCTGCCTTTCCCCGCAGCAACGTGCCGAAATAGGTCGGATCAACGACTGTGCCCAAGAAGTTCGTGAGACGTCCTTCGTGCGGCTCAAGCCCGATCGCAGCGTGCGAGCGAATCACCTCACACGGGTCAAATGTGGCGGTATAGCCCATGAACAGTTCGTGAAACCGCTGCGGTGAAATCCGAAACCATTCCATGAATAATCCCTGAACTTTTTACCAACGCATGTGATCTGGTCCGCAATCAATGAGCGTCGCTCTCGATGCGCCGCAGCCATGCCGCCTCAAACATCTGCTGGGCTCCTTGGGGTGACAGGGGGCCGCGGGCAACTTTTGCTGCTGCGTCTGCTATTTCCCGCGATTTCCATGGGTTGGTGCGCAGGTTTCTGACGACTTCACCGAAATCGTGTCGCGTTGCAGCCACGAAGTGCTCTCCTTCGTGGACCAGAGCGTGCCAGCATTCCTGCCACTGCGTCTCAAAGCGGATCGGAACACTGCGGAACATGCCGATGAGCCAGAAACGGTGCCACGACGATGAATTGCCATCGATGTCAAGTAGATAGCGATGACTATTCAGCGCGTTGACACGATCGCGCCTGCAGGTGATTCCTTCTTGCTCAAGCTCTGCCCGAAGTTCAGCCGGGGTTTGCTGAAACATCGTTAATTTGCAATCCGCATCTGGGATGGTTCGAGCCACAAGGCAGGCCGCAGCACGGGCATTTTCCCGAGATTGAACCGTGCCCGTGAGTGAGCCGCGAAAATAGACAGTGTCTTGCTTTCGCTCCCACGGGAGTGGCGGCGGAAGCCGATGACGTCGGTCCAAAAAATAGGCATTCGGAATAAGTTCGTGCGGGTCACTCGGGAGCTTTGCGAACCGAAATGTTGATGCGGGCACGCTGGCGTCAAAACAGTCACTGACATCGACGGGAATCTCCCGAAAAGAAATTCCGGGCTGTGACGAGATCATTCGCCACAACGCATTGGCCACTGCCCGCCATCGGTAGGCAAAGGTGGAATAGGTTTCCTCGCTCGTGAAACTCAGGCAAACACGTCCATCATTCGCCGCGGGTGAATAACTCCACCTCACGATCGTTGGAAACTGCGACCACTCGCATTCTTCGAATCGGACACTGACTGGCGCATGGCGGATATCCCGCCACAGCCTCGGACGCACAGCGACGTTGACCGCCGTTCGCGGGGCCCAGAATCCAACCGGCTTGAAAACTTTCTGCTCGATGACTGCCACGCTGGGAATATGTGGAATTCCAGTCAGAAATGGCTAGGCCAAAACGGCCTTCGTAGTTATGAGCGGCCTGAATCTGCACTGACCACGAGCAGCACGTATGGGGCTTTTGGCTGCCGGGGGTTCGTGCCATATTGTCGGGCCAATCGCCATACGAGGCTGCCCATGAAAATCCACGAATATCAGGCCAAAGACCTGCTGCGGGCCGCCGGTGTGCCCGTGCTCGCCGGGAAAGTCGCCCGCACCCCAGAAGAGGCCGTCGCTGCCTATACCGCCCTTGGCACGCCCGTCTGCGCTGTCAAGGCCCAGATCCATGCCGGTGGCCGCGGTAAGGGGAAGGTGAAAGGCTCGGAACAACGTGGCGTGGAACTCGCCAAGACCGCCGACGACGCCAAGCGGATCGCGGCCGGCCTCCTCAACAACACCCTTGTCACGATCCAGACCGGCCCCGAAGGGCAGGTCGTGCGACAGGTGTTTGTCGAGAGTGGCTGCGCGATCGATCGTGAACTCTACTGCGCGATCCTCGTCGATCGTGCTGCCGGTTCCCCCGTGCTCATCGCCAGCACTGCCGGCGGCATGGATATTGAAGAAGTGGCCGCCACAACACCGGAACTGATCCTCGCCGAACCCTTCGACCCCGACCGCGGCCTCGCCGCTTACCAGACCCGGCTCCTTGCCTCGAAGCTCAATCTGCCCACCGCCGCCTGGCGGCATGCCGACACCTTTTTCCGCAAGCTCTGCCAGGCGTTCGTCGCTCTCGACGCCTCGCTACTCGAGATCAATCCGCTCGTGTTCACGAAAGACGGCACGCTCGTCGCCCTCGACGCCAAGATGACGTTCGACGACAACGCCCTCTTCCGCCACAAAGACATCATCGCCCTCCGCGACGAAGCCGAAGAGGAGCCGGCCGAGACACGGGCTGCCGCTGCCGGCCTCTCGTATGTGAAGCTTGACGGCACGATCGGCTGCCTGGTCAACGGCGCCGGCCTCGCCATGAGCACGATGGATCTCGTAAAGCTCCACGGCGGAGAGCCGGCCAACTTCCTCGACGTGGGCGGTGGGGCCGACGTGAATCAGGTCACCGAGGCCTTCCGGATCATCCTCTCCGACAAGAACGTGAAGGCGATCCTCGTCAACATTTTTGGCGGCATCATGCGATGCACTACGATCGCCAACGCCCTCGTGGAAGCGTCGAAGACAGTCGGCTTCGCCGTTCCGTTAGTGGTGCGGCTCGAAGGCACCGAAGTGGAACAGGGCAAAAAGATCCTCGCCGAAAGTGGCACCAGCATCATCACCGCCGACGGCCTCACCGACGCCGCCAAGAAGGTCGTCGCCGCCAGCAAGGCCTGATAGAGCCAAGAAACAAGGAATCATCCCATGAGCATCCTCGTCAACCGCGACACCCGCGTCATCTGCCAGGGCATCACCGGCAAGGTCGGTGAATTCCACACTCGTGGCTGCCTCGACTATGGCACCCGGATGGTGGGCGGCGTGACGCCGGGGAAGGGGGGAGAGACCGTCGCCGACCTGCCCGTCTTCAACACCGTCGCCGAAGCCCGGGACGCCACCGGCTGCAACGCAACGATGATCTTTGTGCCGCCCCCCTTTGCCGCCGACGCAATTCTCGAGGCAGTGGCCGCCGGCATCGAACTGGTCGTGGCGATTACCGAGGGGATTCCGGTGCTCGACATGGCCCGTGTGCTGCCGGTTGTGA
>JAYQOK010000028.1:0-17598 GCA_038144795.1 Candidatus Kuenenia sp. | reverse complement strand
GGCCCCAACTGCCCCGGCGTGATCACGCCGGCCGAATGCAAGATCGGCATCATGCCCGGCTACATCCATACGCCTGGCCACGTGGGCGTGATGAGCCGCTCCGGCACGCTCACCTACGAAGCCGTCTGGCAGCTCACACAACTCGGCCACGGCCAGAGCACCTGCGTCGGCCTCGGCGGCGACCCGCTCGTTGGCTCGAGCTTCATCGACATCCTCGAGCTGTTCCAGAACGATCCTGACACCCACGCGATCCTGATGATGGGTGAGATCGGCGGCTCGGCCGAAGAAGAGGCGGCGGAGTATGTGAAGCGCCATGTCACCAAGCCGGTGGCCGCGTTTATCGCAGGCCGCACGGCGCCCCCCGGCAAGCGGATGGGCCACGCCGGCGCGATCATCTCCGGCGGCAAGGGCACGGCCGAGGCGAAGCTCGAAGCCCTCCGCGATGCGGGCATCGAGATCGCCGAGAGCCCGGCGGATATGGGGGCAGCCCTGGTGCGCGCGATCGAGCGGCGGATATGAAGATCGATCTTTTCATTCCCTGCTTCGTCGATCAGATGATGCCACGGGTCGGGCTGGCGGTGGCAACGGTGCTCGAGCGACTCGGCCACTCGTGCGAGTTTCGCGCGGCGCAGACCTGCTGCGGACAGCCGAGCTTCAATGCCGGCTATTGGGACGAGGCCCGGGAGGTGGCGATCCGCGCCGTATCGGTCTTCGACGGCGCCGACGCCGTCGTGGGCCCCAGTGGCTCGTGCGTCGCCATGATGCGAGTGTTTTACCCGCAACTCCTCGAGGGCACACCCCACGAGACGGCCGCACTCGATCTGGCCACGCGGACCTTCGAGTTTGGCGAGTTCCTCGTCAAGAAGTTGGGGGTCACCGACGTCGGCAGTCGGTTTCCCCACCGGGTGACCTACCACGATGGCTGCCACGGCCTCCGCGAGCTCCGGGTGAAGGAGGAGCCCCGACAACTACTGAAGGCAGTTCGTGACCTTGAACTCATTGAGTGCGACGAGCCTGAAAGTTGCTGCGGCTTCGGCGGCCTCTTCAGCGTGAAGTTTCCGATGATCTCCACGGCAATGGCTGAGGTGAAGGGTGGCTCGCTGGCCCGCACCGGCTGCGACTACATCGTCTCGAGTGACCCAAGTTGCCAACTGCAGCTTGATGGCTGGCTCTCGCGCAACGGCCGCCCCGACGGGCGACAACCACCCCGCACGATTCACCTCGCCGAAGTGCTCGCGAGCACGGAGTGACAGCGGTACGGCCTACCGTCCGACCATAACACCGCGGTATATAAGCGACACGACTTTTTCGCTGGAAAGCCCTCGCATGTCGGTGGCCACGATGATGATCTGGGAGGGCTCGGTTCGTTGCATGAACGCATTTGCATTCTTGACGGTCACCGAGCCCGATGTTGGATCAATCGCAAAAAGATTTTCTTCAGCCGGTGTCTTGTCATCAGTCTGAATCGCATCATCACCGACATCGGCCGGCGGCGCTAACCCTGGATTAGGCTCTTGCACCCCTGCGACCTCGCTTTCAGTAGGAAGCTCCGCTGGCACCAAAGCCTCGGGATCCCGAAGGCTAAACGTGATTGCGTCGTCGGGATCCAAATCAACAGCGACCGCCTTGTAGACTTCCTGCCCATCTCCCAGGATTGTCGTGAGGATCGACTCTGATCCGGACGTGATCGTTGGGTAATGCTGCACCCGCAGATTCTGCCAACTGCGAAGACGATACCGTTCCAGCAGACCAATGTCTCGCACACCGTTTTCGTTGATATCTAAAAATGTCACCCGCGGAGAGAAACGACCATCCCCATCATGGTCGAGATGCCGCTCGGCCCCGTCACCCTCGGGATCAAAGACACCGTTTCTATTGGTATCGATGAAGAGTTCACTAGTCTCGGTACTGTTGGCCGATGGACTAACCGGAACCTCCCCGTTTAGAAGAATCTGTCGGGCTGTGGCGTCCGGTTCGATGAGTCGAGCAAACGTCGTGAGCATCCGAGCGCCCAGATCGTATTTAGTTTGCGCTCCATCGATGGCATAGGTTTCTGGAATGGGCAGCGCTGAGAGCACAACTAACAGTGTGCCGGCCATGATGATACCCGCCAAGCCTCCAACGAGAGTACCTCCGATCCTGTCAATCAATGGCGCAAAACGCAGAGTGTCCTCGGGCACGGCGCCGCCAATAGCAAATCGCACGCCGAGCGCCCCTCCAACGGCCAGCAGTCCGATGCTCACCGGCAGGGCATAGGCCGCGGGCATCTCGACGGTCACCAGCAAACCGGCCAGTGCCTCACTCAACCCGAGAGTGACAAAAAGCGTAGCGATTGCTCCGATACCGGCCAGGGTGGCAAGAAATAGGCCGCAGTAAAATCCGAACGCAGCCATGCCAGCCACAATCGCCAGAACGATCAGTGTTGCAAAGGGCTGTAGAAGACTTCCTGCCGCCAGAATCGCGTTTGGTGCCTGCATCATTTCGCCACCCGCGTCACTTCCTCAAGGCTGGTTAGTCCGGCAAGGACTTTCGCCATGCCGGCCTCTTGGAGGGTCTTCATGCCGGCCTTGCGAGCTGCCGCCCGAATCGCCTCGATTGACGGGCTGCCCACGATCAGTTCGCGAATCGCAGCATCAACGATCAACAGTTCGTGTACGCCCGTGCGGCCCTTGTAACCCGTGCCGTGGCAGGCCGGGCAACCCCTAGGCTTGAAAATGACCACCTTTTTGTCGCTCGGGATGTGCAGCTTTTTTCGCACGACGTCGGGAATCTCGGCGGGTTCTTTGCATTCCTTGCAGAGCACCCGCACGAGCCGCTGGGCAAGCACAGCCGTCACGGCCGACTGGATAAGTGATGCCTCGATCCCGATATCGAGCAGCCGTGTCACCGTGGTAGCAGTGTCATTGGCATGAATCGTCGTAAACACGAAATGCCCGGTCATGGCCGCCTGCATGGCGATCTCAGCCGTCTCCCTGTCGCGAATCTCGCCCACCAGAATCACATCCGGATCCTGCCGCAACACCGAACGAAGAATAGAGGCAAATGTGAGATCGGCGGCATTGTTGACGGCCGTCTGGGAAATGTTGGCGAGTCGATACTCGATTGGATCCTCGATCGTCACGATGTTGCGCGACAGCGCATCAATCTCACCAAGTGCTGTATAGAGCGTGGTCGTCTTGCCGGAGCCCGTGGGGCCGCAAACGATCAGCATCCCATGGGGCTGGTGAATGATCGATTCGAGGGAGTTCTGTACCACCTCCCGCATGCCCAGCGATCGGATGCCTTCCTTCACCACGCCACCATCGGCGTCAAGAAGTCGGAGCACCATCTTCTCACCAAAACTGGTCGGCCCGGTAGCAGCACGAATGTCGAATCGTCGGGAGTCGGAAAGCACGACAAATGTCCCGTCCTGTGGTCGCCGCCGCTCAGCGATGTCCATGTCACCAAAGACTTTCAGCGCCGACACCATCCCCCGGGCTTCAGGCCCCGCGAACGATCCCAATTTCCCCATGATCCCGTCAACACGACAGCGAACAACCACTTCGCTGCTTTCCTTCGGGTCTATGTGGATATCGGTGGCACCTAGTTCGATTGCCCGTGCAAAGATTCCTTCGAGGGTCTTGACCGACTGTGATGTCTCCTTGTCAAGCTTTCGGCCTCCTTGGGAATCGATGGGCGACCCATCCTTTTTCAGAAATAGAATGCGCGGGGCTGTCTGTCGTGCAGACTGGGCCTGCTCGACCCATGCTGCAACCATGCTCTGCATACCGAGTTTCTCAGCGACAGCGAGCAATACCTGCTCGGCAAATTGCCGGCTCATGATCTTGTCGTCAGCAGGGACCTTGCGATCACGAACAAGGACATAGCCCTGCAGGGCTCCGGGCACCAGCAGCACAAACAGTGGCAAGCCGGAAAACCCCCACACATACGTCACAAGGAAAAACATGACCCCAATGGTCATGAACCACAGCGACCACGGAGCTGATTTGCCAAAGACGGCTCGGGCGTCGTTCTCCACCCAGATGGTGCTAGCCGCCCAACCGAGGGCCACGAGCATCCAAGCTCCTCCCAGCCAGATCACTCGGTCTACCGCGTCTCCCGGAAGCATTCAGGTCTTTCCCACGAGGCAGCGTCGTCCCTGGAGACGGCAATCATTGCAACATTCGATCGACGGCCTGATCGAATTACTTCAGATATAACCCACTTTACGTAGGAAAGCCACGTCCGCTCAGTGCGCCCTGCGACTATCATACTGGGCATGATCGCTCACCCATCAGATCTCCCTCGGCTGGCCAAGAAGAAATTCCTCCATGATGCCGCGGAGCACGTCCGCGACACCAGCCACCGCTCCTTCGTCCGCAAGGCTCTCGGGGGCTACTACACCAGCCGCGACATGCAGAAGGCCCGCTTCCGCGACTGGGAGCAGGCCCGCGACGCCGCCAGCCTTGCCAAGTGGTCAGCCGTAAACCAACTTGATGAGTTGCTGCCCCGCTTCGTTGCCAATTTCGAGGCCAACGGTGGTCAGGTGCATTGGGCCCGCACGGCCGACGAGGCCCGCACCATCGTGCTCGACCTGTTGCGGGCCGCTAAGGCGAAGGCGGTCATCAAAAGCAAGTGCATGACAAGCGAGGAGATCCACCTCAATCCCGCCATGGAAGAGGACGGCTACGGCGTGGTGGAAAGCGACCTCGGAGAGTTCATCCAGCAGCTGCGGGGTGAGCCTCCGTATCACTTTGTCTTTCCCTGCATGCATGTCCGCCGCGACGAGATCAGCAACCTCTTCCAGAAAAATCTCGGAACGCCCCCCACCGACAGCCCGGAAGAGCTGACAATGATCGCCCGCCGCCACATGCGGCAGCTCTACGTCGATGCCGACGTGGGAATCACGGGCGCGAATTTTCTCGTCGCCGAAACGGGCCAGATCTCGATCACTGAAAACGAGGGCAACGCCCGCCTCACCGCCGCCCTGCCGCGGGTACACATCGCAATTTCGGGAATCGAGAAGGTGGTGGAGCATCTTGATGACCTGGCCGTGCTCTTGCCGATGCTGGCCACCGCCGGGGCCGGCCAGCCGATGACCTGCTACAACACGCTCTATGCCGGCCCGCGTCAGGAAGGGGAGTGCGACGGGCCCGAGGAGATGCATCTTGTGCTCCTCGACAATCAGCGGACGGCGATCCTCGCCGATCCCGAGCAGCGGGACAGCCTCCACTGCATCCGCTGCGGCGCGTGCCTCAACGTCTGCCCGATCTTCAAGAACGTCGGTGGCTTCACCTACGGCACCACCTACCAAGGCCCGATCGGCTCGGTGATCACGCCGCACCTCCGCGGCCTCGCCGACTGGAACCACCTCTCCGGGGCGAGTTCGCTGTGTGGCGCCTGCACCGATGCCTGCCCGGTGCGGATCGACATCCACCACCATCTGCTGCACAACCGCCGCAACGCAGCCCGCACCTTGCCGAGCCGCTGGGAGCGGATGGGACACAAGCTGTTTGTGATAGTCGCCCAGCGTCCGTGGCTCTTCGCCATAGGTGGCGCGGTGTTTCGCAAGACGCTCGGCCTGGTGAAGGCGGTGCGACCACCGCTGGTTCGCAACTGGCTGGCCACCCGGGACCTTCCGGCCGCCCCGGAAAAGAGCTTCCGCGCGGAATGGCGCAGCCGAAAGTAGGACATCCTTCATGAACGCACGTGATACAATCCTCGCCCGCATCCGCGAAGCCCTCCGAGTACCCGCGCCGCTCCCTCACCTGAAGTCGCACGACGCCCAGGCCGCAGCTGTGCCTGCCGCGGCAGGTGGCCATGCCGGCCTCACCGTGCTCCCGCTCGACGTGGCCACGCCCTGGCTGCCCGACGGCGGTGATTCACCTGCCGAACAGCTTCAGCTCCTCACGGAAAACCTTGAGAAACTCCGGGCGACCGTCGTGCAGGTGGTTGATGAGCAGGCCGCTGCCGAGTATGTCGCCGAACTGGCCCATGACCGTGGCTGGGGGCGGGTGGCCTATCACGATCACTCCCTCGTGGGTCCACTCGCGGCCGCCCTGCCGTGCGAGACATATCGCGTCGATGCCCCTGCCTGTGACAAGCGGGCCCTTGAGTCATGCGACGCCGGCATCACGACGTGCGAGGCACTTATCTCCCAGACCGGTTCGCTGCTTGTCTCGAGTGCAACCGGCGGCGGCCGCGGGCTTTCGATCCTACCGCACGTGCATGTGGTCGTGGCGACGCTCGACCAGATTGTGCCGACGCTCGGCGATGCGTTGCATCAGGTCAAGGAGCAGCATGCCGGCCGCCTGCCGAGCATGCTATCGTTCATCACGGGGCCGAGCCGCACCGGCGACATCGAGCGGATCCTTGTGCTGGGAGCGCACGGGCCAAAAGAGCTGTTTGTGATTCTGGTGGGATAACTCGCATGTCACAGTCTCGCTGCCCGGTCTGCGCCGGCGACACCTTCGAAATCCGTGCCAAGCTCATGTGCCGCCAGTGCGGCATGATCCTCGAAACCTGCTGCGAGGGCGGCCCGATGGGCAGTTCTTCAGCCTGCGAGCGACCGGCGGCGCCACCGACGCAACCGGAACAACCCAGCGATTCTCAGCCTGGGTGAGTTTTTCGGTCAGGAAAGATCGATCTTCTCCCTGGAGTTTGCCGCTCAGGTAAACCTTCATGGCGGGGAGTTGTACGCCAACCAAAACAGCTCCCCGCCAGGGGTTTGCGCTGCAGCCAGCTCTGCCGGGCCACTGCGAGGAAACGCCACCGACTGGGGATGGCCTCCACGGCATGCCTGGAAGAAGTGTTCGCGAACCGTTTCGGCGTTGTCCTTTTTTTCCATTCTGGAGGTTTCTGTGAGAAAGCGATTGACATTCAGCTTCCTGCCCTGGGTCGCGGCTGCCGGCGTCTGTCTTGGCACCACGCTTGTCCGTGGCGAGGAAGGCTCGGTGCTTGTCGAGGGGGCCGAGGGTGCGGTGGCTGAGAGCAAGGCGATGGATGCCTGCGCCGATCCCTGCATGAAGACGGTGAAGGTCTGGCGGATGATGCCGGAACTCCGCGACGTTGAGGTAACGGAGTGGACGACGGAGGTTCGCGAGCGGACGTTCACGGTCAAGAAGAAGGTGCCGAAACTCGAGGAGCGGACGCACAACTACACCGTGATGGTGCCCGAAAAGCGGACGAAGACGGTCGAGTACACCGTCAACGTCAACGTGCCGGAGACGAAGACCGTCGAGTACAAGGTCAACGTCCCCTACACCGAGCAGATCGAACAGAGCTACACGGTGATGGTGCCGGTTAAGGAGGAGAAGACAGCCACCTACAAGGTGAACGTGCCCTATACCGAAGAGGTCAGCGAGACCTACACGGTGAAGGTTCCCTACACCGAGGAGATGACCGGCCACCGCACCGTGATGAAGCGGGTGCCTGTTAAGTCGACCGAGACGGTCACCTGCAAGGGCGGCCACTGGGTCACCGAGGCGAAGGAGATTTCCTCAAACGGCAAGTACGACACCGACGGCAATCCCTGCTGCCCGAAGGTGGTCTGCTGCCGCAAGTGGGTGCCAACCTGCGAGACCAAGGAGGTCGAGGTCACGATGTGGAAGACGGAGTGCGAGCAGGTGCCCTACACCTACTGCGTCACGAAGCATCGCTGTGAGGAGCGGACCCGCACGAAGTGCGTGCGGAAGAGCCGCTGCGAGGAGCGGACCCGCACCTACTGCGTCACCAAGATGGTGCCGGAAGCCCGCACCCGCACGGTGTGCGTCAACAAGTGCCGCTGTGAGACCCGCACCCGCGAGGTGACGGTCAACAAGTGTGTGCCCGAGACGCGGACCCGCGAGGTGTGCTACACGGTGATGGTGCCGGTGCAGAAGAGCCGCACCACCACGGTCTGCACCAGCGAGTGTGTCGAGGAGACCAAGACCGAGCAGTACACTGTTCGCGTGCCGAAGAAGGTCACAAAGCAGCAGTGCGTGAAGGTCAAGAAGTGCGTTGAGGAAGAAGTGCCTGCCAACGGTGCCTGCTACGGCGGCAACGGTGGTGGCAGCAAGTGTGGCAAGGGCTGCCGCCGGGGCTGCCGCAAGGGCTGCTAGTCCTCACCACGAGGTTTCACCCACGTCGTCGGAGATTCGAAAGCCGGCCGACGTAAACCGAAGTATTCAAGCGGGCCGGACGGGCAACCGTCCGGCCCGCCTTTTTTAAAGTTGCTATGCTCTGACCATGACCATGCACTACTGGCTGATCAAGAGCGAACCTGCCGTGTTTTCCATCCACGATCTCGCGAAGGCGAAGGGCAAGAAAACCTGCTGGGAGGGGGTTCGCAACTACCAGGCCCGCAACTTTCTGCGGGCGATGAAGAAGGGTGATCGCTGTATCTTCTACCACTCCAATGCCGAGCCGCCTGCAGCAGCCGGAATCGTGGAAGTTGTTCGCGAGGCTTATCCTGACGCCACCGCGTGGGACAAGAAAAGCAAATACTTTGATGCCAAGGCCTCCCCCGACAATCCCGTCTGGTCGATGGTCGATGTGAAGCTCGTCGCGATCTTCCCGCGGGAAGTGCCGCTGGAGGAGTTGCGGGGCGTAAAGGCCTTGGCCGGCATGGAACTCCTGCGACGAGGCAGCCGGCTCTCGGTCACTCCTGTCACAGCCGCCGAATTTCGCACGATCCAAAAGCTCGCCGGCTTGTAAGACAGGTTTCCAAACCTGTCACTCCACCCCCGCCTACAATACCCGTCATGCCCTGCCGCATCGACGCCGCTGCCCCCGATCGCACCCCGCCTGTAGCCGCCTCGCTGCCTGAGGCCCTCGCCTGGATCGATGGCGAAATCGCCACCCTCCGAGCAGCCGGTCTCGAACGGCCGGGCCGCGTTCGCGAAGGCCGGCAGGCGGGCGAGGTCTCTCTCGACGGCCGCACGCTGCTCAACTTCGGCGCCAACAACTACCTCGGCTATGCCGGCGATGTGCGGCTCACGAAGGCCGCCTCGAAAGGCTCCTGCGCTGAGGGCTTCGGCGCCGGTGCCAGCCCGTTGGTGAGCGGCCAATCGCTGGCCCATGAACAGCTCGAGCGGGTGATCGCCGCATTGCTCGACGTGGAGGCCGCCCTCGTCTTTCCCAGCGGCTTTGCCGCCAACACCGCCACGATCGCCGCCCTCGTCGGCCCCGACGACTTCATCGCCAGTGACGAACGCAACCACGCCAGCATCATCGACGGCTGCCGGCTCTCCCGGGCCCGCGTGGGCATCTACCCGCATCGCGATCTGGCCGCGCTTGAGGCTCTCTTGGCCGGGGCGGGCACCGCCCGCCGTCGGCTCATCGTGAGCGACACACTCTTCTCGATGGATGGCACGATCGCTCCGCTGGCCGGCCTCTCCGACCTTGCCCACAAGCATGCCGCGATGCTGCTGGTCGATGAGGCCCATGCAACCGGTGTCTTCGGCCAGCGCGGCAGTGGCCTGGTCGAGGAAACAGCCACGGCCGACGGCGTGCATGTGCGGGTCGGTACGCTCTCGAAGGCGATCGGGGCAGCCGGCGGCTTCGTCGCCGGCAACGCGAAGCTGATCCACTGGCTACGGCACACGGCCCGGGCCTGGATTTTTTCAACCGCTCATCCGCCGGGGGTGGCGGCGGCGGCCACGCGGGCGATCCGCCTGCTTGCCGAGGAGCCCGATCGGCGGATCGAGTTGCTTGCCCGCGCTGCCGACTTTCGCCTCGCGGTCAACCGCCACGCCCTCGACATCGGTGACTCCGAAAGCCAGATCGTGCCGGTGATCGTCGGGGCTCCGCAGGCGGCGGTCGCGCTCGCCGATCACCTCGCCGACGACGGTTTTTTCGTGCCGGCGATCCGCCCGCCGAGCGTGCCGCACGGCCGCAGCCTGGTGCGGGTGAGCCTGTCGTGGCTCCACGAGCCCCACGATCTCCACCGCCTCGCGGAGGCGCTTGCCCGTCATGCAACGTAAATGGTGTGTGATCGGGGCCGGGCCGTCGGGGCTCACCGCACTCAAAAACCTGCTGCAGGCCGGCATCTCTGCCGAGTGCCTCGAGCGAGAAAACGACATCGGTGGCAACTGGTACTACGGCTCAGCAGCGTCGAGCGTGTTTGCCTCGACCCGGCTTATCAGTTCGAAGTCGCTCACCGAATACACCGACTTCCCGATGCCCGCCGACTGGCCGGCCTATCCCGATCATCGCCAGTGCCTCACCTACCTGCGTCGCTACGCGGACCACTTCGGCCTTCGCGACGCGATTCGCACGCATTCCACCGTCGAACAGATCGAGCCGGCCGCTGGCGACTCCGGCTGGATCGTACATGTCGCGGGCCGCGCGCCCACCCACTATGCCGGCTTGGTCATCGCCAATGGCCACAACCGCGCGCCGCTGTGGCCCGACATCCCGGGCACGTTCACCGGCCCGCTCCTGCATGCCTGCCAGTACAAGTCACCCACGCTCCCGGTTCCCATCGTCGGCAAGCGGGTGCTGGTGATCGGGGCTGGCAACTCAGGCTGCGATATCGCCGTGGAAGCCTCGCACCATGCCGCCTTCACGGCCCACTCCACCCGCCGCGGCTATTTTTTCGTGCCCCGCTTCATCCTCGGCCGGCCGGCCGACCTCCGCAATGAGCGGCTTCTCAAGATGCGGGCGCCGCTGTGGCTGCGACGGCTCATCAGTCTGCGGGCGATCGATCGCGCCATCGGCCTGCCCTGGAAGCACGGTCTGCCGCGGCCCGATCACCGTCTCTGGGAAACCCACCCGATCATCAACGAGGATCTCGGCCACCGCATCGACTGCGGTGCCCTCCAGTCCCGTAGCGATGTTGTCCGCTTTGACGGCGATCATGTGGTGTTTGTCGATGGGCGGCGGGAGTCCTTCGATGTCGTGATCTGCGCGACTGGCTATCAGACGGTGCTCCCCTTTATCGATTGCCGCCACCTCGGTGGCAATGCAGCCGACGCCGTGCCGCAGCTTTTTCTCAATCTGTTGCATCCGACCCGCGACGACATTGCCGTGGTCGGCCTCATTCAACCCGACAGCGGCCAGTGGGGGCTGACCGATCTGCAGAGCAGGCTCGTGGCGGCGCTTGCGGCGGCCACCCAGCGGGCCCCCCATGCCGCGGCCTGGCTCTACGCCCAGCGACAGCGGCCGCCCCGCGGCGGAACGATCCGGTATGTCGATTCCCCGCGGCACCGGCTGGAGGTCGAGCACTTCGCGTATCGCAAGGAACTCGAGCGGCTGATCCAAGGAATGATGAAACGCGTTGCGCTCTCAACTACTTCCCAAACAGCGCTTCGAGGCCGCGGGAAAGGCCGTCGCTGATCACGGCCTCCGCGGTATTCTCCACGATTCGGCCGAGAATCGAATCGATCTGGCCGGCGTCAAACTGTGGCCGGCTCACCGTGCCCCGCAGGGGAATCACCAGCGGCGTCTGCAACAGTTTCGTAATCACCGGCGTCTGCCCGGCGAGGTCGCCGCGGAAGGCGAGTTCCACCAGCATGTCGAGCGAGCCGTCGCCCCCGACACTCCCCTGCGTGCGAATCGACAGCTGCCCCGAGTCCATCACGAGCCCTTCGTGCCACAGCCGTCGTTGAGCCAGCCGCACCTGCACCGGCTCCGGCCGCACTCGCAACAGCACCGCCTTATCCCCAAACGCAAACCGGGGGTCAATTACCGATTGCAATTTCACGATCAGATTCACCAGCGGCTGCATCGCGCCGCTGGGTGTCATCTCAAGCTGTTCAAACAGAATCTGCCCGCTCATCTCACCGCCAAATGGATCCCCGAGCGGAATCCGTCCGCCTGCGGTATCGACGCCCACGAAGCCGGCAGTCGATGTCGACTTGCCCACCAGCGGCACCACCCACCGTACCCAGCGATCGCATAACTCCGGCGTGAGCATCACCCGCTCGACCAGCCGGCCGGGAGGCACGACGAGTTCACCCGGGAGCGGGAGCAGCTTGATCCAGGGCGCCGACTGGATTCGGCCACCGGAAGCGCCGACATCAAACGGTCCAAATGCCAACTGCCCTTCGAAGAGCCGCACACTCATCTCGCCGGGGTCGAGCCGGAGGCCGCCAAGGTCGGCCGCAGCCCATGTCGTCGATGTCGTCAACGACACCTGCCGCAACCAATCGGTCACTGCCGGCGGCTTCGCGGCCGCGGCCACTGGGAGCGTGATCGTGCGGGCGGGCTGCCGTCGCGGCTCGGCAGTTCCGTTTCCCAGCCACGACTCAGGCACCGGCACGGTCGTGGGAGTTGCGGTCGCATCGGACCTTGAAGCAAGCGAAGTGATGACCGCGGGGCCCCGCAGCGCAAACGGCCTCGGCCCCCCTCCCACCAACTGCATGCCGCCACCCGTCCACGGCGTCAGCAGCCGGCTCAGCTGCGACCAATCGTACGACACCGTGCCGGCCAGCTCGACAACCGGCTGGGTGGTGGTCTCTCTCACTGAGCCGGTGGCTGCCAGGCCGAGTGTCAAAGATTCAAGCGACAGCCGATTGATCGTGAGTCCTGCCAAAGGCTCAGCCACGCCGCGGGGATGGGTCACCTCCACCACTAGCCCGGCCCGTGGCTCCATCCATACCGGCTGCGGCGGCGTCGCCCCGCCAGCCAGCGGCGTGCCCGCACCCCCCCGCGCTACGGCCAGCTGATTACCAGTCACCTCCACCAACAGATTCACCCCGCTCGGCGTGTCGAGCACTTCAGCAGTGCCCCAGGCGCGGCCCGAGGCCGGCCAGCGAGCAGCAGCCGTGGGGAGGAGGATCCACTTTTCCAGCCGGCCCACGTCGGCCTGCCACTGCACTTTGCCCCGTACACGATCGATGAGCGGCAGACCCTCGATCGCTCCCGCTGGCGGCAGTGCCAGAGTCGCCCCGCCGGTTCGCAGCGAGAGGGTGGCGGTGAGCACCTCGGCCGACGACACCTCCACAATCCTACCGGCGGGATCGACGAGCCCCGCCGCCGTAGCGACCAGCCGTGGCTCCTTGATCTCCCAGGTCCCATGTGCCGGCACGGCAGAGAGTTTTTCAATCTCCAGGTTGGCCCGCGTGATCTGCCAGCTGTTCCCGCGGGCTGCCACGGCAGCCCCAGCCTTCAGGTTGCCGCCGAGCACGACACCTGTCGCGTTGCCAACAGCCTCCACACGTGACTGCCAACGACCCAGATCACCGGTCAGGCCGCAATCGAGCGACAGCATCTCGGCATCAGGTGCGGTACGAACCCACGCCGCAGTCACAGATTCTGCTCCCGCCACGGCAGCAAGCATCGCCTGTGGATCGACGATCGCGCCACCGGCAAGCGTCGCCTCCAGCGTATCGCCGTCGGCATTTACCTGTGCCCGCGCCGAGTCAACGAGCCAGGCGGCACCGGCGTTGCTGCCGGTCGCTTCAGCCTCGAATGTGATGTCTTTGTCGGCCCAGGTGGGCCGACCAGCCGCGGCCAGTGAAAAATCAGAAAAGGCCGCCGAGAGGCGGGCCGTCGATACCCCCGTGGCCGCCACCTGCGACACGGCGAGTGTGCCACGGGCCGCCCCGTGCACTGCTACACCCCTCATGTCGAGCACTTCCGCCGCCTCAGCCATCAGCTTATCGATGTCGACTGTCCACTGCACAGTCGAAGAGTCGGCCGTGCCGGTGGCGGCCAGTTCGACCGCCGGCGAAGCGATCCGTGCCTCTTCCACGAGCAGCCGATCACGACGGCCAGGTCCACGGCGACCCCGCAGCCACGCCGTGAAGGGCTCGCTCCAGCGTAACGGCCGCTCGCCATCAGCGGCATACTGCACGGCTGCCAGATCCCGCGACGTGATTCGCACTTCCAGAACGCGATCCTTGCCATCAGGTCGGGCGGCCGCAGAGAGGTGGAGCCCACCTCCGGTCACCCGCACATCGGGCCGCACCGTGAGGCCGCCAGGAATCGCCCGCGCCGCAGCGGCCAGATCGACCTCCGCTGCCACGGCGAAGTTTTCACCCACGAGTGCCTCACCCCACTGCCATGAATCGTCGCCGGGAATCCGTAGCCGCCCCGAGGCTTCGGCCTTGAAGAGCGGTGATGTCGCCCGCAGGTCGCGGATCGTGATCGTGTCGCCGGCCACGACGATGTCGAGCGGCACCTCGCACCGCTCGATCGTCGCCAGCTCAGTGAGCGTGTCGGCCGTGCAGAGGGCCAACTGCGATCCCGACACCGATCCTGCCACTTCGAGCGTGGCAGGCGGTTCACCGGGAGCTTCCGCAGTGCCGGATGGCTGCGGCAGCATGATGTCAAGCCGCATGTCGGCCAGCCCATCGAGCACATGCGACGCCATAAGCCGCGTCGCCACCACGCTTGACACCCCCAGCGGCACCCGGTTGGCAGCCACTGCCTGTGTCGGGGGGCCGCCCGGGGTGCCCACCGGGGATGAGCCCGACCAGCCGCCTGCGGGGGCGAGGGCGGCTGTCGCACCGGCCGTGATTGCGGTGCGATCAAACGCCGCTGGCTCAGCGGGCGGCAGCGCTGGGTCGACCACCACCGCAGCCGAGGGCCGTCCACCATGCTGCACGCGGCCCGCCACCGTCCAGCCCTGTGGGGCCGCCGCGGCATCGGCTGTGGGGCGAAACGTCACTGCCGCCAGCAGGTCGGTGATCCGCCAACTGTCATCGCGGGGCAGATCGACCAACTCCACCGTCGCGTCGACCACTTCCAGTTCGCAGCACACGCCAGCCGGTGCGGTGCCGGGTGGCGCTGCCGCGGGCCGGACCGCCGCCGCCAGCCACGGTGCGAGAATATCCTCCACGCCGCTGCCACCGGGCCGCACCTCGACCAGCACCTCGCTCCCAACCAGCCGCACCGTACCGAGATCGAGCGGGCTGCCCCAGGCCCAGCTCCGCAGCCCGGCAGCGCCGAGGCCGAGCAGCCCGCGGTTGATGCTGAGCCGAGGGATCACGCCGACGATTCGACCGGTGCGGTCGGCGAGCGTGATCAACCGGTATTCGATCGGGCCTGTCCAGTTCCAGATCGCGCCGCCGCTTGAGATCTGGCCATCAATGCCGGTCAGGGCGAGCGTAAGCGGTGTGTCGCGAAGCGGCGTCTCCACGAGCACGATCGGCACGGCCCATACCATTGCAAAGGCAATCGCGCAGATCGCCACGAGCCTCAGCCATCGTCGCCGCGGCTTCTTTCCCCGCGTGCGGGTGTGTCGGGTCGCCATAGGGCGGAGTATAGGAGGCGTGTTGCAATTCGCGCAAGGTCATCCGGAGTGTCAACATCCGCAAATGACTCAAGGTGCGGGTCGACCACATGCAGATCGGCAGCCGAGACCCACCGGAGTGGCGATGCCGATTCCTTCCGAGGCGGCTGCAGCCGATTGATAAGCCCCCGCGGATCGCGGCGGCCGCCAGCGAGTGTGGCCTCGATTTCGGGCAGCAGCGTCATGTGCATCGCCGATACAAGTACCTGCGGATGATCGGCCACCCACGGCACCGCCCAGGCCACGCCCGGCTCATCCAGACAGGAGAGGAGCAGACGCACCACCTCGGTCTTCAAAAGCGGTACGTCACACGAGGCAACGAAGGCCTTGGCGATACCTGCCCCGGCAGCCCGCAGGGCGTCGGCAATGCCCGCCAGCGGACCGGAGCCGGGGAAACTGTCGTGAATGACGGCATCGATCCCGGCCACATCGGGAAGAGGTTGATCGGGGGCGGCGACCACCACGAGGCGATCGACAGCCGGCCGCACGGCGTCGCACACATGCCCGAGAAGCGACTGGCCGGCGACTTCAACCGCCACCTTGCCGCCACCGACCGGCAGCTCCATCCGCCGAGAGCCACCACCTGCAAGAATGATGCCAAGGGTGCGCATATCGAAGACACACCTCGGCCAACGCTATTTCAAAAACCGCTCGATCCGATCGAGCCCGTCGTTGAGCTTCTCCTCCGACGCCGCAAACGACATCCGCACATTCCCCTCAGCCCCAAACGCACTGCCCGCCACCAGCGCAACATGCTCCTTCTCGAGCATCGCCTCGCACCACTCAAGCGTGGTCGTGATGCCGTTCTTCCCTGCGGCGAGATGCTCCGCGATATCAAAGAACGCATAAAACGCCCCGCCGATATCCGGCAGCTTCACGCCTGGCATCGCCTTGAGCCGGCCGGCCACGAGATTCCGCCGCTTTTGAAACTCGCGACCCATCTCCGCCACGCATTCCTGCGGGCCGGTAATCGCCGCCAGCGCCGCATACTGGCTCACACTGCAGGGGTTGCTCGTCTCCTGACTCTGCAGGCTGCCCATCGCTTTGGCCAGCGGCTCAGGCGAAATCGTCCAGCCAATCCGCCAGCCGGTCATGGAATAGGTCTTGCTCACGCCGGCCACGACCACCGTCCGCTCCGCCAGCCCCGGCCGCAGCGTCGGAAACGACACGCTTGAGCGGCCGTCATACACGAGTTGGTCGTAGATCTCGTCGGAAACGACTGCGAGTTCGGCCTCAATCGCGATGTCAGCCAAGGCACCAAGCTCCTCGGCGGTGTAGACAACCCCCGTCGGATTACTGGGGGAACAAAGTAGGAGCATCCGTGTTTTCGGTGTGATCGCCTGCCGAAGAGCCTCCGGCCGCAGCTTGAAATCGTCCTCGATCCGCGTCGGCACGAGCACCGGCTTGGCTCCGGTGAGCTTGATCAGCTCGGCATAGCTCACCCAGTAGGGCGTGGGCACGATCACCTCATCGCCTTCATTGAGCGTGGCCGTGAAGACATTATGGAGCGAATGCTTCGCCCCATTGGAGACGACCACCTGCGCCGGAGCCACCTCGAGCCCGGTTCGCCGGGTGCAGTCGGCCGCCACGGCCTTGCGGAGGTCGGGGATGCCGGCGGCGGGCGTGTACTTGGTCTTGCCGGCCCGGATCGCCACCTCCGCGGCCTTGCAGATATGGTCGGGGGTGGGGAAATCGGGCTCCCCGACCGACAGATCGATCACGTCCAAACCTGACGCGATCATCGCGGATGCCCGGGCGGCCATCGCCAGCGTGGCGGACGGCTCAAGTGAGCCCATGCGGCGGGCCAAGTGCAGGCTGTTGGTCGACTCCATCGTTGTTTCGTGCGTGCTCCTGCAAGGTGCGGGGAAAAGCCGGCAAGCGGGAGTGCGATGCCGAGGGATCGATCATACCACCGCCAAGATGGCGCCAAGGTGATCCGAACTTGTCCTGCAAGGCATCGCGCGACCATCCGAAACGATCTCTCGACGATCCAATGCGGGCGTTAGCCCCCGGCTTTGGTCCGAAAATTTTTTGGAAACTCTCTTGACAGTTTTTATGGGAATCGCCCACAACTCTCTCATCACGCCGCACTTTCGCGTCGTGAAACGTTGCAAAACGTAGGCAGTCCCCGCTGAGAGCACCCAGGGGATGGCCATTGATGAGTTTCGGGTGCTCGTGGCAAGGAGCCATTTCCATGGCGAAGAAGAAGAAGAAGGCTGCCAAGAAGGTTGCCAAGAAGGCTGCCAAGAAGAAGACGGCCAAGAAGAAGAAGGCCCACGGCTAGTCTTCTCCCGGCGACGTGATGCTTCGGTATCACACCCCTTCGCCGGGCTGGTTGGGGGAGGGTTTCTAACTCGACCCTGACCGTGATCACGTTCAGACGAGAAAGGCCGGCCCGGGCC
>JAYQOK010000027.1:5263-27893 GCA_038144795.1 Candidatus Kuenenia sp. | reverse complement strand
ATCACAAGCTTCGATTCCGAGGGCCGGGACCAACTCCCATGCCCAAAGAAAATCGGCAGCCTTTTTCCGCCAAATCAACAAAACCAGCAGGGTCTTCCTGAAGCCCCTAGCTTGCCGCGGACGGGTCAGGCGAGGTCGCGGTCTTGGAAGAGAACCAGGGCAATCAGCAGCGCCACGGTGGCGTAGAGACCGGCATAGAGCGCCGCCCAGCCGAGGTAGCCCCACGGCACCGGTACACCACCGATCACCGCCGCCTCGATCGTGAAATGCTCGAGCACCGGCAGGAGCGTGGCGAACAGCTGCCCGACAAACCGCACGATCGCAAACTTGCCCACGCTCGACTGCACGATCAACGGCACGAGGTGGCCCAACGCGTAGACGGTGAAGCAGATGATCAGGTTGGGCACCATGCTCAGCCGCGTCGAGACGGCAAGGCTCACAGCGGCCAGAAGGATCGTCTCCAGGAACGAGAGCACCAGGCCCGGCACGACCGTGATCATCTCGTTGGCGCAGTCGCTCCAGAGCGGATCGGTCTTCGAACTCTCCCGGGCGTCGTAGATCACCTTGAGGCTCGTGGTCGAGAGCAGGATGCTGCCGAGGATCAGGAAGACGAGCGCCGCCACCATCACGAGCCCGGCATACTTGCCGATCACAAACTGCCACCGCCGGACAGGCTTGGAGAGCACGGTCATCGCCGTGCGGCCCTCGATCTCGTCGGCCACGGCGACGCTCGCCGTCCAGACGACGACGAGCAGGGCGAGCACCTTGATGAGGGTGAGGCCGCTGTCTTTGAGCATCTTCACGTCTTCCCCGAACGTGTTGTAGGGAATCACGATGAAGGCCACGAGCAGCACAGCCCCGGCGATCAGGGCCACCGCGAAGATCGGCTGGCCGATTGCCTCTTTGGTCGTGGCCGCAGCGATGGCGGCCACCCGTCGCGGGATCAGCCGAAATAGCGTGTAGGCGAGGGCGATCGCCAGAAGCACGGCGGCGGTCCAGGGCAGCAACGCCACCTGCGGATACTCAGGCACCAGCCGCCACCGCACAGAGAGTTCGACCGGGGCAGCGGAGGCGTTGGTCGCCTCGAGTTGGGCACGCTGGCCGAGGAAGGGATTGGTCTGGCCTTCAGAACGGTTCCAGGTCCACGGTTCGTTGGCAGCGAGTTCGACGTCGGGCACCTTGGTGAGCGCGAAGCCCTCGATCGGCTGCTGGGTCCGCACCAGGAGCGGCGCCGAACTCCGCATCTCGAGCGTGGCAAGCTCCTGCGGGCGAAGGTCGAGTGGGATCGCCTGGAGTTCGGCGTTTGGGGCGACCGTGACTGTCTGCGAGACCTCCCCGGCCGTGGCCAGGCGGCCCAGCGATTGGGCCATCGATTTCAGTGGCACCAAGGGCGTGAAGGCGACGGCTACCGCGGAGAGCGCGAGCAGCAGCCAGGCAAACGGCCCGAGGAACCCGTCGCCAAGGCTGCCCTTGGCCTCGGCCGCGAGCCGAGGATTCACGACCCGCAGGAGAGCCCAACTGGCAAGAATGACGAGCGTCGCTACGAGAGCGCCGGCTCCCAGCAGCCACAGCGGTGGTAGGGCGGTAAGCCAGCGGTTGGCAAAGAGCGGGGTGATGACAAACACAGCAACGTTCCTCGAGGAGCCAGCGAATCAAAGACCTTTATGAACCCTGAGCACGCATCTAGCCTACGTGTATCACCGGCTCGGGGGCGGCAAAAGTCTCGTCGCTGGGCGAGGATACGCCCAATGCTCCTCGAGCGTTCGCCGACCCCCTTGCCTACCTCAGTTATTCGAGATGCTTCTACCAACTATCAACGCTAGTCTAGTGTGGCTTCAACGCCGCCGAAATGGAAGCCTCGGCAGGCCCGGCGAAGACCGTGGCGGCCGGGCCGTCGAGCGGCCACCGGGCGAGCACGTTGTGGAGCCCGTTGAGCGTGATCGCTTCCACGATTCGCAGGTCGTCGGCGATCGAGCGATAGGTCCGTTCATGGGCCCATTCCAGGCCCACGGAAAAGAGCCGCCGCCGCGGCCGCTCCCCCGCGAGCACCACCCGGCTGGAGAGCTTGTTGCGGGCCCGTTCCCATTCGTCACGGGTAATGCCGCCTGTCGCCGCCGTACGGTAGATGCCGAGGATCTGCTCCAGGAGCGGCTCGGCATCGGCGGCGTCGCAGGAGAGCTGCGTGCCGAACAGGCCGGCATCGAGAAATTCGTAGTGGTGTACCGAGGCATGCTCGGCGGCACCGGAATCGACCAGTTCCCAGTAGAGCCGGCTGCCCGAGTCGTCGCCGAGCACGATCGCCAGCATCTTGGCCGCCCAGCGGGCGTCGTCGTCGGCCGACGGTCCGGCCGACATGCGGATGACGTATTCAAGCGCCGCGGTCGGCCGCACGATGTGCTCTGTGGTCGACGCGGCTGGCAGCCCCGTGGCCGCCTGACAGCGTTCGGGCAGGGGCACCGGCTCCCAATCGCCGCAGAGCCGCTTGGCCGATTCAACTAGCGCGGGGAAATCGACGGCACCGCTGGCGGCCAGCACGATGTTGCCAGGCGCGTATCGCTGGCGGTGGTAGTCACGCATCCCGGCCACCGGCAACTGCTCGATCGACTCCACGGTGCCCAGCACGCTGCGAGCCAGTGGGTGGTGGCCGAAGTAGGCGGCGCGACACCGGTCGTCGGCGCCGAAGGGAGGCTGATCGTCGTACATCCGGATCTCTTCCAGGATGACGAGCTTCTCTGTGTCGAAGGCTTCTTCACGGAGTGCCGGCCGCATCATCCGGCCGATCAGGTCGACGGCGTCGTGCTGCTGCTCTGGGAGGACGGCGGCGTAGTAGACGGTGTCTTCCTCGCTGGTGAAGGCGTTGGCGCTGGCGCCCATCTGGTCAAAGCGGCGGTTGATCTCGTCGGCCGAGAGGTCGGCCGTGCCCTTGAAGGTCATGTGCTCAAGGAAGTGACTCACGCCGGCGAGGGCGTCGGTCTCATCCCGCGCCCCTGCGCCGACAAAAAAACCGACGCTGGTCGACACGGCTCCCGGGGAACACTCCGCCACCACCTCGAGCCCGTTGTCGAGCGTCTCATGCAGAAACTGCATCGGGCACCTCCAGGGGCGTGGCGCCCAGCGAAACGACGGTGAGATCGGCAGCCGGATGGTCGGCGAGTTGCCGCTCGATCGAGTCGACGCTTAGCGCGTCGAGCCGGCGGAGCTCTTCCTCGAGCGGGCGGACGCGGCCGAGGTGATACCACTGGCGGGCAATCCCACCGGCCCGTGCGGCGCTCGATTCCTGCTGCATGACAAGGCCGCTCTTCACGCGTGCCTTCACGCGATCGAGCTCCGCCTGATCGATCGACCCGGGGAGCCTCGCAATTTCGGCAAGCATCACGTCGAGCGTTTCTTGGGCCCGCGCGGCAGTGGTGCCGGCGTAGCAAACCGCCGAGGCGAAGTCGCGGTGGGTGTGGGAGCCGGCCGAGACGCTGTAGCAGAGGCCACGCCGCTCACGGACTTCCGTGAAGAGCCGCGAACTCGAGCCACCACCGAGGATCGCCAGCGCCGCGTTGACCTCATAGGAGGCCTCGTCGCGATACGGCGGGATCGACCAGGCCAGCGCGATGTGGGTCTGCTGCGAATCATGAGCCACATGCTGCACGCGGGGGCCACGGGATCGCGTCGTCACGGCCGCGGGGGCGGCGGCCTCCCAGTCACCGAGCAAGGCGTCGATGCGACGCACGACGTCGTCCCACTCGATGCGGCCCGCCACGGCGATGATCGTGCCGTGTGGCCGCACATGGCCGGCCACGAACGACCGCACGGCGTCGATCGTGAGTCGTTCTACGTCGGCCGTCAGCCCCTCGGCCGGCATTCCCCAAGGGGCCGGATAGGCCAGCCGGCGCAACGCAGAAATCGCCATGTGCGATGGATCGTCTTCGATGCCGGCGAGGTTTTGCAGGACGACCTGCCGGGCCTTCTCCAGTTCCTCGGCGTCGAGCAGAGGGCGGCGGAGAATGTCGGCGTAGATCGGTAGGGCGGTGGGCAACTGTCGCGCGACCATTCCGCCGGAGAAGCTCGCATGGCTCGTACTCACCCCCTGCGACCATTGCACGCCAGCCCCCTCGAGATCATCGACGATCCGCCGGCCGCTGCGGTCGCCGGCACCGCGAATCATCATCTCGCCGGTGAGGGTAGCCAACCCCGAGCCGCCGGCAGGGTCGTACACCGCGCCGGCCGGCACATGAAAGGCGATCGCGACCGACTCCAGGCCGGGCAATTCCTCGCCCACAAGCACGATGCCATTGTCGAGCGTCGTTGAATGGAAAGTCTGCTTCGCCATTAGGCCGATCAACTGTCCCAGCGGGTCGTATCAGAGGACAGCCGGCTCGGCGACGCCGGCCAGTTCGATGGCGGCCGTCGGCAAGGCCGCCTTGGCCCCCGACGGATCAACCGTCTTGTAGACGGTCTTGCTCCGTCGAAACCCGAGCCGCTGGTAGAGACGCACTGCCCGTGAATTCTCGGCGGTAACTTCCAGTGAGCCGCGCGGAATGCCGTGGAACCGGAGGCCCGCCATGGCTTGTTGAAGAAGCGAGGTGCCAAGACCGAGGCCGCGATGACTTGGGACAACGCCGATGTTTTGAACCGTGCCCACGCCGCCCGAGGCGACCACCGTCTGGATCGTACCGCACCACAAGAGGCCCTCGGGCCCGCTGCCAAAGGCCACCAGCCAGGTGGCATCAGGCAGAAAACCCCGCTTGTTGCGAATCTCCCGCATCAGTCGGCGACAGCCGTCGAGTTCCCCGAGGCAGGGAAAGACGACCGCATCGATCTCGTCGTGAAACGAGCGAAACTTCGTGCGGGCGTGAACGTCAAGCAGGGCTTCATTCCAGGGCACGAAGCGATACCCGGGCGGCAGCGTGGCAGGCCCAGCGACCGGGGAATCCCGCCGCAGGTCAACCTCCATACGGAACCGCTTGAAATAGGTCGATCCCATCGGGTGCCCAATAGGTCTTCGAGGTTTTAAAACTGCTCTGACAATAAGAATGACCTCTTTTTTGGTCAACGCGCCGGTGATTTTTTTCCTCCGCCCGTTTTTGCGATTCGGGGCGACCGTGTCGATTGCGGAGACCGGCGCGGGGAGCATATGCTTTTGACGGATCAAAAAATGAATTTTGGGTCGTCAAAACGCCTGGTGCCAGTGAGCCTTTCGGTCGGGCTCGTCGTCTCGGCAGTCTGGGCCCTGGAGGCACAGGCGGCCGGGCCGCGGGTGGTGGCGACCACGACGATCGTGGCCGATCTCGTGCAACAGGTGGCCGGCGACGCCGTGGAGATCGATTGCCTGATGGGGCCGGGCGTCGATCCGCATTCGTTCAAGGCGACGCCTCGCGACGCCGATCGGCTCGCCCGGGCTGATCTGGTCATCGCCTCGGGGCTGCATCTGGAGGGCAAACTGGCGGCGCTGCTCGACCGGCTCGCGCGACGCAAGCGGGTGGTCGCGGTGGCCGAGGCGATTCCGAAAGACCGCCTCATCAGGGTTGCAGCAGATCTCTACGACCCACACGTCTGGTTTGATCCCACGCTATGGGCGACCTGCGCGACGGCGGTGATCGACCCGCTGGCCGAGATCGTGCCGGCAGCCCGCCCACGATTCGAAGCGGCGGCCGCCGAGTATCGCAAGCGGCTGGCGGGGCTCCATCGGGCCGTGCGGGATCGGATCGCCGCGATCCCGGAATCACGCCGAGTGCTCGTGACCTCGCATGACGCCTTTCGCTACTTCGGCCGCGCGTATGGCCTCGACGTGGTCGGCATTCAGGGCACGAGCACCGAAAGCGAGGCCGGGCTCAACGACATCAATCGGCTCGTCGATCTCGTGGTGTCTCGCGGCGTGCCAGCCGTGTTTGTGGAGACAAGCGTAGCCGATCGCAACGTGACCGCCCTGCGGGAGGGGGCTCGCGCGCAAGGGCATGTCGTGCGGCTCGGGGGGCGACTCTACTCCGATGCGCTCGGTGGCCCGGAGAGCGATGCCGCCACGCTCGAGGCCGCGTTGCGAGCGAATGTTGACGTGCTCGTGGCGGGCCTTGGTGCCGCAGAAGCTGGCGAACAGCTGCACTCGGTCGACGATCGGGAGTAAGCATGGCAATATCGGCTCCGCTGGTGGAATTTCACGACGTCACAGTCGCCTATGGTCGGCGGCCCGTCCTCTGGAACATCGATCTCACGATCGCCGAGCCGTGTCTCTTCGGTGTCGTGGGGCCGAACGGCGCCGGAAAGAGCACCTTGCTCAAGGCGGCGCTGGGGCTGGTGCCCTTGGCAGGTGGCTCGGTGCGGCTTTTTGGCCAGCCGCTCGATCGCGTGCGACGGAGGGTCGGCTACGTGCCGCAACGGGAGACGGTGGATTGGGATTTTCCCGTCAGCGTGATGGATGTCGTGCTGATGGGCACCTACTCCCGCCTGGGCTGGCTGCGGCGGCCGGGGGGGGCGGAGCGGGCGGTGGCCCAAGAGAGCCTGGCTCGCGTGGGGCTCCAGGATCTGGCCGGCCGGCAGATCGGCAGGCTCTCCGGCGGGCAGCAGCAGCGGGTGTTTCTCGCGCGGGCGCTGGCCCAGCAGGCCGACGTCTATTTTTTGGACGAGCCGATGGCCGGGGTTGATGCCCGGTCGCAGGAGCAGATTCTCGCGGTGTTATCGGGCCTGAGGGAGGCGGGCAAACTCGTGATCGTGGTGCATCATGATCTGCGGGCTGTGACCGACTGGTTTGATGCGGTCGCCCTCATTGATATGCGGCTCGTGGCCGCCGGGCCGACCCGCGAGACACTCACGCCCGACAACCTGCGGCGGACCTATGCCGGAGCCATCGATGTGCTCGATGAGGTGGGCCGCGCCGTGCAACGCCGGAGCCGCACGCCATGATCGGCCCCGTGCTGGGTGGTGTCGCGCTGGCCGCCATCGATCTCTCTGGCCTGCTCGCCTACAACACCTTGATCGTGGCTGCAGGCACGGCGGCGGTGGGCTGCGCCGCCGGCGTGGTGGGCAGCCTGAGCGTGTTGCGGAAGCGGGCCCTCGTGGGGGATGCCGCGGCGCATGTCACGCTCATCGGAGTGGCGACCGCCTTGGTGGTGACGGGCCGCCGCGACCTGCCCACGCTGTTGATCGGTGGGTTTATCGCGGCACTGGCCGGCCTCCTCGCCCTCGTGCTCATGCGGCGATGGACGCGGACCCGTGACGATGCGGCCACCGCGATCGTGCTCAGTGTCGGCTTTGGTGGTGGGATCGCACTCGTGGCTGGGATGACGGCCCGCGGCATCCCCGGCAGCGCAGGGCTCGAAAACTTTTTGCTTGGGCACACGGCGGCGCTCACGGCCCGCGATGCCGCTGTGTTGGCGGGCGTGTCGCTGGCAACCGTGGCGGTGGTGATGCTGCTGCTGAAGGAGGCGACGCTCGTTGCCTTTGATCGCGACTTCGCGGCGGCGGCAGGCTGGCCGGTGACGGTCCTTGATTATCTACTCGTGGTGCTTGTGGCCGTGATGGTGGTGGTGGGGCTGCCGGCGGCCGGCGCGGTACTCGTGACGGCGCTGGTCGTGATTCCGCCGGTGGCGGCGCGGCAATGGACCGACCGACTCGGCACGATGCTCATGCTCGCCGGCGGCATCGGACTGGTGAGCGCGGTGGCGGGCGTCGCGATCAGCGCCGTCGTGCCCCGGCTGGCGACGGGGCCGGTGATCGTGCTGGTGACCGCCACGATCTTTGCCGTTTCGGCCGTGGCCGCGCGGTGGCGGCCGGCCCGGCAGGCGGCATGACTATTGGTGAAATTGTTTCCGCGATCGGTCCAATGCATGTTTGGGCAATAGCCACCGCGGCCGTCGTATCGGCAGCCGCCGCGATGGTGGGCACACTGCTGGTGGTCCGCCGGATGAGCCTCCTCGGTGACGCCATCAGCCATGCCGTGCTGCCGGGCATCGTGGTGGCGGTGCTCGCCGGTGGCCGGCCGGGCGGACCGCTTGTGATCGTGGGGGCGGTGGCGGCGGCGCTCGTGACCGTATGGCTCACGCAGGTGCTGCGGGATGGTGTGGGCGTGGCCGAGGATGCGGGGGCGGGCATCGTCTTCACCACGCTCTTCGCCGTCGGGGTGGTGCTGGTGACGGCGGCCGCCTCGCGGATCGATCTCGACCCCGGCTGCGTGCTCTATGGCATCCTCGAACTCGTACCGTTTGACACGATCTCGATCGGAGGCCGCGAGGTGCCACGGGCGTTTGCCACGGGCCTCTCCGTCCTGGCGGTCGTTGCCACCGGGCTGTTCCTTTCGTGGCGGCTGCAGGTGTTTGTGGCGTTTGATGCCGAGGCTGCCCGAGCGGCTGGTATGCCTGTGGCCGCGGCGACGATGTCGCTGCTGGCCGCCGCGGCGATGACATCCGTAGCCGGCTTCGAGGCGGTGGGGGCGATCCTCGTCGTGGCGATGCTCGTCGTACCGGCGGCGGCGGCCGAACTGCTTGGCCGTCGGCTCTCGGTCGTGATGGCCGTGGCGGTGGTGCTGGCCATCATCGGCTCCGTGGTCGGGTATCTCGCCGCCTGGAAGTGGAACACCAATGCAGCCGGCATGATCGCGGTAGTCCTCGGCCTCGAATACATGCTGGCGGTCGTCCTCGCTCCGGAAGAAGGGCTGCTCGCGCGGGGCGTGGGGCGGGCCTGGCTGAGGTGGCGGGTGGCCTGCGAGGATCAGCTGGCGGCGGTCTGGAGGCAGGAAGAGGCTGCGGGCACCGGCGCGGTGGCGGCGCCGCCTCACGGGATCATCGACCGGCTCGCGAGAAGCTGGCTCCTGGTTGCCGGTCGCCTGCAGCGGAACGAAGGCCGCTGGGCCCTCGCTCCGCGGGCCCGACCCGCCGCCGAAATGATCGTGCGGTCCCACCGGCTCTGGGAAGCTTGGCTGGGGCGGCATGCCAATCTGCCGGTCGATCATCTCCATCCGCCGGCGGAGTGGATGGAACACCATCTGGGAGCCGGTGTACGTCGCCAGATCGAGGCCGATCTGGGCTGGCAGGCGAGCGACCCGCACGGCAGCGAGATACCGCCGGAACGGTAGCGGCCGGCCGGGAACGAGCGGCAGACCTTCGGCACTCAGCGGCTCTTGGCCGGAGGCCAGATGGTCCGGCCTTCCTTGATCGTCTCCTCGACGCGGATCTCCTTGATCGTGTCGGGCGGCACCGCCAATGGATTGGCCGAGAGAATCACGAGATCGGCCAGCTTGCCCACCTCGATCGAGCCCTTGCGATCCTCCTCGCGGTATTGCCGCGCGCCGTCAATCGTGATCGCCTCCAACGCTGCGAGCGGTGTTACCTTTTCGTCGGTGCCCATGACGCGGCCCGACCGCGACACGCGGTTGACGGCCGTGTGGATCGTGAAGATCTGGTCGAGCGGGGCGACATTGAAATCGGTATGATTACTTGGCCGCAGACCGATGTCGCGGGCGGTTCGCATGGGGCTTATGAAGTCGGCCTGCGCCGCCCCGCGATTGGCCAGATGCACATCGCCAAAATAGAAGCAGTGAATCGTGAAGAATGACGGTGTGATCTTCCACTCACGATACTTGTTGAGTTGATCGCGGCGGATGAACTGCGAATGGACTCCGACGGTGCCGCGATCACGAGCGGGGGCATCACCAGAGGCGGCGAGATGGGCCTCAAGGAAGTTGTCGATCGCGGCATCGCCGTTGACATGAACGAACAGCTGGGCCCCGCCGTCGTAGACTTTTTTCAACATGTCATTGAGCACCGGCTGCGGGAAGGACGGCTCGCCCCGCCAGTTTGTTTCTCCAGCGGGTCCGCCGGTGAGGTAGGGCGACGTGAAGAAGGCTGTCTTTCCTTGCGGTGAGCCATCGATCACGATTTTCACTCCGCCGATCCGGAGCCGGCCCCGGTATTCCTTCTCGGTCGTTGGCGGCTTCCCGGCGAAGATCTCATCGATTTCGGTGATGAACGGGAGGGCGACGATATCGATCTCGAGCAGCCCACGGTCGGCGGCGACGCGGAGCAGATCGTACTGTTGCTTCATGGTCGCCCCCTCCTGGGCCGTCGTGATGCCGGCACGGGCGTAGTAGTCTTGGCCACTGGCAAGGAGCTGCAACTGCTCGTCGGGCGATGGGCCCGGAAGCTTCGCGAAGATCGGCAGGAATGCCGTCTCGAAGAGAAGCCCGGAGGGCTCCTGCGAGGCCGGTTCACGGCCAATCACTCCCCCCGACGGCGTCGGTGTGGCGGCCGAGATACCGAAATGAGCGAGCGCCTTGGAGTTGAGCATGGCCCCGTGGCTCGATACATGCACGATCATGACGGGGTTGTCTGGGAACGCCGAGTCGAGTTCCTGCTTGGTGGGCGGCCGCTTTTCGACGAGCAGGTCGGGATCGTAGCCGTAGCCGAGAACGAACCCACCGGCAGGAATCTTGCGAACTGTCTGCAGCTTCTTCAGCTGGGCGATCACATCGGCAACGGTCCGGCAAGGGCCGGCCGGTGGCGAAGCGCACAGCGCCTCCGTTTGCACGTCGATGCATGAGAAGAAATGACTGTGGCCGTCGATGAATCCGGGCACGAGCGTGCGGCCGCGGAGGTCGGTGAGGACTGTCTGTGGAGCGGCCTTTTTCATCACGTCGGCCTTTGTTCCCACCGCCACGATCGTGCCGCCCGTGATCGCCACGGCTTCGGCTGTCGGTTGGGCCGCATTGACGGTGACGATCGAACCACCGTAGACGATGCGGTCGGCCCCAGCGGCCTGCCCGGTCGCAGGGGCGGCGAGGGACGCGCTGACGAGAAGCAGCAGGCCGGGTGACCGTAACATGCGATCGATACCTTCAGGATGATGGGTGAGGGGGCATGGTACGCTATTCTTCTGACTGGACGCCCCTGAAATGCTTGTGGAGAAGTTGTCAATGTCGAAAAACCGTATGCCGGCTTTCGCTGGGCTCGTCAGGGGCGTTGGCTTGGCCGGCCTCCTGATGGTGGGGAGCGCTCAGGCCGCCGCCGTGGCCGCTCCGCCATCGCGGCCGAACATTCTGTTTTGCATCGCCGATGACTGGGGCTGGCCCGATGCCGGGGCCTACGGCGATCCCGTGGTCAAGACGCCGGCCTTCGACCGAGTGGCCCGTGAAGGCGTGCTCTTTGAGAATGCCTTCGTCACCTCGCCATCCTGCACGCCGTCTCGCAATTCGATTCTCACCGGGCAGATGCACTGGCGTCTTGGTGCCGGGGCGAACCTCTGGAGTTCGTTGGCTCCGGAGCATCCCGTCTACCCGTTGCTGCTCGAGGACGCCGGCTATCACGTGGGCCACTGGCGGAAGGCCTGGGGGCCTGGCGACTGGAAGCGGCTGGGCCGCTCACGGCATCCGGCGGGCGAGCCCGTCAAAAAAGGGTTTCGTGAATTTCTCGCCGCGCGGCCTGCGGGCAGGCCTTTTTGCTTTTGGCTTGGCGCGAGTGACCCGCATCGGCCGTATGAGGCCGGCAGCGGGAGGAAGGCCGGCATCGACCCGGCGCAGGTCCGCGTGCCGGCCGACCTGCCCGACTGCGATGTCGTGCGAGACGATCTGGCCGATTATCTCTTCGAGGTGCAGCGGTTTGATAGCGACGTGGCCGCGGCCCTTGCCGTGCTGGATGAGATGGGCGAAGCGGCAAACACGATCGTCGTGATCACCGGTGACCATGGCATGCCGTTTCCGCGACATAAATGTCATCTCTACGACTCAGGCACGCATGTGCCGCTGGCGATCCGCTGGCCGGCCGTGGTGAAGCCTAGACGACGCATGACCGACCTGGTGTCGCTCGCCGACATCGCCCCGACGTTTTTGGAGGCGGCGGGAATCACCCGTCCATCGGTCATGACCGGAGTGTCGCTCATGACGCTGCTCGCCGCTGAAGGATCGGGCCAGGTCGATTCCGCCCGCGATCATGTGCTCGTCGGCCGCGAGCGGCATACGCCCGCCCAAGAGGCGCCGTCGGTGGGGGGCTATCCGATGCGGGCGATCCGAACCGCCGACTTTTTCTACATCAAGAATTTCGCCCCGGATCGCTGGCCGAGCGGCTGCCCGACAGGCTCGACGAAGGGCATGGGCTTTGCCGACTGTGACGACAGCCCGACGAAACGATTCCTGGTCGATCATCACGACGAGGCTGCGTTCAAACCTTTTTTTGACTTCGCGTTTGCCCCGCGGCCGGCGGAGGAACTCTACGATCTCAAGAACGACCCGGGGCAGTTGGTCAACGTCGCCGCGGAGCCACGCTACGCCGAAGCGAAAGCCACGCTCGCCACGCGGCTCGATAAGGGGTTGGCGGCGACCGGCGACCCGCGAGTCACGGCCGCCGGCGATGCGTTGGAGGCCCATCCCTATCTGGGCCAAACAAGTCTCCCTCGTGAACGCTAGCGGCGGAGCTGCGCCTTGCGGAACTGGCGACATGCGGCTTCGGCGTCGTCCCAGCGGCCGGCTCGCATCGTGGTGATGATTGTGTCGTAGGCGGCGCATTCCTGATCGCTCAAGCGACCGTTGCGGGAGTCGTCTTCAATGACTGCGGCGACGCGGTCGAGTTGTTCGGGGCTGCGACTACTGGCGGCCGTCAAGAGCGCGGCCGAATAGCGAAGGTTTTCGAATGGCACCTGGGGAGAATGCCCGCACCCCAGCAGCAGCCCGACGATCAGCACCGCAGCGGCGGCCCTCTGCCAGAGAAGGGCCTCATGCTGTCGGGGCGATGGGAGGGGCGGATCACCATGGTGCGACATCGGTCTCACCTCCGTCGATGCTGCACAGAGCCGCCCAGATCGGATGGCTGATCGAGGCCGATACGAACCGGGTGCTGCCGTCACCGAGCACGATGTTCGCCCCGGTGGGGTGTTCGGAAAACATCTGGCAGACATGGCCCACAGGATCGTTCGGTGGATGAATGATCGACAACTCGCCGACTGCCGGCCCGCTGTGCGTGAGAACGAATGTCGCGGCCGGATCTGGCGTGGTTCCCACCGCAGTCTTGAAGAAATCGGTGGGATGGCTGAACCCGTCCGGGACGACGCCGGCCCAGGATTTTTGCGAGAGCGCCTGGGAATGCTCGCCCAAAAAGGCGGTTTTGGAGAGGCCGTCAGTGACCGCGGCTGGCCGTAGCCGCGAGTTGCGATAGAGCGGCCCGTTGGCGATCGAGCTCCAGTCGGCGAGAGGCGGATCCATGCCCCATGGTTCCTCATGGCCCGCATTGGCCACATAGTCGCTCCGGCCGAGGAGGATGTTTCCTGCCAGTGGCGTCCCGCTTTCCGCGAGCACGATGAATGCCTCCCGGGGGCCATTTGATGAGGCACAGCGATACCCCGGCAGCGGGCGGCTGACGATGCCAGCGTTGTCAGGATGCCCAACGCCCTTTCCGGCATGAACATTGGCTTCGTAGGCACTGCTGACTTCAAGCAGTTCGGCATACGGGGCGATTGCCATTCCCCAGCCGGTGCCGGGCGAGGCATCGAGGGTGGCGGGATCGCGGTCGTTGGCCGCCGGATCGACCTCGTAGCCAGACGGGAAAGAGCGGCGACTGTCGAGATGCCCATGGAGGGCGAGCCCCAACTGTCGCACGTTGTTGGAGCAGCTCGACCGCCGCGCCGCCTCACGAGCCGCCTGCACCGCGGGCAGGAGGAGGCCGACGAGGCCGCCGATGATGGCGATCACGACCAACAGCTCGACGAGACTAAAGCCGGCCCGTGATCGAGGACCAGCAGGCAGCCGTCGGCAGGTGCCCATAACGCAACTCCATATATTTTGATGAATCAAAATATATGTTTTGATTCATCAAAAACAAGTCGCGTCAGTCAGTTTCCGGCCATTTTCCGGAGCAGGGCGAGGTTCTGCCGGTCCGCGGCTGGCGTCGGCTTGCCGTCGGGGCCCTCCTTCGGCGTCTCCAGGATCATCGGGATCTTCTTGAGCTTCGGGTGGTTGACGATCAGCCGGAAGGCCTCACGGCCGATCTTGCCCTTGCCGATTGCCTCGTGCCGGTCGACGCGGGAGCCGCATTCTCGCTTGGAATCATTGGCATGGATGACGACAAGCCGCTCGAGGCCGATGAGCGTGTCGAACGATTTCACCGTCTCGTCGAGGGCCGCCTTCGGCGCCAGTGGATACCCGGCGGCGAAGACATGACATGTGTCGAGGCAGACGCCCACCCGACTGGCGAGGCCCGGCTTGGCATCGATCCGCTCGAGCATCGCACCGATCTCCTCGAAGGTCGCCCCGAGGCAGCTACCTTGCCCGGCCGTCGTCTCGATGAGAATGCCGGCGGTGAGCCGCTTAGTGCGGGTGAGTGCCTGGGCGATCCCATCGGCCGCTCGCGCCACGGCCCGGGCGATCGGCTGCTGGCCGGCCGCCCCTGGATGGGCGACCACCCAGCGAATCCCCAGAATGTCGGCCCGCTCCAATTCGGTGACCAGCCCGCTGATCGACTGCTTCCGCAGGGCAGGGTCGGCCGAGGCGGGATTAATCAGGTAGGAATCGTGGGCCACGACCGGGTCGAGATTTGCCGTCTTCACCGCCACGCGAAACGCGGCGGCATCGGCTGGATTGAGCGGCGATACCTTCCACTGGTTGATGTTACGGGTGAAAATCTGCAGGCACTCGCAGCCGGTTTCGACCGCGCGGTCGACGGCCTTCGTGAGGCCGCCGGCAATCGACTGGTGGGCTCCCAGCCGGAGGGGACGGGAACGGCTCATGGGTCGGCGATAAATCCTCTGTTTTTGACTATGGACCCGGCTGTCATACACTTCGTTAAATCGGGTGGCGGCCGCGATGACTCTTTTCGCAACCCCCTCCGTAAATCTTTCTCGAGCGCCCGGGAGTGTCGAGCATGACCAGTGCGTTGTACATGATCGGCACCCTTATTGCCTCGGTGCTGGCCGGCGTGGCAATCTCGATCGCCTTGCGGCCGCTACGGGCGGCGCGACAGGCTGAGTGGTTGGCCCGTGCCCAGCGTGATTTTCACCGTCAGCGGGAGCAGCTCGAGGCGAAGTTTATCGAGCGGGCGGCTGCGACCGGCAAGCCGCGCGGGCTGCGGTGGGTCGATGTCGATTTCGACGATGACGTGATCTACGCCCGGGATCGGCATACGCGACGTCTCAAGGCGCTGGTGGCGATCGAAGTGAGCTTTGAGGCCATTGAGGGGGGCGGCATGGAAGAGGTGGAGGCCGTGTCCAACGTCCGCGCGGCCACGGCCGAGTTTCTTCATGACGGTACACGGTGGCATACCGATGGCCGCGTCTACTTCAACCTCGGGCCGACCGCCGCCGTGAAATACCTGGCCAGCGACCTCGAACTGGTCGCCGAGGAACACGCCCGCGTGTGAAAGTGCGGGGTTTGGATCGCCCGTGCGGCTGGTGCTGATCGCGCGGCCGCGGTGGTGGCCCGACGGCCGATGAACACCGTGAGGGTTTCTCATGGTGCACCGCTGCCGTCGAATTCGATGCGTCGGCATGGCGGCGACCGCAGTAGGCATGGTGTTGTCGTGGCCTGGATCCGCGTCGGCCATCGAACTCCCGCCGGCGCCGCAACGAGAGACGCCGCTGGTCGAGGCGCGGACATTCCTTCGCCACGCGCGGGAATATACCGCGGCGGCCCACGATCTCGCGAAGCATCATGATTGCCACGCCACCGACGGCTATTACGCCGCCTGCGAGGCGGCCTGGAATGCAATCTGGACCTGCCCCGGATCGCCCGATGTGCTTCTCGAGGCGGGAGAACTCTACAACGAGTCACTCGCCGGCCTCCTTGAAGCGGCCCAAGCCTCGGGCCGGCTCACCCCGCAGGGCCTCTGGATCGGCCCGAAGTGGAAAACAATCTGCGTGCCGGTGATCGGCAAGTCGCTGCCGATTGCCGACTGTGAAATCGAATCGATTGAGGCCTTTTGCCCGCCGGCTGACAAGCGGATCACCCGGCAGCATGTCCGCAGCGGGCTCGGGGTGCCGGTGGTGATCCGGGTTAAAAAATGTGGCCAGGGAGCCGCTGACGCCGATTTCGCTCCACAGCGGCAGTCGCTGGCGGTCACGGCCGTGCTGCGGTTCGACATGCCGGGGGACCTCAACATCTTCCAGAAGTTTGCCGGCCCGCTGGCTCGTGATCCAGCGGCGGCGATCCTCGACCTAGCCAATCCGATAGAGATCGCGGCCGTGCATATCGGGCCGGTGCGGCCCCACCTCGCGGCCGATCTAACGATGCCGCTTCTCGACATGCTGGCCGGCATGCCCCGGGACAATGTGCTCTCGTTTCTCCAGCCGTATGGCGATGGCGATACGGTGCCCCGGCTCGAGTTTCTGGAGCCGCACCAGCCCGGCCGGATTCCAGTGGTGTTCATCCACGGGCTGGCGAGTGACGAGGGGACGTGGTTCGACATGCTCAACGAACTGCGGACCTGGCCGACGTTTCACCGGCGATTCGAGCCGTGGCTGTTTCACTATCCCACAGGCGGCGCCTTCATGACCTCGGCCTCGATTCTCCGCCGGGACTTGCGGGCGGCTGTCCGGAGGCTCGATCCAGAGGGAACCGATCCCGCCCTGCAGAATCTCGTGCTCGTGGGCCACAGCATGGGTGGCCTTCATGCGAAGCTCCAGGTTGTCGACTCGGGAACGGCTGTGTGGGATTCGATCGCCTGCCGACCGTTTGAGCAGATCGTGATCCCGCCCGAGCATCGCAGCTATGTCCGCAACGCCTTCTTTTTCGAGCCCTCGCCCTTCATCAAGCGGGTGGTGTTCATCGCCACGCCTCACGAGGGCTCCGGGCTGGCGTCGCGGGGCGTGGGCCGGCTGGCGTCGGTCACCGTGCAGCCCCCGCCGGCGCCAACGCAGATCCATGACGAGGTGGTTGCACTGAACCCCGATGCCTTCTGGCCCTATTTTGAGAAGAAACTCCCCACGACTATCGATATTCTGGAGCCCACTGCTCCCGTCCTACGAGCGGTGCGGGGGCTTCGCATTCCGTGCTGGGTGACCACCCACAGCATCATCGGCAAGGCACACCATTCCCTGCTATCGGGCCCCGATGATTGCGTCGTGCCGGTGGCCAGCGCCAGGATCGAAGGCGTTTGCAGCGAATTGGTGGTGCCAGCTAGCCATACGAAGGTGCACCATCATCCCGATACGGTCGCGGAGTTGAAGCGAATTCTCACCATGCACCTTCGGGAAACGGGGATGCCGGCGGTACACTCATTACCATGATGAGGCGTCGTGATTTCCTGTCAGGAGTCGGGGCGGTGGCAGGGGTGGCCTGGCTCGATCCGGCGGCCATCCTCCAGGCCGACGAACTTGGCCGCGCCCGGACCGTCTCGATCTTTCATACGACCGATCTGCATGGCCATATCCTTCCGTCGAGCACCTACGAGGGGCTCGACGATGTCGGCGGGCTGGCGCGGTGCGCCACCTGCATTCGCGAGTGGCGGCGGATGTCTCCGCATTCGCTCACGGTCGACGTCGGCGATGTCGTGCAGGGCACTGCGACGAGCCTGCGGAGCGATGGCCGGCTCATGATCGACCTCTTCAATCGGCTGGGCTACGACGCCTGGGCGTTGGGCAATCACGACTTTGACTGGGGGCCGGAGGCCCTCACCACTTTGCGGGGGGGCGGGCGGCCGGGGCTGGGCTTCTCGACACACCTCCGGCCCACGGGCGCGCCCCCAACCTTGTGCGGAGAGGAAAGACGCCCGGGGGCTTCGACGGGGCGTGGCAGAATGTGCGGTCGTGGACGATCCGCGAGGTTGGCGGCTTTCGGATCGCCCTTGTCGGCCTGATCACCCCCGGCCTGAAGTCGTGGCTGCCGCCGGAACTGCTCGACGGGGTAACGCCAGTCGATCCGCTCCAGTCGCTGGCCGCGGCAGTGGCGGAGGCGAAGACGGAGAAGCCCGATGCGATCGTGGTGATCGGACACATGGGCTGGCGGTTCAACGACGACTATGCCAACCCGGTCCGCGAACTGCTTCGTGAGGCAAAGGACATCGATATCTACCTGGCCGGCCATTCGCACCAGAACAAGCCGGCCTGGATGCTGCACGGCACGCTCTGCTCGCAGGCCAGTTACCACGGGATTCACTGCGGGCGAGTTGATCTGACCTTTGATCTCGTCACCCGCAAGTTGGTCGATCGGCGGGTCTACACACTGTTGATGGACGACCGGTTTGCCGCCGATCCGCTCGTGATGCAGGTAGCCCGGCCCGATCTCGCCGCGTCGGCTGAGGAACTGGCCCGGCCGGTGGCGCGGGCCAGTCGCGAGATTCCAGGCGAAGGCCGCGACTCACCGCTCGGGCAGCTGTTGTGTGAGAGCTTCGCTGCGGCGTTGCGCCGCAGCGGGAGCCCGGTCGATAGTGTGTTTCATGGCACGTTCGCTACGGGGCCGCTTTCCGCGGGGCAGATCACGGTGGGCGATTGTTGGCGGATCATTCCGTATGAGAACCTCCTGGTGACAGGTGAGCTATCGGGCCGTGAATTGGCTGATGTGCTGGCTGAGGATGCCAACGACAAACGCTCGGACCGTATGCTCTGGTCGTTTGCGGTGAAGCGGGACAACAAAGGCAGGCCGACGGCCATTCTTCGCGATGGTGAGCCCGTGCCGGCGGATCAGCGGTTCACGATCGCGTTCAACAGTTACGACGCCCAGTCGGGCGGCCGTCGGCTGATGCGCCTGCGGGAGATCCTCGCGCAGCCGGCCGCCCGGCGGAAGACGACATCGATCGACACGCGAACTGCGCTGATCGACACGCTGCTTGATCGACGCGAGATCGGGTGAAACGGGCAAAGCTCAAGATCATGTTGCGGCATCCCTTCGGACCTGCCGCCGCCCGTCGGCATCTGACTCCATGCCCTTCACATACCCCCGCCAGTGAGCTTTTCCCACTTGTACGGCTACGGTCGTTTGTAGCCGCCATAGCGGTTCATGGAGATGAGTAGCGCTCCGAGGAAGCAGATGCCCATGGCGACGACATAGCCTGTCACCGTGCCCATGAATCGCCCGACATGAAAAGACGGGCTGAGAACGAAGCCGATCATGGGAGCAAGGGCTAGCGCAGCGAGAATAGCATCAGGCTTTGCGGGCTCATCGAAGAAATGAGAGACTGGGGACGCCTTGATTCTTGTGGCCATGACTGACCCTTTCAAATCACATAGACGGCCTTGCCCAGAGAAAGATACGGAGAGAGTTCGCCAACGGTTCAGCGACAAAATTCGCTAGGGCGAACGGCACCCCCGAGGCCGTTCGAAAGCCGCAGGACGTCACAGTTAAAGACTCACGCATGGCCCCGTTATCGCTGGATGTGGTGCGGGGCGTTGAGTGTTCATTTTCCTGAACTGGCTTGGGCTTGCGGCCGTTGTATTGCTGGTCGTACAGATGATGGAGATTGGTGCAAGGGCGGGGCAGCGGTAGGCAGAGGGTGTCTCACCCGGTCTGCCTGTCGGCTGCCCGGGCTATTCCGCGGGCGAGGTGGCCAGCCGCAGGATTGACTCCCGGCGTGTCTTGCCAGCGAAGGCCACAGTTTGATCAGCGTCGCCAGCAGTTCGTCGTCCACACACTGGGACACACACTGACCAGTACCGCCGGGTGCCGACCCCTGTTTTCCGCCGGGAAAACCATTACCGCAAAGAAAAGGGCCCGTGGTTGGGGAAACCACGGGCCCGGTAGCGGCTATCGAGGTGTGGGTCTTTGGGGGGGAACAGCCGCTGAAGAGATCCAGTTGTTTTGTTTGCGTCGCGGGACGCTCTCCCCACGACTTTCGAATCATACCCGCTGATTGACTGTGTGTCGAATGCTGTTTTGGATTTTTTTGCGGAACCGTTTTTTGCCGCAAAATATGTCCCTCAGCAGGCCTGCTTGGCCGCTTCCCTGCCAGACACTGCGTTGCCAGTTGTCCGGATTTGCGGACAGAACGTGGCCCACTTCTGAAAGCCCGTCGCCGTGCGGTACGCTACCGCATTCTTCTGGATTCCGTCCGCGTTCCCCGCGTGGTTCCCGGCTTTTCCGCCCTCCGCAGGTTTCATCATGCCAGCCCCAGTCGACCCCTTTTCCGCCCGCACCACCTTCGAGACCGGCTCCGGCCCCGCCACGCTCCACCGCATCCGGGCCCTCGATGATGCCGGGGTCACCAACACCTCCCGCTTGCCCTATTCGCTCCGCACGATCCTCGAGGCGTTGCTGCGGACCTGCGATGGATACGAGGTGACCGAGGCCGACATCCGCGCGCTGTCCTCCTGGAACGCGGCCCGGCCGGCGGAGGCCGAGATTCCCTTCAAGCCGGCCCGCGTGGTGCTGCAGGATTTCACGGGCGTGCCCTGCGTGGTCGATCTGGCCGCGATGCGGGCGGCGATGCGGCGACTCGGCGGCGACCCGCGGAAAATCAATCCGCTCGTGCCGGTCGATCTGGTCATCGACCATTCGGTGCAGGTCGACTTCTTCGGTGCGGCCGATTCGCTGGAGAAGAATGTCGAGATCGAGTTTGCCCGCAATGCCGAGCGGTATGCCTTCCTGCGGTGGGGACAGCAGGCCTTCCAGAACTTCCGCGTGGTGCCGCCGGCGATCGGCATTGTGCACCAGGTGAATCTCGAATTCCTAGCCGGCTGCGTGTTTCTCCGCGACCCCGCCAAGCCCGAGCCGGGTGGGAAGCGGACGCTGCCGGTGGCCGTGCCCGACACACTCGTCGGCACCGATAGCCATACGACAATGATCAATGGCCTCGGCGTTGTCGGCTGGGGCGTGGGGGGCATCGAGGCCGAGGCCGTGATGCTCGGGCAGGCGCTGTCGCTCCTGCTTCCTGAGGTGGTCGGCTTCGAACTCACCGGTAGTCTGCCGGCCGGCGCGACTGCCACCGACCTCGTGCTCACCGTCACCGAGATCCTGCGGAAGGAAGGGGTGGTCGGCAAGTTTGTCGAGTTCTTCGGGCCGGGGCTCTCGGGCATGTCGCTGGCCGACCGGGCCACGATTGCCAACATGGCGCCCGAGTATGGCGCCACAATGGGCTTCTTTCCGGTTGATAACGAGACGCTCGCCTACCTGCGGCTCACCGGCCGCCCGGTAGAGCAGGTGACGCTCGTCGAGCGGTATATGAAGGAGCAGGGGCTCTTCCGCACCGATGCCGCGCCGATCCCGGAGTTTACGAAGCGGCTGTCGCTCGATCTGGGGAGCGTTGTGCCGAGCCTCGCCGGCCCCAAGCGGCCGCAGGATCGAGTGCCGCTCACCCGCGTGAAGGAGTCGTTTGCCGCGGCCCTCACCGCCCCGACCGCCCAGCGAGGCTTCGCGCTGGAAGGGAAGGCCCTCGAGGCCAGTGGCATGGTGCAGGGCAACGCCACGGGCAGCAACGGCCACACGTCCACGATCCACCACGGGTCAGTTGTGATCGCGGCGATCACCAGCTGCACCAACACGAGCAACCCGAGCGTGATGGTGGCCGCCGGCCTCGTGGCCCGTAAGGCGGTTGCGAAGGGGCTCACCACCAAGCCCTGGGTGAAGACAAGTCTCGCGCCAGGATCCCGTGTGGTGACCGATTACCTGGCGACGTCGGGCCTCGACAAGGACCTTGATGCGCTCGGCTTCGAGACTGTCGGCTACGGCTGCACCACCTGCATCGGCAATTCGGGGCCCCTCCCGGATCCGGTGGCCAAGGCGGTGACCGAGGGCGACCTCGTGGCGGCGGCTGTGCTCTCCGGGAATCGCAACTTCGAAGGCCGTGTCAATCCGCTCGTGAAGGCCAACTGGCTGGCAAGCCCACCGCTCGTGGTGGCGTATGCGTTGGCCGGTACGACCGATATCGACCTGGATCGCGAGCCGATCGGCCAGGGCAAGGATGGCCACGATGTGTTTCTTAAGGACATCTGGCCGACGACCGAGGAGGTGCGGCAGACCGTGGCAGCGAGCGTCGGTCCCGCCCAATTCCAGGCCCGCTACGGCAACGTGTGGGAGTCGAATCCCCGCTGGAACGCCGTGCCTACCAGCGCCGGTGAGCTCTACGACTGGGATGCGGCGAGCACCTACATCCAGGAGCCGCCGTTCCTCGCCGAACTGACCCGTGAGCCCGAGCCGCCGCAGAGCGTGCGGGGAGCGCGGGTGCTGCTCGCCCTGGGCGACAGCGTGACCACCGACCACATCTCGCCGGCTGGCAGCATCGCCAAGACCAGCCCGGCAGGGCAGTATCTCATCGACCACGGCGTGCCCCCGGCCGACTTCAACAGCTACGGCGCCCGCCGCGGCAATGACCGCGTGATGACGCGGGGCACGTTTGCCAACATCCGGATTCGTAATCTCCTCGCCCCCGGCACCGAAGGGGGCGTGACGCGGCTCCTGCCCGGTGACGAGATCATGCCGGTCTATGATGCCGCGATGAAATACAAGGCGGCCGGCACGCCGCTGGTGGTGCTGGCCGGTGCCGAATACGGCACCGGTAGTTCTCGTGACTGGGCCGCCAAGGGCACGATGCTCCTCGGCGTGCGGGCGGTGCTGGCCGCGAGCTTCGAGCGGATCCATCGCTCGAACCTGGTCGGCATGGGCGTGCTGCCGCTGGTGCTGCCTGAGCCCTGGCAGAAGCTCGGCCTCACCGGCGAGGAGACGTTTGACATTCCGTTTGATGGCCTCGCGCGGCGGGCGACCGTGGTGGGGAAGGCCACGCGGCCGGATGGCTCCGTGCTCGAGATT
>JAYQOK010000027.1:0-5253 GCA_038144795.1 Candidatus Kuenenia sp. | reverse complement strand
TTTCCCACTCGGTTTGAGGCCCTCGCGCCGGGGGCGCCGGGGGTGGGCACGCCCCCGCGGCCGGAGGGCTCCGTGCGCGAGATTCGGTGCCTAACGCGGATCGACACGCCGGTGGAACTCGATCAGTTCCGCTCCGGCGGGATCCTCCCGTTTGTGCTCCGGAAGCTCCTGAACGGCTAACTTTCTTCAGCCGGCAGGGTTTGCCCGATCGCTGCGGGCCGCAACCTATTCGGATTTCGGAGCGATCCCCTATAACCGAGGCTTGGGCCGTGCACCATGCGGTCAATGGAGGACGCCTTCCATGGCGGATGCAATGGTTGAAGTTGGAGCCGTGGTCGATCGGGAATCCCCCGCTGCGGCGAGCCGGGCGACGATCGTCCGCATCGTCTTTGAGGAACTGTCGCGGGTTCGCCCCTCCCAGGCCGCAGGAGTCCTCGCCGAGAATTCGTCGCTTACCTCGTGCGGCATCGACGACGCCCGGTTTCTCGATGCCGTGCATCGGCTCGAGGGCCGCTACGGTATGCGGTTTCGCCAGGAGTGGCTGGCCAACATCTACAACTGTGGCGACCTGATCGATTGCGTGACCAGCTGCATGTTTGATGCCGGTGACCGGCAGCTGGCCACCCCGGTGCCTGCGGTCGTTGACGATGCCTTTCCCGAGTGCGCCGCTTTGGAAGAGCGGCTCGAAGGCCTGCGGGTGGCGGGGCTCGACAATCCATTTCTGCGGGCCAACGAATCGGTGCAGGGCCGCATCGCGCGAATCGACGGCGTTGATACCGTGAGCTTCACGAGCTTCGACTACCTCGGGCTGGCCGGGCATCCCGCCGTGAAGCAGGCGGCCAAGGAGGCGATCGATCGCTTCGGCTGCAGCGCTTCGGCGAGCCGGATGGTTGGCGGCAACACCACGATCCACGATCAGCTGGATGCCGAGCTGGCGGCGTTTCTCGGCACGGAACGAGCCGTCGTGTTTCCCTGCGGCTATGGCACGAACGCCTCCGTCTTCGGCCACCTGTTTGGCAAAGAAGATCTCATTCTCTATGACGCACTGGCCCACAACAGCATCGTGCAGGGGGCGATCGCCTCAGCCGCGGCCACCCGGTCGTTTCGCCACAATGACTACCGGCAACTCGATGCGCTGCTCCGCGACCTACGGCCCAACTACCGCCGTGTCGTCGTGGCGATCGAGGGCGTCTACAGTATGGATGGAGACTATCCCGATCTGCCGGCCTTCATCGAGGTCAAGCAGCGGCATGATGCGCTGCTCTATGTCGATGAGGCCCATTCGGTGGGCACGATGGGCCCCGAAGGCCGCGGCATCTGCGACTTCTTCGACATCGATCCCGCCCTTGGCGATCTCTGGATGGGCACTATCAGCAAGGCCTTGGGAGCCGGGGGCGGCTATCTGGCCGGCCATGAGCGGCTGATCCAGTATCTCGGCTACACCACGCCGGCGTTTGTCTTTTCCACCGCCTGCTCGCCGCCAAACGCGGCGGCCGCCCTCGAAGGGCTTCGGGTGATCCGGCGGGAGCCATGGCGGGTGACGGTGCTTCGCGAGCGGTCGGAGCTGTTTTTGAAACTCGCCATCGACGCCGGCCTCGACACGGGCCCCAGCGGCGACACGCCGGTGATTCCCGTGATCGTCGGCAGCTCGGCGCGGGCGATTCGCGTGTCACAGCGGCTTCTTGAGCGGGGCATCAACGCCCGGCCGATTCTCTATCCGGCGGTCCGCGAGTCGGCGGCCCGGATCCGATTTTTCCTCACCGCTGAACACTCGGAGGATCAGATCATCCGCGCCGTGGCGACGGTGGCCGACGTAGTCGCGGAAACGGCCGACATGGTGGGCCGGGTGTAGCCGAGTCGTTGTGCCCAGTCGTTGGCGACCACGAGCAGCGCCGGCAGCAGCACCAACTCGGCGACTGTGGCGGCCAGCACCGCCATGCAGGCGAGGCGACCGAATCCGGCCAGTGAGGGCACACTGCTCACGGTGACGGCCGCGAAGCCAACGCAGAGCACGACTCCACCAATCACCACCGCGTTGCCGGTCTCAGCGATGGCGCGACGGACGGCCGTGGCCATCGAGATTCCTTTTTTCTGATTCCGCCGCAGGGCGGCGAGGACATGCACAGTGTCGTCGACGGCCAACCCCAGGCAGACATTGAAAACGATCACGGTGGCCGGATCGAGAAACTGGCCGGAGAGCACGACGGCGGCGGCGATCACCGACAGCGGGAAGATATTGGGCAGCATGCTCACGGCCCCGGTGAGGAGTGAGCGAAAGGCGACGGCCATGATCCCGCCGATGACCACGACTTCCAGCAGCAGGCTGGCGCCCAGATCGCTCACCAGCTGGCGAATGTTGCGGGCCGACACGACCGACATGCCTGCCAGGTCCAACTCCCAGCCGGGCCGCGAGGCCGCCAGCGCAGCGAGCCCCTTTTCAACCCGGTCATAAACTCCTTCGAGTGTGCGGGAGCCGAGATCCTCGACCCGCGCCCGCACAATGGCGATGCGGCTGTCTGGATCGATGATGTCATCGACGGCGGTAGGGTCGAGCCGACGGCGGGCGCGAGGGGGCAGCGTTCCGGCAATCGTGGCGTACGAGATTGCCCGATCGATATCACCCGCTTCGGCGAGCACGCCATGCACCTCATCGAGGGCTACAAGGAGTGGCCCGTCGCGCCAGCCCACGCCCTCCGGCCAGCGAACCACCACGTCAACGCCCATCACGCCACCAAACTCGGCATCGACCCGTGCCAGGGCCTGCGAGGCGGTGGCATTGCGGGGCAGGGCGTCGATCACCCGGTTGTCGGCATCGACTCCCGAGCCGATGAAGGCCAGAATGATAGTGGCCACCACCCCGATAGCCATGATCGGTCGGGCATGCCGAACCGAGAAGGCCGCCAGCGCCGCCGCGGTGCGGCCGGCCAGCCGCGATGACCGGCCCAGCCGGAGGCCCTCGCAGAAGCGGGTCGAGGCGATCAGTGGCGTGAGCAGCGACACCGCTGCGAAGCTGGCGATCGCACCGGCGGCCGCGGCGATGCCGAAGCTTCGAACGGCCTCGATCCGGGCGGCGGCCAACGAGAGAAAGCCGATGGCGGTGACGAGGCTCGTGATCCCGCAGGCCGAGCCGACCTTGCGGAGCGCCCCCGCCGATGCGGTGACCGGCGCGATACCGCGGCGGATGCTCCGCCGCATGTCTTCGATGAAATGGATCGAATCGCAGGTGCCGACAACGAGCGCGAGCGACGGCACGACACACGTCAGGATGTTGACCGGCATGCCGAGCAGTCCCACGATCCCCATCGCCCACACGGCACCCACGAAGGGGGGCACGCAGGCCACCACGGTCGATCGCAGGCTGCGGGCCACCGTCGCCGAAAGGACGACGGCCAGTGAGAGCCCAAGCGAGTTGAAGATCAGCATGTCGCGACGGAGCGCGTGGGCTGCCTGCTGACGGAGGACAGGCAGGCCGGTGAGTTCGACCGCAAGATCGGGCTCAGCCGTACCGGCTCGCTCGAGCACCGCCTCGATCTGCTCGATCACGACGGCGGTGGCCGGTGGGGCGTCGGTGTTCGCCGCCAGCCGCAGGAGGATCAGCGAGGCGGAGGCGTCGGCCGAAAGCAGATGGCCGCCGACGAGGGGATGGCGGATGGCCCGGGTCTTCACGGCGTCGAGCTTGTCGGCGGGCAGCGGTTCGCTGGTTCGCGGGATCACCGGCAGCACGGCCCCGGCGAGTCCTTCCCGACGGATGTCAAAGATCGACTTCGCGTTGCTGACACCGTCGACCGCATTCAAGTCATCGGCAAGCTGCCGGAGGGCGGCGAGGGTAGCCGGAGCGAAGAGATCACCGGAGCGGCTTGTGGCCCGGACAATGCAGTCGCCGTCGGGCCCGCCAAATCGGGCGGCAATCTCGTCGATCCGACGAAAATCATCGGCTGAGTCGGCCGCTTCGACGCTTCGGAGAAGCGACCGCAGGTCATCATCGACCTGGAGGCGGGAGATGCCGACTCCGGCCAGGATCGTGCAGAGAACTACAGCAAGACACGCCCAGCGTCGCCAGACGCCGCGGTGCTCGGGGTGCTGACCAGGTGGAGTTCCTCCGGATCGACCACCCAGCCCCGACAGTTTGTCGCCCCGCACTGAAACGGGATCGCCGCGTCGGCCGGCCAACAGTAATCGATCAGAAGTTCCTCGCCCGCGTCGAGCGAGCGAATCGTTTGCAGCCACAGCCGGTCTTCCTGCCCTGGGTCGTTCTCCCAAAAGAAGAGTTCGCAGTTCGGATCGCAAGAATGATTGAGAAAACGAAAGGGCGCAGTCGGTTCGAGGATCCGGCCGCTCCCCAACTCCATGCAATACTGGGCGTCTTCCGGATAGGCGTTGAGCACCTGCCCGCGGATTTCGCCAACCACGAGGCCTGCCGACAGCCGCCGCCGGGCGAAGACCCCCCGGCCAATGCTCGTGGAAGCCACCAGCACACGCTGGGAGAGCGGGTCGCTGCGACGGCGGGGCCTGGTGACGAGCCTCGTTTCCCGTGGGAGGAGGGTGGTGGAGGTGGCGACTGGCGTGTGGAGGCAGGTGGGGGGTTGAATGTCGGGCATGGTGGCGGGCTTTGCGCCCGTCGAAGGAGGAATGGGCAGCGAACTCTACCCCTCACTTCTCGTTTGGTCAATTGGCGAGATCGACCCTCAGCCGTTCGAGCAGCCGTTTGGTGGCGCGGATGCCCTCCGCCTCAGCGAGGGTCGTGCCCTCGTATTCGATGCCGACCCAGCCGTGATAACCGGCAGCCAGCATTAGCCTCAGCATCTTGGCAAAGTCGGTCCGCACCTCGTTGCCGGCGTCGTCGAATTCATGACTCTTGGCGCTCACGCCCTTTGCGAAGGGCATCAGCTCTTCCATGCCAACGTAGCGATCGTAATCGTGGAAGTTGCCAAAATCGGGAAGTGTGCCGCAATTGGGCTTGTCGACCAGCCGCATCACGCCCGCCAGCCACTGGCCGTTGCTGGAAAGACCGCCATGGTTTTCGACAATCACGGCCATCTCCATCTGGCCGGCGTAGTCTGATAGCCGGGCGAGCCCGTCGGCCGCGAGCTTCTGCTGCTCCTCGAAACTGCCCGCGCTGGCCGCGTTGACCCGCACGGAGTGGCAGCCCAGCCGTTTGGCCGCCTCGACCCAGGGAAAGTGATTCTCGATCGCCTTCTTGCGGGCCGCGCCATCGGGATCGCCAAGATTGCCGAGGCCGTCGCACATGATGAG
>JAYQOK010000026.1:15505-28515 GCA_038144795.1 Candidatus Kuenenia sp. | reverse complement strand
GGCATCCTGCCCTTCGCTCACTCGGATGCAGACTGCGCTTCGCAATCCGTCCTCCGCTTGTCTGCATACGCCGGCTCTCAGGGCACTGGGCAGCCCCTGTCCTCCTCAACTCTGTGCGAAGAGCGACAGCGGGCCGACTGACTCGCCATTCCGCGGGCTTCCTGTGGAAGGCTTGCGGGTGAATTCGACCTATACTCGGAGATATGCCTTCCGCTCCCGAACTCCTCGCTCCTGCCGGTGACTGGGACTGTGTCCGTGCGGCGATCGAAAATGGAGCTGACGCCGTCTATTTCGGGATCGATTGTGGGTTTAACGCCCGGGCGCGGGCGGCGAATTTTCCGCTCGACGACCTGCCGGAGCTGATCCGCACGCTCCATGCCCGTGGGCTCAAGGGTTATGCCACGCTCAATGTGCTCGTGTTCAGCGACGAGTTGCCGGAGTTCGAGCGGGTGGTGCGGGCCTGCGATGCGGCCGGCGTCGATGCCGTGCTCGTGCAGGATGTGGGGGCGGCCGGCCTGATTCGCGAGATGTGCCCCGGGCTGCCGATGCATGCCTCGACGCAGATGACGCTCACCAGTGCCGAGAGCATCGCGCTGGCCGAAACGCTCGGCATGGAGCGAGTGGTGGTGGCCCGGGAATTGTCGATCGAGGAGATCGTTGCGATTCGTCGGCAGACCACCCTGCCGCTGGAAGTGTTCGTGCACGGCGCCCTGTGCGTTGCCTACTCGGGTCAGTGCCTCACGAGCGAGTCGCTCGGCGGCCGCAGCGCCAACCGCGGCCAGTGCGCCCAGGCCTGTCGACTCCCCTACGATCTTGTCTGCGATGGGAAAGACGTTGATCTGGGTGCGCAGAAATACCTCCTCTCGCCGCAGGATCTGGCGGCCTATGCTTTGGCCCCGGAGCTGCTGGCGGCGGGGGTGGCGTCGTTCAAGATCGAGGGGCGGCTCAAGACGCCGGAATATGTCGCCAACATCACGCGGCACTACCGACGGGCGATCGATGCCGCCGCCGTTGGTCAGCCTGCCACGTTCACGCCGCACGATGTCGAAGCGATGGAGCTTTCCTTCTCGCGCGGCTTTTCACCGGGCTGGCTCCAGGGCTGCGATCACAAGATGCTCGTGCCGGCAACCTCGAGCGCCAAGCGGGGCGTGCGGCTGGGAACGGTGACCGCAGTGCGAGGCGACCGCATCACGGTCGAACTCGCGCCCGGACTTGCTGGCGGTATTAAACGTGGCGACGGCGTGGCCTTCGACTGCGGGGCAACGAGCGATGATGCGATCGGCGGCCGAGTCTACGAGGTCTTTCAGGCGGGGCGGTCGCTGACCGAACCGGTTATGCATGGCCGCGTCGAACTCGCCTTCGCCCGCGAGGGCTTCGACACGAATCGTCTCGCCCCCGGCCAATCGGTCTGGAAGACCGACGACCCCCACCTCACTTCCCGTCTTCGCAAGACATTCACCAACGACAAGCCGCTTCGCCGCCAGCCGGTCGATCTGCATGCGACCGTGGCTGTCGGGCTGCCGCTGGCGGTCACCGCCACCACTGTTGCCGGCGCGACCTGCACCGTCAACTCGCCAGAGCCTGCCCAGGAGGCGAGCAAGCATCCGCTCGACCTGGATACGCTCCGCACCCAACTTGGCCGCCTCGGCGGCACCGCCTTCGAACTCCGCCACATCACGGCCGTCATCACCGGTCGCCCGATGCTCCCCTTCAGCATCCTGGGCGCAGTACGAAAGGAACTCGTCGCGTCGCTGGAGCAAGCATGCCAAACACGATCGACGAAAACGGTGCAGGACGCGGAGGCCGCACTGCCGCACTCGATGGAGCCGGGGGTCGGGGGAAATCGAGGCGAGTGGGTGTATCCTCGCCCTTCGAAGCCGAGGTTTTCACCACCCCCGGCGGCGCGTCGCCATGACGGGCAACCCCGCGCTGTTCCCACGCTCCACATCTGCGGCCGCTCCCTCGCGCAACTGCAGGCTCTCATTGACCTCGGTGAACGCCACCTCTACGCCGACTTCGCCGACATCCGCCAGTACCGCGAGGCCGTGGTGATGGCCCGTGCGGCGGGTGCCACGATCCACCTCGCCACACCGCGGATTCAGAAGCCCGACGAACTCGGCATCTTTCACATGATGGCGAAGCAGGAGCCCGACGGCATCCTGGTTCGCAACTACGGAGCCCTGCGGTTTTTCCACGAGCGCGGGATCGCGGTCGTGGGTGACTTCTCACTCAATGTCACCAATGAGCGTTCGGCCGCGTTTTTCATGGAGGAGGGGTTGGCCCGCGTCGCGGCCTCGTATGACTGCAACCGCGAGCAGCTGCTCGCGCTGGTGGCAGCGACGCCGCCGGAATGGCTCGAAGTGGTGATTCACCAGCATATGCCAATGTTTCACATGGAGCACTGCGTCTTTTGCGCCGTGCTCTCGCCGGGCACGAACAAGACCAACTGCGGCCGGCCCTGCGACGAGCATGTGGTAAAGCTCCGGGACCGGATCGGTGTGGAGCACCTGCTCACCGCCGACGTTGGCTGCCGCAACACGCTCTTCAACGCGACGCCCCAGAGCGCCGCCGAGGTGGTGCCAGCCCTGCAGGCGGCCGGCGTGGGCCACTTTCGGATCGAGCTCCTCGATGAGCCGGCGGCTGAGATCCGCGAGATCATCGCCGTCTACCGTGATCTGCTCGCCGGCCGGATCACAGGCCGCGAGGTCTGGACGCAGCTGAAAGCCATGAACCGCGTCGGCATCACGCGGGGCACGCTCGAAGAAAAGAAAAACCCGCTGGCAATTGTCTGACAAGCTTACTTCGCGAGCTTTGTCCGCGTCTCCACCATCGGCGTCCCCAACTTTCGCGTTCCCGGAAGTGGGTGTCGAGAGGCTCGGGTCTTTGGTTTTCACCAGTAGATGTACTGGAGAAACCGTTCGCGGTCGGGCCGGGGCAGATCGTCGAGGCGGGGCACGACCCACCGGTTGTCTTCGGCGTCGATGAGGAGCTTGCCATCGGGACCAAAGTCAACGGCCTGGCTCTGGGTCCACCGGGCCGTGAAGCGGCCGCGGCCCACGTCAGTGTCGACGTCGAAATCGAGATAGCCGTGGGAGAGCCGCACGTCGTGAACCCGCCGAATCGTGCGGACGAGTGTGCGGCGGAGCACCGCGTCGCGGATGATGCCCGCGTCGCCGGCAGGCCAGTCGGCGAGGCTCCGCACGATGCCTAACTCCCGCTCCTCGCCATCGTCGGTCCAGCCGCGGACGGAGAGATAGGCCTCCGGATAGGTCGCCGGGAAGGTGGGCACCACAAACATTCCGGCGGCCAGGCGGGTGTCGGTGGCACGATCCCACAGTTCGATCCGCCCGTGCGGCCCAAGGCGAAACCCATGCCGCTCTGGATCGAGCCACTCGATCGCGTGCCGGGGCTGCCGGTCGGGGAGGTCAGCGGCTGGCTGGTGTTGCACGTCGTGCCCGTCGGCGAGGAGGGCATCGACGGTGGGCTGCTTCGATACCTGCGTCTGGATGCGGACCAGCCGCGCGTAGAGACCGTCGGCAGTGAGCAATTCGGCATGGCTACCCTGCTCCACGAGACGCCCGCGATCGAAGGCGAGGATGCGATCGGCCTGGCGGAGCGTCGAGAGCCGGTGGGCGATGGCGATCGTGGTGCGGCCCTGGATCAAGACGGCCAACGCCCGCTGGATCTCGCGTTCGGCCTCGGCGTCGATGTTGCTCGTGGCCTCGTCGAGCACGAGGATCGCCGGATCGGCCAGCAGTGTGCGGGCGATCGAGAGCCGCTGCTTCTCGCCGCCGGAAAGGCCGGCCCCCCGCTCGCCGAGCAGCGTCTCATAGGCCAGCGGCTGCCGGCAAAGAAAGTCGTGCGCCCCGGCCGCCTTGGCAGCCGCCAGCCCTTCCTCGATCGTGGCGGCCGGCCGGCCGTAGGAGAGGTTTTTCCAGATCGTGCCGCGAAACAGGAATGATTCCTGGAAGACGATGCCGAGCCGCTCCCGCAGGTCGCCCGTGGCGAGCCGCCGGATATCGATGCCGTCGATCTCGATCGTGCCCTCCTGCACGTCGTGAAACCGGGCCAGCAGATTGACGAGCGTCGATTTGCCGGAGCCACTGCGGCCGACGATCCCGATCATCTCGCCGGCCGCCACATGGAACGAGACGTCGCGAAGGACAGGCTGATTGGGGTCGTAGCCAAACGTCACGTCGCGAAAGGCGATCTCCCCGCGGGGTTCGTTCCAGGCGACCGGCTCGACCGGCTCATGGATGAGGGCGGGTGTATCGAGCAGCTCGAGCACCCGCTTGCTGCCGGAGAGAAAACTCGTCAGCCAGGTCGTGAAGTTGGAGAGCGCACCGAGCGGGGCGTAGAACATCGCCAGGTAGGCGAGGAAGGCGATCAGTTGCCCGAGCGACATCTCGCGGCCGATCACATCGCGGCCGCCCACATACCACACGATCAGTCCGCCGAGACTGAAAATGATCTGCATCGCGGCGGAATAGGTGGTGCCGGTGAGCTCGACCCACTGCCGCCAGTCGCGGAGGTGGTCGCTGGCCGCCTGGAAACGTTCGCGCTCCCGCGTCTCCTGGGCAAAGGCCTTCACCACGCGAATCCCGGAGAGCATGCCGGAAAGCACAGCCATCTGCTTGCTGGCGGCATCCCACAGACGGTAGTGCCGCGGGTAGACATGCCGCCAGAAGATCCACGAGCCGAGGATCACCAGCGGCACCGGGATGAGCGTGAAGGCGGCCAGCTTGGGATTAATGCAGAAGAGCATCACACCGACGGCCACCAGCTGCACGATCTGGAGCAGGAAGCCGCCGGTGAACTGGTGCATCAGGCCATGGAGCACCTCGCTATCGTGGGCCACGCGGCTGATCATCGAGCTCACCTGGTGGCGGTCGTAGTAGGCCACCGACAGGCTTTGCAGCTTGTCGACCATCTCCTGCCGCAGCGTGGCGGTAAGGCTGCTGCCGATCGTCGAGGCGAGCCGCCCCTTGAGCACGGCCACGGTCGAGAGGAGCACCCGCGAGAAGGCCAGGGCGAGCACGACGACCAGCAGCGCGGTTTTGAAGTCGGGCTGCGGAGCCCCTGGGTCGATGGCGGCCGGCACCGACAGAATGTCGTCGACCATGTATTGCTGGAGCTTCGGCGGCACGAGCTCCGCGACGACGCCCACCAGCGTGAGCACTCCCATGAGGATTGCCGACCGCCGGTAGGGCGCGATCAGTTCTCCCACCCGCGTGAGAATTCGGCCCTTCTGCATGCATCGCGGGCAGGCGTCGTCAGCGGTGGCGAGCCGCAGGCCGCAGGAAAGGCAGTGGGGTGGATCGAGCGGTTCGGTATCGAATCGTGGCTCCGCGACGGCGCTACCCTCTGCCGTCGCTCGATCTCGAGCGGCTTCGAACGCGCGGGCGACCTTGTGGAACCTCGTGGCCAGCGCATTGGAGTAGCGAACCAGATCAACCCAGTCACCCTGCATACGTACCTGGAGCATGCCGCCGCCAACACCGGCCGTGGTTCGCACCCGCTCGATGTCGCTCCAAGCCACCTGGCGGATGGCCGATGCGGGCACCGGGTCACCACGGCTAAGGGCCACCGAACCGACCGAGAGCCCGACCGGCGAAATGCAAAGCCATTCCTGACCCGGCTTTCCGTCGAGGGAAACGTCGGTCTCTATCGAGGCCCAGACTCTCGGATGCCGGTCGGACGGAAGGTCGGGCGATGGCGTGATGGCTGCCGGGGATTTATGCTCTGGCAGCGTCGTGAGCGGCGCAGTGATCGAACCAACCTCTTCCATGCGGAAAACGGGAGAACCCGAAGATGTCCATATCGTATGCAAATACAATCCGTCGTGTTGCCAGCTGCCTTATTGCCATCGCGATGGCTGTTTTCCCGGTCGTAACGCGGGCCGATGAAGCCGGCTTTGAGGCCCTCTTTGACGGCGAAACACTGAATGGTTGGAGGGCCAACGAAAACGTGGACAGTTGGAAGGTGGTCGATGGGGCTATCGTCTGCCACGGCCCCCGCAGCCACCTCTTCTATGTCGGCCCCGACGCGGCGAAGCCCGCCGACTTCACGAATTTCCACTTTAAGGCCGAGGTGATGACCAGGCCCGGTGCGAATGCCGGCATCTTTTTCCACACTGCCTTCCAGGAGGAGGGCTGGCCCCAGGTGGGCTACGAAATGCAGGTTAACAACTCGCAGAAGGATCCGGTCCGCACCGGCAGCATCTACAACGTCGTCAAAAACTTCATGCCGCCGGCTGAGGACGACACCTGGTTTACCCAAGAACTGATCGTACAGGGCAAGCGAATCACGGTGATCGTCGATGGGAAGACACTCTTTGAATTCGTCGAACCGGAGGGTGTGACTGGGACGCGGAAGCTCTCCCATGGCACATTTGCCCTTCAGGCCCACGACCCCGGCAGCGAGGTCCACTTCCGCAATCTTCGCGTGAAACGTCTGCCCTAGGGGCAATCCCTTGCTTCTGGCGGAATTCCTGCCGAACGCTTGGGTTCAGTTTTTGTCGGACTTTGCCGATAATGTCGAATATTCCGCCTCTGGAGGGTTTGCCATGATTCAATCCGCCATGCCTGCCGGCATCCGCGACGACATCACCCAGTGCATCGGCCGCACGCCGCTGGTACGCCTGCGTCGGGTCACCGACGGCTGCGTGGCCACCGTTGTCGGCAAGATCGAAAACATGAACCCACTGTGGAGCGTGAAGGACCGGATTGCATGCGCGATGATTGACGCGGCCGAACAGGACGGCCAGATCAGTGCCGACACGATCGTGATTGAGCCCACAAGCGGCAATACCGGCATTGGCCTGGCCTACGTCTGCGCCGCCCGTGGCTACAAGCTCCGCGTGACGATGCCTGAGAGCATGAGCCTGGAGCGGCGGCGAATGCTCAAGGCGCTCGGAGCCGAATTGGTACTCACGCCCGCTGCTGAGGGCATGCCGGGCGCGGTGCGGCATGCCGAAGAGATCAACGCCTCCAGTTCACAATTCTTCATGCCGCAACAGTTTAAGAACCCAGCCAACCCCGACGTGCACCGCAGGACTACTGCCGAGGAGATCTGGGCCGACACCGAGGGGCAGGTCGATATTCTCGTGTGCGGCGTGGGCACCGGCGGCACGATCACCGGCTGCGGCGAAGTGCTCAAGGCCAAGAAGCCAGGGCTGAAGGTCGTGGCGGTCGAGCCGGCCAACAGCCCGGTGATCTCGCAGAAGCTCGCCGGCGAGCCGATCAAGCCGGGGCGGCACACGATCCAGGGCATCGGCGCCGGCTTCATCCCGGAGATCCTCAACCTCGACGTGATTGACGAGGTGTTGAAGGTCGACGATGAAGACGCCATGGAAACCGCCCGGCAGATGGCCAAGCGGGAGGGGCTCATGTGTGGCATCAGCTGCGGTGCCGCCGCCTGGGCCGCCCTCGAGGTGGCCCGCCGCCCGGAGAATGCTGGCAAGATGATCGTGGTCGTGCTGCCCGACCTCGGCGAACGCTATCTGTCGACACGTCTCTTTCCCGAGTGACACTCAGGTCACTTCCCGCCGCCCTTGATCGATCCCGGAGCGGTCCCACGGCAACCTAAGCTGGGGATTGATTTAGTTCTGGAATCGGGCAACTGGCTAAGAGATTGGATTACCATGGGGGCACTGCATGGCGATAGGAAGAGATGGCATGGCGTTTGTTTTTCTGGCAGCACTTATTGGGCTAGTCGCGAGCCTCGTGCTCGGTGGGATTTTTGCAGTTCGGCGAAAGCCTGTGCCGCGTTGGGGAAGGGTTGTGCTTGTGGCATGTGTTGCTGGAGTTGTTCCCTTTACGACTTTCGGATTCCTCGCGAGCTTTGAAGGGAATGATGCCGAGTTTTTAGCGTTCCGGCTCGGCTATGCCGGGCTTCTTGCAGGTAGCCTTTTCGCGATCGTGTGGCTCTGCCTGCCAGGACGAGGAAAAGCTTGAGTAGGGGTTTGGGGGCGGGAGTTGAGATCTTTTTTGTCCAAAACCCCACCGCTGATTGAAGGGTTGTGTGCTCAGAGACATTCCTCCTTCAGGCACGACGATGTTATTGGATCCAAATAGTTCACAAAACAACAATGATGTTACGTTTACGCTGATTGAATATTTAACGGTATTTGATGAGCGAGAGGAGAGCCAGGAGGCGTGAGGTGTGCGTGGTCGGAGTGAGCAGTTGAGGAAAAGTCATCGCTTTAATGCGGGCTGATCCTTCAGCGGCCAGTCGGGGTGATCCTCGTGGGCGTCGGCCATTAGTTTCGCCGCCTTCGCCGCCAGGTCCGGGAGCTTCTCGGCGAGGTTGATCTTCTCGGCAGGGTCGGCGTTCAGGTCGTACAGTTGAACCACACCAGACTTGCCCACCTTCACCCCCTTCCAGTCCCCGAACCGCACTGCCTGCAAACTCGGCCCACTCTCGTGCAACTCCCAGTAAAAAAAGTTCCGCTTCGGAGCCGCCCCACCCTTGAGCAGCGGCAAGATCGACACGCCGTCGGTCGTCACATTCTCCGGCAACTTCGCTTTCAGCAACTCGGCGCAGGTGGGCATGAAGTCCCAGAACGCCCATGGCTGGTCGCTTACCTTGCCGGCGGGGACCACGCCCGGCCAGCGGACGATGCACGCTTGCCGCAGGCCGCCTTCGTAGAGCGATCGTTTGAAGCCACGGAGCTGTCCGCCCATCGTTTGATCGAATAGCCTGCCAATCTCCGAGTTCGGCGCGAACGATGACCCGTTGTCGCCGGCGAAGATGATGAGGGTGTTCTCGTCGAGATTCAGTTCTCTGAGAATGTCGAGCAGTCGGCCAATATCAGTGTCGAGCCGCGTTACTTGAGCGGCGTAGTTCTTTTGCTGCTCCGTCCACTTCTCGTTCTTGTAAATACCCTGGTCGTCTATCTCGTGCCGGCCGTGTGGCAGTGTGGCGGCAAAGAACAAGAAGAATGGTTGCTTCTCGTTCGCCTTAACCCAGTCCAGCATGTCGTCGGCAATCAGGTTCTGGGCGTAGGTCTTTCCTACTCCTTTACCATCGTTGCCTTCCAGGTCGAAGCGTTTGTCATCGCGGTACAGATAGGTTGGGAAGTAACTGTGCGCGTGACGCTGGCAGTTGTACCCAAAGAAGTGGTCGAACCCGACCTTCAGCGGGCTTCCGCCGGTGTCGAACAGGCCCATACCCCACTTGCCCACGCACGCGGTGGCGTAGCCGTTGTCCTTGAACAACCTGGCGACAGTGTACGTGCCTGCCGGCAATGGCTTCTGCCCCTCCGGCTTGATCTCGCGGTTCGCCCGGATGGGACTGTGGCCGGTGTGTTTGCCGATCATCAGCGAGGTGCGTGAGGGTGCGCACACGCTGGTGCCACAGTACGCCTGTGTGAATCGCATCCCCTCTGTTGCCATCGCGTCGAGCCGTGGGGTTTTGATGAACTTCTGTCCGTAGCAGCCGAGGTCCCCTTGAGCGATGTCGTCTGAGAGAATGAAAATGACGTTTGGCCTCCTTACAGGCTCATGTGCCAACAGCGAAGAGGCGAACAGGCTGACGAGGAGAATACTGGGAAGCAATCGCATGGCGATCCTTTATTTTTTGGCACGAGGGTTGGGAAGTGCGAGTTCGGTCGTTAGCCCGTGATCGCCGTTGGCTTGCATCCACACGTCGAGGTCGGAACGAAGCAATTGCATGGTGTCGGCGTGGTCGGGATTGGCGGCAAGGTTGTTCAACTCCCATGGGTCGGCAATCACGTCATACAGTTCCTCCGCCGGGCGCGTGATATACCGCCTTACGACCGTGGAGGCGGTGTCATCTGTTTCTGCCTTGGTCACCCACGAATCCCAGTACGCACGCCCGTCGGTACCGGCGTTTCCCATGTCTACATGGGTGTGGTGTTCGCGGGCGGGATTCAGGTTGCGGATGTACTTCCACTTCTCGGTACGCACCGCCCGAATGGGGTACTCATTCATTTTGCCGTCGCCGCTGTGAGTGAGAAATACCCTCTGCCGGTGAGCCTCCTTCGCGCCGAGCAGCACGGGCAGGAACGACCGGCCACTTACTTTGTCCGGAGGCTTGCCGCCGCACGCCTCGAGAATGGTCGGCAGCATGTCAATCCAACTGACCATGGCATCTGAAGTGCTTCCGGCTTTCACCTTGCCCGGCCACACCACCAGCAACGGGGTCCGGACGCCGGCGTCGTAGCAGTTCCACTTGCCAAAGGGAAACTGCGAACCGTGATCGGAGCTGAACGCGAATAATACCTCATCGCCCAGGTTCTTCTTGGCAGCGTGGTAGATGAGGCCGATATCTCGATCGGCGTTCGCCACTGCTGCCAGGTAGCGAGAGCGTGCTTCGCGAGTTTCCTTGGTGTCCACAAGCGTGGGTGGAAGCGAGGCTTCCGATGCGATGCCATGCTTTGGCCATGGAACGTGCGGCCAGTTGGTGCCGACGAGTAGGCAGAGCGGCTTATGCGACTCCCGTCCTTCCAGCCACCTGACCGCCGCCACCACGCAGTCGTCCTCGTGGTACTTGAAATGACTACAGTGGTCGAAGCCGTACTGTGTCACCTGATCATAGTGGGCGACTTTTCCAATAGCGGCCACCTCATAGCCCAGTTCTTGGAAATACGCTGGCCACTTCTTGAGGTCAGCCTGCGGGTGGGCGTGGTTAAGCATCGCCCCATTCCGCATGGGATCGAGGGCGGTGAGTAACGCGGCTCGACTGGGGGCACAACTCGGGGATGCCACGAATGCCTGGCTGAACGACATTCCCGTCTTGGCCAGTTCGGCCATGTTCGGCGTCGGCACATCCTTGCCGCCGTACGGGGAACAATCAGTGACGCTCAAGTCATCCGCGAGAAAGACGACGACGTTCGGCCTCGTGGTCGGCTCCGCCGCGACGGTGGCGAATACCCCGATGAGTAGCGAGGGCAGGATGAGAAGGTGTCGCATCGGTCGCTCGTAGGATTGGGGGCGTTCGCGGGCGGTTACTTGGCGGCGTGGGGTAGAGTTTGAGAGCCCGCCAGAGCAGTTCCCCTTGCTTACCCTTGTGCATTTGCAGGCCGAAGTATCGGTCACGTGCGCAGTTTCGGGATGCCGAAGCACGAATGTTTTCGATATCGTAACAGTTCCTAGACGCCTCCAATGCGAGGGGCAAGCACAGCCCGAGCAGCCCAATCCGTGATGCGGCGTGTGAACCCGCTGTTTGACAGACTCGATTTCGACGGATCATGCCCCCTGAATGATCAGAGCTATCCTCAAACAAGGAGTTCAACCGCCATGCGACCACTGATCACGCTTTGTGCCTTCAGTATCCTCCTCGGCGGATTGTCTTTCGCCGAAGACAAAAAGCCAAATTCAATTGGCAAACGCGATCCGGAGACGGCCAACCGCAAAGCGCCTGGCGACGGCTTAACCTGGCACCCGGTGATGGACTGGGGACTGGAGGGAAGAATCTTGCCGGAGGAAACGCGTGTGAGTTGGTTTGATCGCTTTCCCAAAAGTGCGGAGGGGCACGTCACGCAGAATATCTGGAACCTCAGTCGGCATTCCGCAGGCATGATGGCCCGCTTCAAAACTGATGCAACGGCCATCCACGTCCACTACAAACTCACAAATGCCACCCTTGCCATGCCACACATGCCGGCGACAGGGGTTAGTGGCGTTGATCTTTATGCACGGGACGACCAGGGCACGTGGCGGTGGATTCAGGTCACGCGACCTTCGAAACAAGAAATGAACGTGCAACTGGTTGCCGGAATGAAATCAGGTTTACGTGAATACGCTGTCTACCTCCCGCTTTACAACGGCGTTGAATTTCTCAGCATTGGCGTCGCGGCTGGAAGCCAGCTTGCGCCGCTCCCACCTCGTGAGCACCCGATCGTCTTCTATGGCACCAGCATCACGCATGGCGCGTGTGCCAGTCGCCCCGGCATGGTCCACACGGCGATCCTCGGTAGACACCTTGACATGCCGGTCGTGAACCTTGGCTTTTCCGGAAATGGGACGATGGACGCAGCAGTCGGTGATTACCTGATTCAGATTGATGCCTCGCTATACGTGATTGACTGCCTTCCGAATATGAATGCAGTACTGGTAGCAGAACGATGCATCCCCTTGGTCAAGCAGATTCGCGAAGCAAAGCCTGATACGCCAATCGTGCTGGTCGAAGATCGCCGCAACACAAACAGTTGGATTTTGCCCGATCGTGATGCGCATCACACCCTAAACCACGAGGCTTTGCGAAAGGCCTTCAAGGATCTCCAGGAACAGGGAACGACCGGGTTGTTCTACATCGAAGGCGACCACCTATACGGTGATGACGGTGATGGCTCTACTGACGGGTCGCATGCAAGCGATCTTGGTTTCATGCGACAGGCGGAGGTGTTTGCTCGGGTCTTGAAACAGGCGCTCGCTAAGACAGAAGCGGGCGACAGATAAGCGGCCTCGCCAGCGATCGCCGGTCGCCTACAAGACCTGTTTTTCGCTGGTTTTGTGGGATGGGCAGCTGGCAGGTTACTCGGCTGGGTTTCACGACGTGCCATTTGAAGGCACAATAGAGTGCGGATGTCAGCCCGTTTTTTTCCCCGCAACACGGAGTTTTCCCCAATGGGCGCGGATTCACGGCTCATGCATCAACGAATCGCTCAGCCCGTCATCTGGGCACTCATGGCGGCGTGTGCGGTCGGCGGTCCGTTGGGAACGTCGTCCCTAGCTGGTTCTGTCAACGTTTCGACCGGCACGCCGACTTCTGGGCCGCTCCGGCTTACCGGCAGTCGTGATCGACGTCAGTTGATTGTGACTGCTGCGCCTGGTGGACCGGAAACTGCTTTTGACGTGACCGGCACCACAGGTTGGCGGGTCGAGCCGCCGAAACTGGCCGTCGTTCAGCCTGGAGGGTTGTTGGTGCCACTGGCTGACGGCGAGGGCCAGATCGTGGCGAGTGTGCCCGGCGAGGAAGAGGTCGCCGTTCCCCTGATCGTCGATCGGTTTGCCAGCGACCCCCCCATTGATTTTGTGAGCCAGGTA
>JAYQOK010000026.1:0-15495 GCA_038144795.1 Candidatus Kuenenia sp. | reverse complement strand
CGGCAAGAGTGGTGGGCAAAACGGCTTTCGGCTCTCACTGCTTGGTTTCGAGCCGGGGGAGGACCACGAACACCTGTTGAAGGAAGCGCGGGGGCGGCGAGTTTCATTGGTTGCTCCCGAGACAAGTCTCCTGCTCGCCAAGGCATCGGCGGCAGTGCCACATGGCGGCGGGAAGTTAATCGCGGCCGGATCTCCAGCGCATGACCTTCTTGTCCGTTGGATTGCCGAGGGTGCGAATCCGAGCGGACCAAATCCTCCGCAGGTGTCGCACATCGATGTGTTTCCCACTGAGCGGATGCTGGCGGCCGGTCGCAAGCAACAGCTGCGAGTACTCGCCCACTTCAGTGACGGCCGTGTTGAAGATGTGACGCGACTTGCCCAGTACGAGACAAATGCAGCCGATCTGGCGACGGTGAACGAGACAGGGCTCGTCGCGGCAAACGAACCCGGCGTTGGTCCAGCACGCTGTGGCACCGCAGCGGTCATGGTGCGCTACCAGAGCCGGGTGGCAGTTTTTCGTGGCACGCTACCACTTGAAACACCACTTGAGCGGATGCCAGCGCCTGAGCAATTCGTCCGTAATTTTGTCGATGACCAGATCCTCGCACACCTTGTCAAGTTGCGGTTGCCACCATCGCCTGTGTGCGACGATGCGACATTCCTGCGTCGGGTCACAATCGATATCGCCGGGCGGCTACCCACCCTGGAGGAGACAAACTCCTTCCTGGCCGATGCTTCAACCACAAAGCGAGACGCCCTCATTGATCGCCTACTCGATTCGCCAGAATATGCCGACTATTTCGCTCTCAAGTGGTCAGCAATCCTGCGGAACAAGCGATCCGACGACCAGTTGCATCGCAACGGCACCTACGCTTTCCATGAGTGGATTCGTGAACGACTGGCTGAAAACATGCCTTACAGCGATTTCGTGCGAGACATCCTGACGGCCACTGGTGAGGTGGACCGGAACCCGGCAGTCGTCTGGTATCGGCAGGTGTCTGACATCAATCAGCAAGTTGAGGACGCGGCCCAGCTCTTCATGGGCCAGCGGCTTCAGTGTGCCCGCTGCCATCACCACCCGTTCGAGAAGTGGGGTACGGAGGACTACTTCCAACTCGCCGCGTTCTTTTCTCGCGTCGGTCGCAAAAAGGGCCTTCAGCCTGGTGAAGATCGAATCTTCCACAATCGCGGCACGGCTCAGGCGAATGGTCCCAAAGGCGTTCATAAGCCCGCGGTACTCGGCTCCCCGCCGGCCGATGTGCCGGTCGACACTGATCCGCGGCAACGCCTCGCGGAGTGGATGGTGGCTCCCGACAATCCGTTCTTCGCTCGGTCGTTGGTCAACCGTTATTGGAAGCACTTTTTTTCCATCGGTCTGGTGGAGCCCGAGGACGACATGCGACTCACCAACCCGGCGACCAATCCGGCACTCCTTGAGGCGTTGGCGAAATCGTTCGTGGAGAGTGGCTACGATCTGAAGAGCCTCATTCGGACGATTTGCCGTTCCACCACCTATCAGTTGATGGCCGAGCCCAACGAATTCAATGCGGAGGATCGCCAGAGCTTCTCACGATTCTTTGCCCGTCGTTTGCCGGCGGAAGTTGCACTCGATGCCATCGATCGCCTGACAGGAACCCAGACCGGTTTTTCCGGAGTGCTCCCCGGCACCCGGGCGGTGGAATTGCCTGACCCGAATTTCAACAACTATTTCCTGACAGTTTTTGGCCGACCCAATGGTGACAGCGCCTGCGAGTGCGAGCGGGGGTCAGAAGCAAACCTCGCCCAAAGCCTGCACCTGATCAACTCCTCCGACATCCTCACTAAACTCGGTGGGAGTCGATCATCGGCACTGGCCTCCGACCAAAACCGGTCGATCCGGGAGAAGATCGATGAACTCTACAGAGTCGCGGTCTCGCGGCCGGCGAAATCGGATGAAGTGGCCGAGATCGAGCGGTATGTCTCCGCACGGCATGACGCGCCGAAGGAGGCCTGGGAGGACGTAGTCTGGTCGCTTCTCAATACCAAGGAATTTCTCTTCAATCACTGACGGAGGGCCGGCCATGGCCAGGTTGACATTCCCGGCTTTTCTGGCAGCCCTCGTCGCCGCAGTTCCTGCGACGGGTGAACTTCCGGAACCGAGGCTCACTGCGATCGATCCGCCCGGCGGCATGCGGGGCTCGACTGTCGAGGTGACGTTGTCGGGTGCTGATCTTGATGATGCGACCAGCATGGCGTTTTCCCACCCGGGGATCATTGCCAAGCCTGTCATGACGCAGCCGACGGAGTTCAATCCCGAGCCCCGGCCCGTGCCCGGTCGGATGAGCATCACGATAGCCCCCGATGTTCCGGCCGGCCTGTATGATACGGCTGTTGTCGGTCGCTACGGTGTCAGCAGTCCACGCGGGTTCGTGGTGGGGCGAGCACCGGAGTTTCGCAAGTCCGGCCCACTCGGGTCCCCGGAGCAGGCTCTGCCGATCCCGCTGGAGGCAGCGGTGAATGCCCGCACTGACAGCAATGCGGCCGACCATTATGCCGTCGAATGCAAGGCAGGTCAGGCAGTGTACGCGGAGATCTGGGCGAGGCGGATTGACTCGCGGATCACCCCGGTGATCACGGTGCTTGACGCCGCTGGCAATGAAGTTAAGACCCACATCGATACCATTGCGGATGATCCAGCGATCGAGTTCACACCAGCCCGTGATGGTCGCTATTTGATCCGTGTCAGTGATCGGTTTGCTGGTGGTGGAGACGGTTTTTTTTATCGCCTTACCATATCGACCGGTCCGGTTGTGATGGCGATTTTCCCGCCGGCGGCCCGGGCGGGGGAGCTGGCGACCTTCACAGTCACCGGCCGGGGACTCGGCGAGGGTGCGGAGCCGATACCTGACGCTGGCGCGACCGGGCTCCAGCAACTACCCGTGCAACTCAGTCCCGGTGATATCGGCTTTGGGGCGCCGGTGCGTCCGTCGTGGCAGATCCTATCTCCGTGGGACACTGTCGCCGATCTGATCACGCTCCGCGGCGGTCTCTTTGATGGAGCGATTCAGCAGCCCACCGTGCTCGAGGTCGATCTGCCTGTTGTGCACGAAGTAGAGCCGAATAACGATGGTGCGGCCCCTCAGGTGGTAAGCCGTCCGCTTGCCGTCGCCGGGCGTTTCTATCCCCGGGGGGACCGTGACTGGTTTTCATTCGATGCCAAGGCAGGTGAGGAGATTGTGTTGGAACTCTTCTCCCGGCGGCTTGGCTCGGCGACGGATGCCGCAATCCTTGTGGAAAGCATTACGGTCAACGCGGACGGCAAGCCCCAGACCAAGGAAGTGGCGTTTGTCGATGACGGCCCTAAAGAATTTCAGGGGCTAACAGTCGATCAGCCGACACTCGATCCGATGCTCCGATTTCAGGCTCCCGCCGACGGGACGTACCGGGTGCTGGTCCGTGAGCAGGCAGTCGATTCCGTCCCCGACCCGACAGCAGGCTATGTCCTTGAGATTCGTCCTCCCCGGCCCGACTTTGATCTGCTCGCGCTGGTCGTTCGGCCGGACCGCGCTGACGCCAATAAAATGTTGATTGGCTCCACGTCACTGGCGGCGGGGGGCACCGTGGCGATCGATCTTCTTTTGCTCCGGCGCGACGGTTTCTCCGGAGAGGTTACAGTGACCGCGGAGGATCTTCCCCCCGGCGTGTCGGCAGTGCCGGTCGTGATCTCTGGGAAGGCTCGTCGCGGCGTGATCGTGCTCCAGGCATCCGACGACGCCGAGCCGGTGGAGAAGCCGTTGCGGCTCGTGGGCCGTTCACCTGCTCAGGATGGGGAAATCGCCCGCACCGCCCGGCCGGCAACCCTTCGTTGGAATGTCGATAATCAACAGCGACAACCGCATCTCGTTCGCCGGACAGATGAACTCCGCGTGGCGATCACGAATGACTCGGCACCAGTGACGGTGCGGCCGAAGGAAGCAAAACCCTGGGAGACGGCCCGGGGGGGGAAACTCTCAATCCCGATCGAGGTCGTGCATCGCGCTGGTTCAAAAGGCCCGCTCTCGCTCGTTCCGATGGCGTACCCTCCGGAGCTGAAACTGCCGGCTGAATTGAAGGTTTCTGAAGTCAAGATTGCCGAAGTCAAGCCGCCCGAGGGGCAGCCTGCCGGCACCCCCATGCCACCTCAGGCCTCGTCGGGTGAGGTGGCCGTTGACATCGATCCCAAACTTGCTCCCGGCACCTATACCGTCGCGCTGCAGGGAGTCGCAAAGTTTTCCTATGCCCGCAATCCTGCGGCCGCCTCGCGGGCAAAAGCCGACGTGGAACGAGTAGCCACCATGGTCAAAGAACGGGCGGAGAAGGTCGAAGCATTGAAGCAGACGCTCACGGCCGCGGAGAAACAGATCGCTGATACGCAGTCGAGCGGCAACCAGCCTTCCGCGGAGATGATGGCTGCCCGCGACACTGCACGAGACGCCCTGAACGCTGCTGAAGCGGCCTTCAAAGCGGCTGAGGAGGAGCGGGTGAAGCGGGAGAAGGTAGCTGCTGACACTGCAGCAGCCAACGCCCCGAAGGACATTGATGTTCCGGTGTTACTGCCCCCCATCACGGTCGTTGTCGAAGAGTCACCTGTAGACATGAAGATGGAGCCATCTGACATCTCCGTGGAAGCCGGCGGCTCGGTCAATCTTGCGGTGGATGTTGTCCGGAAGCATGGCTTTGTTGGACCGATCTCCCTCGAGATGCAAAGCCCCACGCCCCTTGCTGGCCTCGCAATCCAACCGACCACCGTTGCACCGGAGGCTGCCAAGGGGGTGCTGTCAATCGCCACATCGCCGGCGACGCCACCGGGCACGCACGTGCTCGCCCTCAAGGGAAAAGTTTCCTTTTTCGAGCGCGAGGTCGCCTTCGAACGCAAGGTGTCGTTGGTTGTATCCCCAAAGCCGCCGGAGGCCCCCACACCATGACGCGAGTCCACCTGTCACCGATCGTCACGGTCCAGCGGTGTTCCGGCATCTTGCCGCTCGTGTTGGCGTTGGGAACGTTCTTGGCATGGCCCCCGCCGGTGGTTGCTGAGGGCCTTCCGATCGCAGTTCCTTCCCGCCAGGAGCCAGTGCGTTTTCAGGATGAAATCATGCCGCTGCTGGCCGCCAACTGCACCGCCTGCCACAACCAGAAGGTACGTGAGGGCGGCCTCTCGATGGACTCGCTTGACCTCATGCGCAAGGGGGGTGACTCGGGGCCGGCGGTCGTGGCCGGCAAACCGGCTGAGAGCAGCCTCTTTCTGAGAGCTGCTCATCAGCAGGAAGATTTCATGCCACCCGCTGAAAACTCAGTGGGGGCCAAGAATCTTTCCCCCGACCAACTTGGCCTGCTCGAGCGGTGGATTGCCGAGGGAGCCACGGGAATGTCCGTTGCTGCCAAACCCATCCAATGGCGTCCCCTGCCGCGCGGTACCGGGGGCGTGCTCGCCGTGGCCATGTCGGGCGACGGCCGACTGTCGGCCGCCGCCCGTGGTGGTCGAGTGGAAATATTCGACACGCTCTCCGGGCGGCCGGTCGCGGAGCTTGTGGATTCGGGACTTGGCCCATTTGCCCCCGATGTCGCCCATGCCGACATAGTCTCCGCACTGACATTCTCACCGGTGGAGGATGTGCTGGCGACGGGCTCGTTTCGCACGATCAAAATTTGGAATCGCACCGCCGTTAATAAGGTTGTCGATCTGCCGAACACAGCGGGAGCCACAGTGCTGGCAGCGGCTCCATCTGCGAACGTCGTGGCGGTTGGACTGACGGATGGGCGTTTGGCGATTGCCGACACCGCTGCCACCGAACCGGCTGCCAGGGTCCGGGTCGTCGGGGTAGCAGGGCAGTCGGTGACGGCTGTCGCACTCACGCCTGATGGCACGACTGCGTATGTGGCTGGAAAAGACAACATCGTCACCGCCTGGAGACTGGCTGACGGCGTGGCGATCGGCCGTCTTGTCCGGCCGGCTGAGGTCAGATCAATGAGTCTTGCCAACGGCGGTACTCACCTCGTGACTGCGGAGGCTGACAACACCGTGCGGGTCTGGCCACTCCCACTTTTGGAGCCGGCAGCCGATCCGACGGCGTTGAAGCCGATCAAGGAAATTGCCGGAGCCGCAGCGCCCGTTGTGGGCCTCGTCGAGATGCCTGCCATGTCGGGGCATGTCCTGGGGGGCTGTGGCGATGGTGTGGTGCGGCTGTGGAAACTTGAAACAGGTGAGATTGTCAGGCAGTTTGCGCATGGCGGGGCGGTGACAGCGATTGCGGTCAGCCCTGACGGCAGTCGGTTGACCACGGTCGGCACGATTCCAGGCGTCAAACTCTGGAACACGGCTGATGGCGCCCTCATGACGCACTTCAGTGGGGACTATCGAATTGCAGATCGGCTCACCCGCAAGGACGGCGACATCACGATTCTGAAGCAGGATGTCGAGCACGCGAAGGCCGAGGTGGCCGCGGCCGAGAAGGCGAAAACGGCCGCCGCGGAAGAGGTGAAAAAAGCCAGTGAGAAGCTGGCGGCTGCCGAGAAGACGCTCAAGGAAAAGGATGAGGCGGCCAAGGCGGCCAAGGCGTCTCGTGACGAAGCCGACAAACTCTCAGCAATGGCTGCCTCGGCGGTGCCACTTGCTGAGGCGGCGGTTGAAGTGGCTGCGAAGTCAGTGGCGTTGGCCACTGCTGGAGCGGAGGGGGCGACGGTGGCAGCGGCGGCCTTCACCAAGGTTGCCGAGGGCAACGCCGAAGCTGCTGAGACCAACAAGACCATACAAGCCGCTGCGCAGGCCGCCACTGCAGCCAAGGTGGCTGCGGAGCAGGCGCTGGCTCAGGCCAAGCAGCATGTTGAAAAAGCAAAGTCGAAGGCAGCCGACCTGACAGCCAAGGCGGCCGAAAAGGTGAAGGCTCAGACGGCTGCCGACGAGGCGTTGGCGAAGGCCCAGACTGGCATTGAGAGTGCGAAGCGGGATGGTGAGTTTTCCGCCGCTGAAGTGAAGCGAACTGATGAGGCCGTTCCCGCGCGCCAGTCGGAGTTAGCTGCTGTCGAGGCTCTGCTCAAGTCTTCCGAAAGCGAGCGGAGCACCATCGATGGTGAACGAAATGCTTCACTCCAACCGTTGGTATCTGTGGCGTTTATGCCAGATGGCGTCGCGTTTGTCGCGATCGATGCAACGGGAAATGGGGTCCTGTATGGTGCGAACGACGGCCAGCCCCGGAGGGCATTTCAAGTAGCGACCCAGGCGGGCGGAGTCATTTGCACCGGCGCTGGTCGTCTCGTGGTGGCCGGTGGGCCGGCCGTCGCAGTTATCTACGACACCTCGGAACGATGGAATCTCGTGCGAACGATTGGCGGCGAGAAGACACCTCCGGCGGCGGAGGACGACCCGACGGGCCCGCCGATCGATGCTGTGCTCGCGGCCGCTTTTTCCCCCGATGGCAGCCTCCTCGCATCGGGTAGCGGGCGGGCGAGTCGCAGCGGTGAGATCAAACTCTGGAGGGTATCCGACGGATCACTTGTGCGATCGTTCGCCCAACCGCATTCCGATACCGTCGTAGCACTTGCCTTCTCACGCGATGGGAAGCGACTGGCATCTGGGGGCACTGATCGTTTTGCCAAGGTGCACGTCGTCGCGGATGGCACTACAGAGCGATCTTTCGAGGGACACACCGGCCACGGCCTCGCGGTCGCCTGGCAGGCACATGGCCGGCGGCTTGGCACGGGCGGCGCGGATAATGTCGTGAAGGTCTGGACCGTTGACTCCGGAGAACAACAGCGGACGATTCAGGGCCCGGGCCGGGAGGTTACGGGTGTCCGCTTTATTGGCGAAGGTGACGAGATTGTGGCGGCTTCTGGCGATGCCACGGTCCGTGTCTTCAATGTGGCCAGTGGCGCAGCGGTTCGCCAGTTGACTGGGGCAGGCGACTTTGTCCAATCACTCGCTGCCATCGGCCCGACGGTCGTCGCAGGAAGTCAAGATGGCCGACTGAGAATCTGGAATGTCACCAATCCGAACCCGCTTCACGCTGTCGAACCAACGCCGGCGCGATGAGAGATGAGAAGTGATCGCTCTGCCACGACTCAGCGGCGCCATCGCCACAGATCACACGAGTTCGGCGATTGGCTGCCTCTCGACGAGATACTGGGGCCGCCCGGTCATGTCCACGAGCGTCGTGTCGGCTGTTGCGATGCCGAGGGAGTGGTAGAGCGTGGCCGTGATTTCCTGCATATGAACAGGCCGATCAGTCGCATGTTCACCAAGGCGGTTGGTAGCACCGATGACCTGGCCAGTCCGTAGCCCACCTCCGGCGAGCAGTGCCGTGCTCACCTGTGGCCAGTGGTCGCGGCCGGCCTGAGGATTGATCTTCGGAGTACGGCCGAACTCACCCCAAACAACGATCGTCACATCGTCGAGCATGCCGCGAGCCCCGAGATCATCGAGGAGGGCTGAGAGGCACTGATCAAGTTTCGATCCGTGATCACGAACGAGATCGAAGTTTTGGCCGTGGCTGTCCCAGCGGCCATAACTGAGGCTGACCACTCGCACCCCGGCCTCGATCAGCCGTCGCGCGATGAGGAGGTGGTCGTTGCAGGTTGGAGCACCGTCATATTGGTACTTGTACGGGGTGCCGTCCCCATAGGCAGCACGGATTTTGGGATCCTCCTTCGAGAGATCCATCGCTTCGAGCAACCGGCTGCCAGTCAGCACATCGAAGGCCCGTTGGCCAAAGCTATCCATACCCTCAAGCATGCCTGAGGCATCGACATCGCGGCGAAGTCGGTCGAGGCCCGCGAGCAGGTGGCGGCGATTCGAGAGCCGCTCCAGCGACAGTGACGAGAGGGTCATGTTCTCAAGTCCCTGGCCATCCGGCTTGAATGCGTTGTACGCCGGACCGAGAAAACCGGCCGCGCCCGAATCGCTCCAGGGAACATGCTTGGTGCGGGCAGCAAGTCCGACGAAGGGAGGCACAGATGGATCGACTGGTCCTCGGAGTTTTGCGATCGCCGCACCGATCGATGGTCGGCCACCGATCGTCCGAAGATTATTCTCTGGCCATCCGGTCATGCACTGGTAGCCCGCGTGAGCGCCCTCACAGCCGACGACCGAACGGATGATCGCGCATCGATCCATTCGCTTCGCGAGTTGTGGAAAGACTTCACAGATCTGGATGCCGGGCACGTTCGTGGAGATGGGGCGAAACTCTCCGCGGATCTCGCTTGGGGCGTCGGGTTTCAGATCCCAAAGATCCTGATGGGGCGGGCCACCTGCCAGAAAGATGTTGATGAGCGACTTGTGTCGTCGGGAACCACTGGTTGCCGGAGTCTGCTCATCAGCCCGCAGGATCGAAGCGAGCGAGAGCCCACCCATCCCAAATGAAAGCCCTCCGATCGTCAGGAAATCCCGGCGGGTTGGGCCGCTACAAAGGTTTTGGTGACCGCCGAATATGGACAGCATGAGACGCACCTGAGGGAAAGGCCTGAGGAGCCCGATCATTGCTGCGGCAACGATTTGTTCGACACTTCAACGATAGTATATCGGCTGACAGGCCGGCGTGCCGATGGTAAAAACGGCCCAGATTTCCTCGGGAAAGACAGGAGTTGATGCCATGTTGACAGTGCTTTCCGGTCGGCCCGCGGGTCGCTCGCGATTCTGCGACGGTCTCACAAGGCGAGATCTCTTGCGGATCGGCACCCTCAGCGTAGGCGGGCTCTCGCTACCGGAGATTCTCCGAGCCGAGCAGACTGCAGGTATCCGGAGTGGTCACAAGAGCGTGATCATGATTTACATGTGCGGTGCGCCGGCGCATCAGGACATGTACGACATGAAGATGGAGGCGCCTGCCGAGATTCGTGGGGAATTTCGCCCCATCTCCACGAGCGTGCCCGGCCTCCAGATTTGTGAACACATGCCCCAAATGGCTCGCATTATGGACAAGTGCGTGGTGCTGAGGAGTGTGCATGGCTCACCGGACGGCAATCACGATTCATTCATCTGCTACACGGGTCGCTCGGTTCGCAAGCAGCCACCGGGGGGGTGGCCAAGCATTGGGTCGGTTGCCTCCAAAATGCTTGGGCCAGTCCATGCATCGTTGCCACCGTTTGTCGGCCTGTCACCCGATGCAGGGCATCCACCGTATGGCTCTCCAGGTCTGCCAGGTTTTCTCGGGGTTTCCCATGCTGCCTTCAGGCCAAGTGGACCAGCAAGCACCGACATTGTACTTGCCGATGGCGCGGGGTCGCGGATGGCCGACCGCCGCGGCTTACTCGGTCGGCTGGACGGGCTGCGTCGCGATCTTGATGCGAGCCGCCTGCTGGATGGGATGGATTCGCTGCACGAGACTGCCTTCGACATTCTCACGAGCAATCGGCTCGCAAAGGCCCTCGATATTTCGGAGGAGCCGGAGCATGTGCGGGAACGCTATGGGAAGGGAGACGCCAACCGCTTCGGTGACGGTGCGCCCCGGAATCTTGAACACTTCCTGATGGCCCGTCGGTTGGTCGAAGCAGGCGCCCGGGTTGTCACGCTCAACTTTGGTCGGTGGGACTTCCACAGCGACACGTTCAACGGCATGAAAAACACACACCTGCCGCAGTTCGATCAGGGGCTCTCCGCCCTCATCGAGGACTTGCATGATCGAGGGCTCGACAAGGATGTGGCAGTGGTTGCCTGGGGTGAGTTCGGTCGTACGCCAAAAATCAATAAGGACGCCGGTCGAGATCATTGGCCCCAGGTGGGCGGCGGATTGCTCGCCGGAGGGGGTTGGCGAACCGGTCAGGTGATCGGGGCGACCGACCGCCACGCTGCCGCCATCACCGACCGTCCGGTCCACTTTTCCGAAGTGCTTGCGGCCTGCTACCGCCATCTCGGCATCGATCCCGTTTCAACACAGTTCCACGACCATACCGGTCGGCCCCAGTACCTACTGGAGAAGACCGACGTCATGCCGGAACTGGGCTCTGCCTGAAAACCCAGTAACGGGCTTTGAGCGGCTCATTTGCCCTCCGGCTGGCTCCATCGCCAGCTGGAATTCTTCCTGGATTGCCGCATTGTCGCTACAGCTAACCTAAGTGCGGTCTCGTGGTGATGGCTCAGGCGTTGGTTGTCACAATCAACGCACGATTGTCGGGCAGCATCGGCTCACGGCTGCAGGTCTCGCTTTGCCTTCTCAAAAGCCTCGCGCGACTCAAAAACCTGGGCGTTACCATCAATGGTGATCGTGCCCCGGAAGCGACCGTTGATGACCTGCTCGCTGATCGAGATGCTCGTACCGCCGGTGCGGATGCTGCTTCCTGACATGGCCCCGGCTGCTGCTGCGGCTTTCAGTTCTGCGGTGGCCCGCTGACCCTGGCGTAACGCGGTGGCACGACCACGAGTGACCAGATCGGCAAAGGAGGCCTCTCCGGAGAGCACTTCGACGCTGGTTGCTCCGGAGGTCGCGACATCGACAAGGATCTCGCCAGCAAGCTCAGTAACGGTGGCTGCAGGAGTGACAATCCGCACGGCTGTCGTCGGTTCGGCCGTTGCCCACACGCGGCCGCGGCGAATATCAAGGAGCGGGCCAGGGCCGAGTCGGATCTCGGTTGGAGCTTGGAGTGTCACGATCAGCCCCGGCACAGCTTCCACCGTAGTAGTACCTGAGGCCAATTCGTGAATACCCATCGGCAACCCACCAGCACTGGGACCGCCTCGGGTCCATGTGGCCGACTGCATCGGCTGCTGCGGCACTGATTCTGTCCGAGGTTGCACTGGCTCTGTCTGCGGCGGTGCCGTCACCTCGACCATGGCGATTTGATCGGGCTCAGGCCTCAGGGGTGGCAGCTCGGAAGCCGGTTCGAGTGGCTCCCGTGTTGGGCCTGGTGATTGCTTCGCGAGTCTGGGAGCAGGCTGTCGCTCAGGCACCGCCCGCCACGTCCAAGGCTGGATGATCGCAATGGCAACGCCTGCCGCGGCGAGGCCAAGGCCGGTCACCATGGCAGCGGCCGCCCCACGATCGCTCTGGATCCGACGAGAGGTGAGCCGAGGTGGTCGGCGACCAACGGTGATAGCCGGTAATTCAATGCCCCCTTCCGTACCGCTTGATCTGCCGTTGGAGGGCAGCAGAGGGGGCGTATTCGGTGTCACCTCAGCCGCGGGAACGTCAATCCCCGGGGGATCGATTGCGGCAATCACCCCGGCAATGAACTGTTCGGCCGCTGCCGGCGGGGCCAGCCAGCCCCGGAGCAGGCGGTCGATTTGTTCGTCCGCCACCAAGCGAGATGCAAGCCCAGCCCCAGAGCCCGGGGCCGTCGAGTGGAGAGCTTCGCTCAGTACCCTGATTCCCGTCGGGTCTGGTTCTCCTTCCAGACGGCGGCCCCAGGCATCGGCGAGCATGGCATCGGGGAGATCACTCATGTGGTTCCTCCCGGCAAGGCCAGACTGCGGGCGATACATTCGCCCAAGGTGGTGCGAATACGAAGGAGTGCCATTCGTACGGCGCTTCCGCTTCGACCAAGCGAGCGGGCAATCGCTTCGGCAGACTCGCCCGATGTGTAATGACGTTCCACGAGGCTGCGAGACTTGGCGGGTAGTTTTTCCAGACATGTAGCCAGCGTTACTCCGAGTCGCTCCTGCTCGGCCGGATCGAATCCCGGTTCCCCAGCCTTTGAAAGCCTGGCCGTCGCCAAAGCCGCTTCGATGTCGGCCACTGGTTCTGTGCGGCGACGGGCCTGTGACCGCAGGAGCGACACGGCTTTGTGGTGAGCAGTGGCCAAGAGCCATGACCGAAATCCCCCCTCGCCGCGGTAGCGGTCGAGGAGGCGAAACGACTCCATAAACACATCCTGGGCAACGTCGTCTGCGGCGTGCAGATCACCGAGAAGCCGGGCAAGGTATGTCCGCACAGGCCGCTCGTGGAGCCTCACCAACTCACCAAACGCAGATCTGTCGCCATCCCGCGCGCGAGCGATTAAAGACTGACTCACGGCTGAGGATGAATCGTCGCCCCGACGCTCACTGCTGGTCGTTGAAAAATCCATTGAGCATGCGGTCCATCTCAGGATTACCAGTCCGCGGGAGGTCGGGCATGCCGCGGAACGAAGGCATTCGGGGGAAGCCAGGATTCGCCATGTCGGGCTCGTGGATTGGCGTCTGAAGCACGTGCCGCTCGTAGAGATCGTAGGCTGCCGGATCCTTGGCCGCGAGTGCCTTCGGTGAGGCGGCAGCAAGATAGCTTGAAGCGGGAGGGTCGACGGTGTGGTCGATCCGGTGGACTACGATTCGCCTCGGAGTGTCATTGATGGTGATGATCTCACCAGCACGCTCGATGGTCGTGATCCGTTGGCCGCGATCGAATCGGCGACTCACACGCACGTCATCAGCATCCTTTCCATCGGATAGTGTGGAACCGGCATAGCGATCATCGACATACAATTCCTCATCGTTAGAAATGTCGTCATTCTCGTCATCGTCGTTTGTCGAGACAGAGACCTGCATCTTCATCTCGCCTCGAAGGGTGGAATGGCTACCAGCCTCTCCGAGCGAGCCGATGCTGTTACCTGTGCGCGGTGTCTGCCCGTTCCCGAAGGCACGTTGAGCCGCATGGCCACTGGCAGAACCCGACATCATGCCTGATGCACTGGCTGAGGCCCTGACGCCCGTGCGTCGGGATGACTTCTTCATGCTCCGATCCTCCTGTATTTCGGAGGACGATTCAGAGGTCGACTCGCTGGTTTCTTCGGGCTTGGCCGCACGGCATCTCTGGTCATGGAGACAGCCCAGCAGGGCAAGCCCAGCAGCAACAACGAGGGATGACAGCCGCCAGCCACGCATGAACTTCGGCACTGCTGGTGAGGGAGGCATTCCCAGAGAGACACATAGAGAGACACATCCAGACACAAGGCAATGCATCGTGAGATTCCCTTTCGAGGCGGTGACTCAGGCAGGTGGCCCGCCTGCTGCCACTGATATGGTCGCCGCACGCCGGGAATCGTCACAAAAAAATTCACACCAATTCCCCGAGCCGTTCTCGGCAGTGCCCTCGGCTTGGCCGCTCTGGCTTAAAGATGCGTTTTTCGGCGAAAAATGGCCCAGATTTTTGAGCCGCGGGTCGGACACAGGATCGCCCGACCTGCTCAATCGCCCAGGCCTTGCATTTTTTGCGCGATCGGCGACAGTAAAGGGCTCTATTAGTTTCTCTCAGCTCGCCCAGCAAGAACGTCCAGAGCCATGCGTACCAAGAGTGTCGTCCCGCGTCTGCGGGCCAAAAAGCGGTTGTTCAAGCGGGTCAAGGGTTCCGTCGGCGGCCGGCGAAAACTGCTCCGCACCGCCAAGGAATCGCTCATCCGAGCGGGCGTTTTCGCCCGGCGTGACCGTCGACGCAAGAAGCGCGACTTCCGCCGGCTCTGGATCATTCGCATCAATGCCGCCTGCCGCGAGCGGGGCCTCCGCTACAGCCAGTTCATCGCCGGCCTGGAAAAGATCGGTTGTGAGCTCGATCGCCGCACCCTCGCTGAGATGGCCGTGCTCGACCCGACCGGCTTCGACGCCGTTGTTGAGAGCGTTCGCCAGGGCCTGGGCCTGCCGGAGCCCGTTGCCGCCGCCTGACCCCTTCGTCCCGTCTGAGCAGGGGGTACTTGCCGGTGGCAACCATCTCACTCGATGCATTCCTGGCCGAGATCGAAGGCCTGCGAACGGAAGCATCTGCCGCGCTTGATGCTGTGGCCGATGAGGCTGCCGTGGAGGCTGCCCGGGTCGAGTTTCTCGGCGCCCGCAGCGGCCGGCTGAAGGCGATCCAGAAAATGCTTGGCGGCCTCGCCCCGGCCGACAAGCCAGCAGCCGGCAAGCACTTCAACGAAGCCAAGGGAGCGATCACGGCGCTGCTTACTGCGGCGCAGGCGCGGCTGGCCGGCGGCACCACGGCCTCCTTGGAAGCGATCGATGTTACGCTGCCAGGCGAGCCGTTCCGCTTCGGCCACCTCCATCCGATCACGCAGACGATCCGTCGCGTGCAGGAGATCATGGCCCGGCTCGGATTTGAGAGCGTGACGGGCCCGGAGGTCGAGGACCAGTGGCACAACTTCGAGGCCCTCGCGATCGGCACGGAGCATCCGGCCCGCGATCCGCTGGACAACTTTTACCTCGCCGTGGCCCATGGGGCCGATCCGCTCCTGCTGCGATCACAGACGAGCACCGTGCAGATCCGTGTGATGGAGAAGCGGAAGCCGCCGCTGCGGATCGTGTCGCTCGGCCGGGTCTATCGCCCCGACACCGCCGACGCCACCCACTACCCGATGTTTCATCAGGTGGAGGGGCTGCTTGTGGAGCCGGGCACCACGATGGCGCACCTCAAGAGCGTGCTGCGGTTCTTCGCGTCGAGCTTTCTCGGCGGGGATGTGAAGGTTCGGTTTCGTCCGTCGTTCTTTCCCTTCACCGAGCCGAGCGTCGAGGTCGACATGGAGTGGGGCGGCCGCTGGATCGAGATGGGGGGCGCCGGCATGGTCGACCCCGCCGTCCTCGAGGCTGTG
>JAYQOK010000025.1:24057-30778 GCA_038144795.1 Candidatus Kuenenia sp. | reverse complement strand
CGCCGTCAGTCGTCCCGTCTCCCGCTCAAGATCGGTGAGCGTCTGGCAGAAGCGCACTGCGTCGTCCCAACTCACGTACACGGCCGGGAAGTCATCACCGCATGAATCTCTTTTCAAGTACTCATAACGCCACGGCTCCGTCCCCATCACCTCCCACCACTGCCGCTGCGTCACGACCGTGCGGCCCATCCGGAACGGCTTCGTGATCCGGACCTGCACCTGGTTTTCGTTATCGCTGCGATCGACCTCGTTCTCAGGGCTGCCCATCGTGAACGATCCAGCCGGAATGTCCACCAGATCAAGGAACGGCTTCTCGGTTTCAGCGGTTTGACCCCACTCGGCGAGGAATGCCGGTCTGGCGGCGGCAGCACGAGCGCGATTAAAGCCACTGAAATCGCGCAGTTGCCAGTTCTTGCCCGGCCGCTTGAGATACTTCTCCTCCGCCAGCCTCTGAAACACGTCCGACACCGTCCCGTGTGGCACGAGCGCCTTGGCGACCGCGCCCCACGACTCGGCCACCCAACCGCCGAGGATCGACTTGATCACCGACTCCGTGAACACCGACTCGTAGTCGGCCTGTGTCGCACCGAGCGATTCGAGCAGCGACAGCCCGATCGTCACGCCATCGGCCGTCTTCGACTTGAGCAGGCCCTGGATCTTCTTGATCTCGGGCTTGGCAAGGGCGGCCAGGGGTGCTGTTTCCGCGGGGGCTGCGGTGGCTCGGGTGTTTCCCTTTTTTGGCTCAGGCGTATCGCGCTTCGCACTTTTGTCGTCCGCAGCAGGGACGATCTTCACGGCCTTGGGCCGAGCCGCTGTTCTCTTTGCCGTCTTCTTCGCCACGGAGTTGACTCCCAAGCCGCCGCACTGTCTGCACCTGCCCGCTCCAGGCCGCTGAGCGCGTGGCGGCCGGAATAGCCGCTCCCTTATACTCCCCCGACCGACGGGTGCAATCACTGTAAACGCGACGTGCGTGGCCTACGATGTCAGATCAGCCCGAGCCATCCGCCCCGGCGATCCCCGCTGCCATCTTGTCTGACGACGAGCTTCGCAAGGTTCGTGAACTCTTCGCGGCCTGCACCGATGACAGCTTTCGCCTCGGGGAATTGCTGCTGGATTCCCTGCACGCGTCGGCAGCCGACATGGCATCGATCTTTGACCACACGCTTCTGCGGCGGGTTGCACAGTGCTGGAACACCGGAATCTGGGAGCGGGCCTACGACATCCTGAAACACTGCGGCCGCCATCGCCAGCTATCGGCGCTGATCGTGCTGTCGTATGTGGGCCAACCATCACGCAGACGCAACGACGAATCCAATACTGTGCGGCACTGGATGCGAGAAAAATGGCGGCCCCACGACCTCAAGGACCTGCTCATGCGACATGACATGAGCGAGTGGTCCGGATGCGTCGGGTTCGATCAGGACGAATGCCCTTGGGCAGAACTCGGCTTCGTCGAAAAACTCGACGACGAACTCTGCAATGCGATTGCGGGAGCTGCCGTCACCGTCCATCTCGACGGAATCACCTGCGTCGCGCCAGAGCAGGCGCAGATTCTGGCGCAGCACGACGGGTGGCTCTATCTCAACGGGCTTACCGAGGTTTCCGACGCCGTGGCCGACGCGCTTTCCGGGCACCGTTCGCACGTGTTTCTGGAGGGCCTCACGAGGCTCACGCACGTCGGGCTGGCGGAGAAACTGGCGAAAAAACCTGTCGTCTATCTCGATGCGCTCGTCTCGGTCTCTCCCGCGGCCGCAACGGCGTTGGTCCAGTCGGGCGCGCAAGTCTTCGCCCGGAGCCTCGAGCAGCCGCTGCCCGAAGTCGCCGCTCAGTAGCTCTCTTCCGACCACTGCGTCACTCTCGGCCGCTCCCCGAGGAGTTCTCGGAGGCCCGTGCCGCCGGCGGTCAAACGAAACCCGAATATCTCTTCAACTTCATAGACGGCGTACGGCCCGCAGTCATCAACATCAAATGAGACGTTGCGACCACTGCTCGTTTCACCGAACGTCTTGAAGCCTGAAATCTTTGGTAACCGGGCGTCGGCCGCAGCGTTGAACCATATGAAGTAGTTGTTCCAAACAGTCTTCACGAGTTCGAAGCGGCGATCCAGGTATCCGAGTCCCACCCGGCTGGTGTCGCACAGAAGTTCGAAGAGGTCGTCCCCTTTTTCAATCCTGTCAAGGCGATCAGCCAGCTTGCCAAGGTCTTCGTTTTGCTTCCCATAATCGGGGATGACCACCAGCCGGCCGTTGCGGGTGATCGGTTCGAGTCGCCTTGTAACCGCGAGTTTTACGGCGAACGCGCGCGCCAGCGAGCGGCTGCGAAACAGCGGCCTCAATGCCCCCAAGGGCACGAGCACGCCCCCATAGGAAAAAATGCGGCCCATGTGAGTATAGGCGGCCAGATGAAGGCCTGCAAGATTTTAAGAACGTAAGTGCTTTTTTATGAAGCACTTATGCACACATCATCCTGTATCGACATGCGGTATAAGTTCACATTTAGCAGAATTTTATGCCTTTCAGAAATTCATTTTTTTGAAGAAAACATCCTGAATTTGTCGCTCGTTTTACTTAAGTCTTTTCCTGAAAAGGCTTTGCGATGCCTTCTTGGCCCGAAAGGAAAAATTCGACTCATGCGAGTAGAGGCGGCCGGATGATGGCCTGCCGGATTTAGAAAACGTAAGTGGTTGTCGATGAAACACTTATGCTCACATAATCCTGCATTGATATGCGATACAAGTCCTTATTTAACAGTACTTTAAGACTTTCAGAAATGCGTTTTCGGATCGCGAGTCCAACGAAGCCCCGTGAAATCGATCCCCGCGAACACGTCGATGGCACCGACGTCGTACTGCAGGTTTCCATGCCGGGCGAGGAGTTGTCGCTGACGGAGATCGTCGTCCAGTGCCGGCCGAAGTGCTGGCAGCAGGACGGGGCCAGCATGGGCCGCGAGCGACTTGAGTGACTCGGTGTCGAGGGACGCAAGGTTTGGCAGAATCAGATGGCCCTCATGGGCGGCCAGAGCGCGTGCGACCGACTTGGCCATGGTCCGGAAGCCGTCAAGCACGAGCGTGCCCTTCTGGGTGGCAAGCGCCGCTGCCACCCGGGGACTGACACGCTTGAGCCCAGGAAACTCAAGGCGTGCATGGTGTTTGGCCAGCACAGTCGCCGCGTCGAACGACAAGGCCGTGTAGTCACGAGGGGCTACGTATTTCGGTTCTTTGAGTGCGACGACTTTCCGGGCGGCATCGTACTGGAGCGTTTTGATGGTGGCTGGCATAGGAGTCGACGGCTGATAGGGCGGCGGACGGACTCAGGAGACGGGAACGTGGCCCACGGGCACGGTTATACTCCCCGACCCGAGGGGCTTGCGAGGCGGCGTATGCCACGATGGCAGGGAGCAAAACGCCGGGCACGCAGTTGCTATACTCCCCCGCATGCGGGAGCAATCGACTCGACACGGTGTCGGGACAGTCGATCCCCGCACGAAGATGTGCACCTACTGGGAGCAACAGACGCCCCATGTCCACGACTTACGAGACGATCGTTGGGTTCCTCGAAAAACGGGAGATTCACTTCGAGCGGCACGAGGATGGTGCGATCCTTGTCAACTACAACTCGGAGAAATACCGTGACCCTCAGGGCGAGGCGAACGTGCTCATCGCGATCCAGCTTGAGCACGACGGCCGGTTTCTGAAGATCTTCGTGCCCAATGCCTTCTCGTACCATGAGGGCCCATACAAGGCGGTCGTGCTGCAGGCCGCCCTCTTCGTCAACTTCCAGTCGAAGATGCTGCAGTTCGAGTACGACCCACGGGATGGCGAGATCCGTGCCATGGTCGAGTTTCCACTCGAGGACAGCGAACTTACCGAAGAGCAGTTTTTCCGTGCCTTCCACGGGCTCCGCATCCTCGTCGAGGATTACTCTCCGTTCATGCACCATGCGATGCACGGCACGCTCGACGCGGCGACGAGCGGGCTCGATAAGGAGACATTCGCCCAGTTCATGCGGCTGATGCGCACGGAGGCGGGCGATGACAGCCAGGTCTGCGACGACCCTGAGATGCTCGAGCACAAGGCCGCGAAGGCCCGGGCGATGTACGAGCGATTGATGCGGCGGCATGACTTCACGCCAGGCCAACTCGTGTGCTGGAAACCGGAACTCAAAAACCGCAAGTATCCCGCCTACGGCGAATGCGGCGTCGTGGTGCATGTCCTGCCCGAGCCAGTGATGGACGCCGGCCCGGAATCCGGGTCGCCCTACTTCCGCGAGCCGCTCGACATCGTGCTCGGGTTCCTCGATGGTGATGGCGACTGTCTCACCTACCACTTCGACTCCCGGCGGTTTGCACCCGTCGTCGAACAGAAGCCCGCCGACGCGTCTTCGTGATCGAACATGGCGCTATTCATCCACACGGCCGACTGGGGGCTTAGTGCCCCACCTGCCGACGTGCCCGGCCCCAAGAACCCAGTGAAATGGGGCCTGGTGTTATCCGAACACGTGCTCTTCCTCCCTTTAAAGCCGCCGGGGCGGTGCTCATGAAGCACTGGCTCAAACGGCACGAATGGACGCTCGTCGGCATGGTCGCCATCCTGGCCTTCGTGCTGGGCGTTGTCGGGATGCGTTGGCAGATGGCGGCGCACGGTGCCTCGGCGACCTGGGCGGATGCGGTTTTTTTCTCGCTGGGGTTTTTCACTTGCTAGTTTCACCTCGGCGGGGAGGTGTATCCCCCTCCCGCCCCCCACAACTGGCTGCTGCAGTTTGCCCGGTTTCTGGCCCCTGCTATGCTCACATACGCCGTGGTCAAGGCGCTCATGCTCGCGGCGGCCTACCAGTTCAACCTCTGGCGGCTCTCCCGCTGGAAGGGCCACGCCGTCGTCTGCGGTGCCGGGGAACGCGGCCGGCAGCTCGCCGTCGCGCTGCGGAAGGAGGGCAGACAGGTGGTGGTTATTGAGAAGGACGAGCAAGTCGATACGCTCGCCGACATCCGCGCGGCGGGGGCACGGGTGGTGGTAGGCAGCGGCACCGATCCCGCCCGACAGGCCGAAGCCCGGCTCGAGCATGCCGCAATCGTTGCGGCCGTAACGCCCTGCGAGGAGTCGAATCTCCAGGTCGTGCTGGCGGCGAGTCGCCGTCGCTCCGGCCTGCCCCTGCGGGCCCTGGCCCACGCCACGCGATCGTTTGCGGAGATGTTTGAGACGCGGCCCCCATTCGCCCGGATTGTGGACGGGAAGGAATGCGGGTTTTTCGACCACGACGTCGCGGCGTCGCGGCTGCTCGTATCGCGATACGCGGCGGATCTCGTGCCCGACCTGCTATCTGCGTCGCGGCCGCCGCGACTGCTGCTCGCGGGGGACGGCGACATCCTGCCCGAACTGCTCGGCGTGGTCGTCACGCAGTGTCAGTATGCCGGGGCGGACGTGCCACGCATCGATCTCGTGATCGTCGATGCCGATGCGTTCGCGCGGGAGTTTCCACTGACGCATCCGCAGCTGGGACTCGTGGCCAACCTGCGCGTGCACGTGAAGCCCTTGCCGCTCGTGCTGCGGCTCGACCTTGCCGAACTTCGCAGCGACGTCCACGACCACCCCTACGACTTGGCGATTGTCGCCTGCCGCGAGGACATCGACACCCTCACGCTCGCGAGAAACCTTGCCCAGCAGACTGGGCAGGTGCGACGCGACATCGTCGCCGCCCTGCGGCCGAGCACGCAACTGATGCGGCTGTTCATCGACGAGCAACCCCTCGCCGGCGTGCAGCCGCACGACCTCGTGGCACTCGGCTGCAGCGCCGACATCGTGCTTCACGGCCGGCTCGACAAGGTCGCCCGCGGGATTCACGAGGCCTATCTCGCCGACCAACTGGCGGCGGGGCGTGGTTTGGGATCGGCCCCGGCGCTCGTGCCGTGGGAGGAACTGCCCGAGGGCCTGCGGCAGGCCAACCGGGCGCAGGCCGACCACATCCCGATCAAGCGGCGGACGCTTGCGATCTCCGACTCGGCCGCCACGATCGAGGCGCTCGCCGTCGCGGAGCACCGCCGCTGGATGGCCGAAAAGATCGTGGCCAACTGGCGGTATGCGGCCGACCGCGACGACGCCCGCCGCCTGCATCCGAGCATCCGGCCGTACGACGAGCTTTCCGATGCGGAGAAGCAGAAGGACCGCAACACGGTGGCGGCGGCGCCGGGTGCGTGAGCGATACGCGGAACGCGGCTTGGCGATCAGTGTTCGGAATTGTGGCGGTCCCTCAGTTTCCGAACCATTTCCTCACGACCTGCGTACATACTCCTTGAATCGGTTGGACAGCCGTATGACGGCGGACATGGCAGTTCAAAGGGAGGTGGCCAATGGAGCGAGAAGAACTTCTGGAACTTTGCGAGCGATACGTCCGCCGACGTCGGCTGTCGGCCGGTGACATCACCGACGACGGATCGACCATGCCGCCGGTCGTAGAGATTGTCGACGGCTATCTCCACGCCGAGATTTCCGAGAGTGAGAAAAACTCACTGCTCGCCTACGTCCGTGGCGCTGACTTCGATACAGACTCTGACGACCCGCTCGACGAATTCGCCGAGCCCGTCCTCGTCGAACTCGACAACCTCGCCGAATAGTGCCTCAGCGAGGGGTTGCCCGTGCCTTCAAACGGGGGTGGAAGCGGGCGGAGCAAGGATTGCGAAGCGAGGGTTCCACCGCAGTGAGCGAAGGGCAGGGAGCCCTGAGCGAACG
>JAYQOK010000025.1:0-24047 GCA_038144795.1 Candidatus Kuenenia sp. | reverse complement strand
GGGCCCCGTCCGCCCAGGTCCGGCGAGAGGGCACGGGCAACCCGGAGCGTCACGTTCTCGGCCCCGTGTCACTTCGCGATTAAGTCGGCGGCCTTCTGCCAGACCGTCCACGCACCAACGACCAGGAAGCCGAGCGACGAGACCCACAGGAGGGCGTCCCACCACCGCGACGGCACCAGCCGCGGATCGGCATCGCGGTAACGGAAGAACAGCACCGACACGCCCAGCGCCGCGAGCATGATAGCCTGGGCCATGCCGCTGGCAAGCACCATGGCAACCGGCGCCCGGATCGCCAAGGCGAGCACGAGCGCCACCATTGGCCAGGCGATCGCCACCCGCTTCGTCCAACGCTTCCGCGACGGCTCATCCCCCTGAATCGCCCCGGCCAGCACGAGGCCGTCGGCCACGATCCGCGAGTTGCCATCGGCGGCTGCAAAGAGCGTGGAGTAGAGCACACAGAAGGCGCCACCAAGAAACACATGCGCCGCCCAATCACCAAACACCGGCGCATACATCGCGCCCAAGGATCGCACCATTTCGTCCCCTTCGGGAAGCAGGCCGAGGCGGCCGAGCGTGGCCGCGCCGAGCAGATAAAAGGCCACGGTCACCGCGGTATAGACCACCATGGAGGCCCAGGCGTCGATTTGCAATACCCGCATCCAGCCCCGAGCCCGTGCGGCCCATTCGGGTGAATCATCCCGCGGCCCAACTGCGTGGCCATAGCCCTTTTCGAGGCACCAATAGGGATAAAACATCAGCTCAGCGGCCCCGACGCCGATGATGCCAAACGTCGCCAGCGCGGCGACCAGCGGTGACCGACCGCCGACGGCCGGAGGAATCGATGGCACAAGCCCACTCATCAGTTCCGGCCGCGTGATGGCCCAGGCGGGGTCAAACTGCAGCATGACGAGGGCGGCGAGGGTGATGACCGTGAAGCCCCCGACGAGCACGATCGAAAACCGCTCGATCACGCGATAGCGACCGTACGCCAAAAGGCACGAGGTGGCGATCGCAACCACGATCGCCCACACCGTGCCATCGCTGGGTGTCGTAAGCCCGCGTGTTGCCTGTTCAAGCTCCGCTAGCCGAGCCTGCAGACCAGCCGCGGAAGCGGTGTCTCCTTTGCGGCCGGCCGTCGCGGCGGCAATCCGCACGGCTGCCGCTTCATCATGGAGCCGATTCCAGTCGTGGCCCGCCGTGGTGAGCGGCACGCCTCCGGCAAGCGTCTGCGAGACCCCGGCGAGAATGCCCCCCTGCTGAACCACGATCAGGGCCGTCATGATGGCCCAACCCCAATAGACCCAGCCCCGTCCGGCCACTCGCGGGCCCGGCACGCTGTCGAAGGCCTGCAAGGGAGTGCGGCCCCAGGTGAGGGTCGTGCGACCGATCTCGATCTGGGCCGCCACCTTGATGGCGCAACCGAGGACGATCAGCCACAGCAACACGAATCCAGCTTCTGCCCCCACGGTCGTAGCGGCAATTAATTCGCCCGAGCCGACAATCGAGCTGGCGAGAATAATCCCGGGGCCGAGATAGGCCAGGGAACCCCGGAGCGTGGTCGGGGCCTGGGAAACGGTGTTCGACAACAGACTCATTGGGCATACGATAACGATTCTGTCCCCGTTTCACGACTACCAGCCCCGCCGTTCCGCCTTCTCCCGCCATTCAGCGATCAATCTATCGATCATGGACGCGATTCAACTCTCCCCACTTGATAATGTCGCCGTCGTGGTGCGGCGGCTCCCCGCCGGGGCCCGAGTCGAGGTCGCCGCGGATGTCGTGGTGCTCGACCGGGATCTCGGCCTCGGCCACAAGGTCGCCTGCCGGCCGATCGCCGCCGGTGAAAAAATCATGAAGTATGGGGTGTCGATCGGGTCGGCTACACGGGCCATTGCTCCGGGTGAGCATGTCCACCTCCACAACATGCAGAGCGACTACCTCCCGACCTACACCCTCGACTCAGACCGTCTCTTCCGCGGAGCCGTCACGCCATGAAGACACTCCGCACCGACGCCTTCCTGCGGGCCGATGGCCGCAAGGGCATCCGCAACACGGTGGCCGTCGTCTACCTTGTGGAATGTGCCCACCACGTCGCCCGCGAAATTCAGTTTCCGTTTCGGGAGAAGGGCGTGCATCTGCTGGGGTTCGGCGGCTGCTATCCCAACGACTATTCGTTTCGGATGCTCTCCGCTTTGTGCACGCATCCTAACGTTGGCGGCGTGCTGCTCGTCTCGCTCGGCTGCGAAGGGTTCAATCGTGGCGGTCTCCTCGACGTCATTCGACGAACGGGCCGGCCGGCTGAGCTGCTCGTGATCCAGGAATGCGGCGGCACCCGGGCGACAATCGACGCGGGGCGTGAACAGGTATGCCGGATCCTGAAGGAAGTGGCGACGGTGCCACGAGCGGCACTCACGTACGGTGAACTGGTGGTCGGTACGATCTGCGGCGGCAGCGACGGCACCAGCGGAATTACGGCCAACCCGGCCATCGGCCTCGCCTTCGACAGGCTGGTCGCCGCCGGAAGCACCTGCATCTTCGAGGAGACCGGGGAGCTCATCGGCTGCGAGCAGATCCTGGCCACCCGTGGCGCGACGGCAGCCGTCGGCGGGCAACTTGTCGAGTCGGTGGTGAAGGCGGCTCGTTACTACGCCACCCTTGGCCATGGCAGCTTTGCACCCGGCAATGCCGATGGCGGCCTCACCACACAGGAGGAGAAGAGCATGGGCGCGTTCTCCAAGAGCGGCTCGGCTCCGATCGCGGGGCTGCTCAAGCCGGGCGACGTGCCCCGGGCAGGCGGCCTCTACCTGCTCGATGTCGTGCCGGACGGGGAGGTTCGATTTGGCTTTCCGAACGTCAACGATACCGCCGAGATCGTCGAACTGATCGCCTGTGGCTCACACCTCACGCTGTTCTCCACCGGCCGCGGCTCGGTGGTGGGCTCGGCGATCTCACCGGTGATCAAGGTCTGCGCAAACCCGGAGACCTTTCGGAATTTGGCAGGCGACATGGATATCGATGCGGGCCGCATTCTCGAGGGCCGGGGCACGTTGCCTGAAGTGGGAGATGAAATCGTCGTCCTCGTCGAACAGGTGGCCGCCGGCACGCCGACGGCTTCGGAGGCGCTGGGCCACCAGGAATTCGCGCTCGGCTACAAGTCGTTCGAGTCGGTGGGCCCCGCCTGCCACCCCGCATCGGCGTAGCCGCAGGGCCTCACATATGGATGGCCTGGCCCGCGACTGCGAGGGCGGCTTCCTTGAGCGTTTCCGGGAGCGTCGGGTGGGCATGGCAAACCCGGGCTATGTCCTCGGCGGTCGCTCCAAAATTCATCGCGGCAGCTGCCTCACCGATCAAGTCGCCGGCCGAGGGGCCGATGATGTGCACGCCGAGCACGCGGTCGGTGGCGGCGTCGGCCAACACCTTCACCTTGCCAGTGGTGTTGTTGATCGTCCTTGCCCGGCCATTGGCCCGGAAAGGAAACACGCCCTTCTTGTAGGCCACGCCTTCGGCGACGAGTTGATCCTCCATCGCTCCGACAGTGGCGATCTCGGGATGGGTAAACACCACTGCCGGCACGAGCCCGTAGTCGACGTGGGCCCAGCCGCCGGTCATGCCATCGACACAGGCCACTCCGTCCTCTTCGGCCTTGTGGGCCAGCATCGGCCCGGGGATACAGTCGCCGATCGCCCACACCCCAGCGGCGGTGGTACGAAATTGATCGTCAACCGGAATCCGTCCGCGGGAATCAGTCGTGATCCCGACCGTCTCCAGCCCGATCCCATCGGTAGCCGGCTGCCGGCCGGTCGCGGCGAGCACTCGATCACAGATGATCGGCTCCCGCCCCTCCACCTCAACGCGGCATCCGACCCCGGTGCCACGGGCCGACTTCACCCGCGCGGCCAACTGAATATCCAGCCCTTGCTTGCGAAACAGGGCCATCGCTTCGGTCGCAATCTCGGCATCAATCCCGGTCAGGATTCGATCGGCATACTCAAGCACGGTCACCTTCGAGCCCAGCCGCCGCCACACGCTGCCCAGTTCGAGACCGATGTAGCCGCCTCCGATCACCACCAGGTGCGGCGGCACGGCCTCGAATGCCAACGCCTCCGTGCTCGTGCCAACAAGGCAGCCATCGACCTCGACCCCTGGCAGCACGGTGGAGCGGCTCCCCACGGCGAGCACGACCCGCGGTGCTTCCAGAACCATCGTGGAGCCATCGGTCGCAGCCACGTCCACGCGGCCCGGCCCGGCTAGTCTCCCCGTACCGGAATACCGGGTCACCTTGTTTTTCTTAAGCAGGGCCTCGATTCCCTTGCAGAGCGTAGAGACCACCTCGTCTTTCCGCCTCATCATCGTCGCCAGATCGAGGGCCACGCTCCCCACCCGCACGCCGTGCGTGGCCAGTTCGTGCCCCGCTTCTTCAAACTTGTGGCTCGACTCGAGGAGGGCCTTCGACGGAATGCAACCAACCCGCAGGCAAGTGCCGCCGAGTTTCTCCTCCTTATCCACGACGGCGGCATTGAGCCCCCGCTGCGCCGCCCGAATGGCCGCCACGTACCCCCCTGGTCCGCCACCGATCACGATGAGGTCGTGGACTGGCATCTTCAAAAATTCCTTTTCATGAAATGAATGGAGAAAACTGCAAACTACATGGACGCGGCGCAGGACCGGGATGAAAGCCTCCGTCGCTGCGGTCTTTTCGCACTGCGTCACTCGACGGGGCCGACATCATGCGAGCGAAAATCCCAAGGCTCCTCCGGCTTCCATCCCGGCCCTGCTCATGCTCAGTGCGTCGATTCATCTGATGAACGTTGCTCACACTTCCAGCATCAGCCGGCTCGGGTCTTCGATCGTGTCTTTGATCCGCTTGAGGAAGGTCACGGCCTCGCGGCCATCGACGAGACGGTGGTCATAGGTGAGCGCGAGATACATCATCGGCCGAATCACCACCTGGCCGTTGACCGCCATTGGCCGCTCCTGGATCGCGTGGAGGCCGAGGATGCCACTCTGGGGCGGGTTGATGATCGGCGTCGAGAGCATCGACCCATACACGCCGCCATTGGAAATCGTGAAGGTGCCGCCCTGAAGTTCCTCGAGCTTGAGCTTGTTGGCACCGGCCCGTTTGGCGAAGTCGCCGATCGTCATTTCGATCTGGGCAAACGAGAGCATCTCGGCATTGCGGATCACCGGCACGACAAGCCCCTTGCCGCCCCCGACCGCGATGCCGATGTCGTAGTAGTCGCGATAGACGATGTGGGGCTCACGAAACTCGGCGTTCACCTGCGGCACGGCCCGCAATGCCTCGACCGCGGCCCGCACGAAAAACGACATGAAGCCGAGCTTCACGCCATACCGTTCCTGAAAGAGATCCTTGAACTTGTTGCGGAGGGCCATCACCGCCGACATGTCGACCTCGTTGAAGGTCGTCAGCAGGGCCGCCTCGTGCTGGGCGGCCACGAGCCGCTCTGCGATCCGCTGCCGGATCGGGCTGATGAGCTGATACCGCTCTTCGCGGCTGCCGGCTCCCGAAACGGTCGGGAGGCTGGCCGCCACCACCGGCTTGGCCGGAGCCGCGACGGGCGGCTGGGCGGGTGGCCGGGGAGCAGCGGGTGCCACCGCGGCGGCCACGGCCTGCTGGGCATCGGACTTGGTGATCCGCCCGCCAGGCCCGGTCGCCATGGCAGCCGAGGCTACCACGCCGGCTTCGCCCAACACCCGTGCAGCCGCCGGCATCACGCGGGCCGCCGACGGTGCGGCCGGGGGCACGGCGGGTGGAACTGCGGGCGCGGCCGCGGGAGCAGGGGGCGGTGCAGCGGCTGCGAGAGCTTCAGCGAGTTCCATGAAGCCGATCACTTCTCCGACCGTTGCCCGCTCACCCGAGCCCTTGAGGATCTTGGTGATCGTGCCGCTGCCCGGAGCGGGAAGCTCTACCGTCGCCTTGTCGCTTTCGATCTCCACGACCGATTCGTCGGTGGTGACCGAATCACCCTCCTGCTTCTTCCAGATGCCGATCATGACTTCGGTGATCGATTCGCCGACTTCGGGGACCTTCAGTTCAAGTGCCATGGTGGGGAGGGATTCGCGCAGGAGGGGAGAGAGGAAACAAACGTTGGGAGGAGTTAGCTGGTAAAGGCAGCGGCAAGCAATTCATTCTGCTCGAGGTCGTGGCTCTTCTTTGATCCGGTCGCCGGACTGGCGGCGCTCTGCCGGCAGACACCTGAAAACGGGAACCGTTCAAGCAGCTTGTCACCAAAATGGATTCGGAAAAACCGCCAGGCGCCCATGTTTTCAGGCTCTTCCTGAACCCACACCGCCGGGGTGCCGGGCGTGTACTCAGCCAGGGCCTCTTCCAGGGCGCGTCGCGGCAGCGGATAGAACTGTTCAATTCGCACGATGGCCACGTCACGGCGGCCGAGTTCCTGCCGCCGCTTCTCCAATTCGTAGGCCACCTTTCCCGAACACAGCAGAATTCGCCGCACATCGCGCCCGGCCACCGACGCGTCGCCAAGCACCCGCTGAAAGCTGCCGTGCACAAGGTCATCGAGGCTGGAGGCACAGCCCGGATGCCGAAGCAGGCTTTTGGGGGTCATCACTACCAATGGCTTTCGCCACACCCGCAGCACCTGTCGTCGGAGGCAGTGAAAGATCTGGGCCGGTGTGGTCGGCTGCACCACCTGGATGTTGTCCTTGGCGGCCAACATCAAAAAACGCTCGAGGCGGGCACTGGAGTGCTCCGGCCCCATCCCCTCAAACCCGTGGGGCAGCAGCATGACAAGCCCGGAGAGCCGGTTCCACTTGTCCTCGGCGCTCACGATGAACTGGTCGATCACCACCTGCGCCACGTTCACGAAGTCGCCAAACTGCGCCTCCCACATCACGAGACCATCGGGGCAGTCGAGGCTGTAGCCATATTCAAAGCCGAGCACACCCATCTCCGAAAGCGGGCTGTTGTAGATCTCGACCGGCGCCTGATCGCTGGAAAGGTGCTCCAGCGGGCAGAACGTTTCATCGGTAAACACATCGTGGATCACGGCATGCCGATGGCTGAACGTACCTCGCTGACTGTCCTGACCGGAGAACCGCACCCGCAGCCCCTGGGTCGCTAGGCTCGCCAACGCCAGCGTCTCGCCGGCCGACCAGTCGATCGGCACTGACCCATCAGCCATTTTCAAACGGGTCTCGAGAAACTTCTGAATCTTGGAGTGGGGCTGAAAGCCGTCCGGCAGGGCCACTAGTCGCTGGAGCAGGTGCTCGAGCACGTCTCGCCGAACACCAGTATCGACCTCGGCCGCATCCCGCTCGCGGCCGCCAATGTAGAACGACCAGACGCTGGCCACTTCGCCGCGGTGCACAAACTCGTCGCTCCTGGCCACCGACAACTCGGCATCGAGCTTCGCCCGATGTTCTTCGGCGATCCGCATCGCCTCGTCACGATTGATCTCGCCGAGCTTGAGCAGCTTCTCGAGGTAGCTCTCATGCACGCTCGGCCGCCGCTCGATCACCCGATAGAGCGCCGGCTGGGTGAAGGCTGGCTCGTCGGCCTCGTTGTGGCCGCGCCGGCGGAAGCAATACATGTCGATGACGACGTCCCGCTGAAACTCGCGGCGGAAGTCCATCGCCAGATTCACCACCTGGGCCACCGCTTCCGGATCTTCGCCATTCACATGGAAGATCGGGATCTGCAGCATCTTGGCGACGTCGGTCGCGTACATGCAACTGCGGGCCTCGCGCGGGCCCGTCGTAAACCCGATCTGGTTGTTCACGATCACATGGAGCGTGCCACCGGTGCGATAGGCATCCAGTTCGCTGAGATTGAGAGTCTCCTGAATGATCCCTTCGCCGGCGAAGGCGGCATCACCGTGCACGAGGATCGTCATCCCTCCCTGGCGGGCAAAGTCGCTGGAGCGATCCTGACGGGCTCGCACTCGCCCGATTGCCACCGGATTCACAAACTCCAAGTGGCTCGGGTTGAAACAGAGCGTGAGATGCACGTCGCGACCGTTGGCAGCCCGGTAGTCTGTCGAATGCCCGAGGTGATACTTCACGTCGCCCCGGCCGACGTGGAGCTCCGGATCGAGATCGGCGAACTCGCGAAAAATTTTCTGCGGACTCTTGCCCATGATGTTCGCCAGCACGTTGAGCCGGCCCCGATGGGCCATGCCGAGCACCACGTCGCCAATCTCATGGGCCGCAGCCCGTTCGATCGCCATCTCCAGCAGCGGGATCAGGCTTTCCGATCCTTCGAGCGAAAAGCTCTTCGCTCCAAGAAACCGCTTTTGGATGAACTCCTCGAAGACGGCCGCGGTAGTCATCTGGCGGTAGATCCGCAGCTGCTGGCGGCGATCGAGTTGGATGCGATTCTCACACCCCTCCATCCGCATCTGGAGCCATTGCCGCACCATCAGATCGTCCATGTGCATGAACTGCACGCCGATCGATCGACAGTAGGTATTCCGAAGCCTCTTGATAATCTGCCGCAGTGACATCGACTGCGGCCCTTCGATTGTGTCGGTGGAGAACGACCGATCCATGTCCTCTTCGGTGAGGTGGTAGAAATCAGGATCGAGCTCAGGAAGCCCGGGGCGGGGCCGCCCTAGCGGATCGATCTCAGCCATGAGATGACCGCGGACGCGGTAGGCCCGCACGAGTTGGTCGACCCGATCCTGCAGGAAGGCAACCCGCTCCTCGCCCTGAGTGCCCTGCGCCACCGGCGGCAGGGGCAGCGGCATCGCCTCACCAGCTGGGGCCTCGGGCAAGGCCACTTCGCCCTTGGCCATTGCGACGGCATGAGCCGAGGCGATACCGTCGGGCGTTACTATCCGATTGGCCCGAGGCCGAACACCGGTGCGGTGGGCTGGCAGCGACGTTGTTGCCTGCCCGTTGCCCGCAGGCGACGTGATCGCTGGCAACGGAGCAGCAGGAGGCTGGGCCCGCCCGGCCATAAGCGAGTCGAAGTAGGCCCGCCACTCGGGCTCCACACTCGCGGGATCGTGCTGATAGTGGTCGAAGAGTTCTTCGAGGAAGGCAAGCGAGGCCGTGCCGGCCGAGTCGATACGATCGAGGGGGGTCACAGTGGGGTTCCGTTGGTCACATGGCCAGCAGCAGCCGGCCGGGGCTCTCCAGATAGCCAATCACTTCCTTGAGGAAGCGAGCCGCCAGAGCGCCGTCGATAATTCGGTGGTCGTAGGATAGCGAGAGGGGCATCATTAGCCGCGGCTCGACCCGGTCTTCATGAACCATCGGCATCTTCCGCGAGCGGCCGACAAGCAGGATCGCCACCTCGGGCCAGTTGATGATCGGGGTCGAATATGTGCCACCGATTGCGCCGAGGTTACTGATCGTGAATGTGCCGCCCCGCAGATCCTCCACTCCATACTGCGCGTTCTTCGCTTTCTCAGCTGTCTCGGCGATCGCCTGTGCCATCTGCGGAATCGACATCTGATCGCAATCCCGCAGCACCGGCACGACGAGGCCCCGCGGCGTGTCGACCGCGAGGCCGACATTCACGTAATCCTTGAAGATCACTTCGCCCTTCTCCATGTCGATCGAGGCATTCACAGCGGGATGATCGCGGAGCGAGAGGCTCACCGCTTTCACCACGAAGGCCAGCGACGTGAGCTTGATATTGTTTTTCGCGTATTCCTGGGTGCTCGCCTTGCGAAGCTGCTCCAACTCGGTGACATCGGCATCGTCGAAGTTTGTCAGATGCGGAATGGTCGACACGCTTCGCACCATGTTGGCGGCGATTGTCTTCCGCATCCGTGACATCTGCTCACGACGAATTGGCCCCCAACCGTCCCGCTCCGTAGCGGTCGACTCCGGCCGCGATCGTGTCGGAGCCGCGCTCGCCTGACGCACTGCGGCGATCACATCTTCCCGCACGATCCGCCCTGCTGGCCCACTCCCGCGGACCCGTGACAGATCGACGCCCAGTTCCCGGGCCAGCCGCCGCACGGCTGGTCCGGCCGGCTCAACCGTCGCCGCCGCGGCAACCGGTTCGGCGACGGCAGCCGCCTGGGCCGATCGGCCATTGTCGACCGCGGCCGCCACCGCGCCGGCAGGTGCCGCCGCCGGCGATGGCGGCGGGGATGGAAGAACCGGCGCCGGCTTGGCAGCCGGAGCGACCTGCTTGGCGGCGGGAGCTGCCGCCGAGGCAGTCGCAGCGGCAGCCCCTGCTCCCCCAGCAGCCTCGAGCATCACGAGTGGCTGCCCGACCTTCACCGTCTCGCCCTTCTTGACCAGTACCTTGGCAATCGTCCCTCCGGGCGGGCAGGGCACCTCGATCACAGCCTTGTCGGTCTCCACCTCCAGCAGCGCCTGACCAGGCTTGATGACATCGCCTTCCGAGACAAACACCGTGACGACGTCACCGGAAGCAATATTTTCGCCGAGATCAGGGAGCGTGAATTCTGTGGCCATGTCTGGTGTCGCAGGTCGTCCCGAAGGAACTGGTGGGTGAGAGGAAAGAAACGAACGAAATAACTCTTGTCGATTGTCTTCTGGATCGGTCAGGCAAGCGCTGCATCGATCTTGTCAGGATCGACGCCCAGCGCGGTGATCGCCTCGGCCACCACATGGGCACCGATCGCCCCGGTGGCCGCCAGCCGTGAAAGGGTACCCACTGCGATGCATTCGGCATCGACCTCGAAATGGCGGCGGAGCGGCCCACGGGTCTCACTGCGGCCGAAGCCGTCGGTACCCATGGCGAACAGGCCGCCGGGAATCCAGGGATCGAGTTGCTCAGCCACCGCCCGCACATGATCGCTCGCGGCCACAAACACCCCTTTCTCGTTGGCCAAGAGGTCTTCAAGGTAGCTGGTCTTCCGCGGGGCCTCAGGATGGAGCATGTTCCACCGTCGGCTCGCCTGCGCCTCCCGCCGCAGCTCTTTCCAACTGGTCACGCTCCAGACAGTGCTCGCCACGCCCCACTTCTCGGCGAGCAGATCGGCGGCCCGGATCACTTCGCGGAGAATCGCGCCCGACCCGAGCAGATGCACATGCGGCAGCTGGCCGGCGGCTTTCCCATCTGCCACAACATCCTTGAGGCGATACATGCCCTTGAGGATGCCCTCCTCACAGCCGGCGGGCATCGGCGGCATCTCGTAGTTTTCGTTATAGACCGTGATGTAGTAGATCCAGTCTTCGCCCTTGGCATACATCCGTTCGAGACCGTCGAGCATGATCACGGTGGCCTCGTAGACATAGGCCGGGTCGTAGGCCCGCACCGTCGGATAGGCCATGGCAAAGAGGTGGCTGTGGCCGTCCTGATGCTGAAGCCCTTCGCCGGCGAGCGTCGTCCGGCCGGCCGTGCCGCCGAGAAGAAAGCCGCGGGCCCGGCAGTCGCAGGCCGCCCAGATCAGGTCGCCAATCCGCTGGAAGCCAAACATCGAATAGTAGATGAACATCGGGATCATCGGCACGCCGTGGCTGGCGTAGGCCGTGCCCGCGGCGACGAAGCTCGACATGCTGCCGGCCTCCGTGATCCCCTCTTCGAGAATCTGCCCGTCCTTGGCCTCGCGGTAATAGAGCAGCTGATCCGAATCGACCGGCTCATAGAGCTGGCCGGTGTGGGCATAGATGCCGCATTGCTTGAAGAGCGGATCCATGCCGAAGGTCCGCGACTCGTCGGGCACGATCGGCACGATGTATTTGCCGACATGCTTGTCTTTGAGCAGCGAGGCCATCAGCGTCACGACGCCGGTGGTTGTCGACACCTCACGGCCGGCACTCTTCTCGATGAACGCCCGATAGTCGTCAAGTGCGGGCGTCTTGAGCACGGGCGACTCGGCCGGCCGACCGGGCACATGTCCGCCAAGGGCCTCGCGTCGCTCACGGAGATACCGCATCTCCTCCGAATCTTCCGGCGGCTTATAGAAAGGCGCCTTGGCCACCTCGTCGTCAGAGATGGGGATGCCAAACCGCGAGCGGAAGGCCCGCAGTTCCTCCTCGTTGAGCTTTTTCTGCTGGTGGGTAACGTTGCGGCCTTCCCCCACCTCGCCGAGGCCGTAGCCCTTGACCGTTTTGGCGATCACCACGGTCGGCTTGCCGTGGCACTGCATCGCGGCCGCGTAGGCGGCATAGACCTTCTCAGGATCATGCCCGCCGCGCCGCAGCTTCTTGAGCTTCTCGTCGGAGAGGTGGGCCACCATCTCCATGAGCCGTGGATCGGCGCCAAAAAAGTGCTCGCGGATGTAACTCCCGGGCATGACGGTGTATTTCTGGTACTGGCCGTCGACAATCTCATTCATCCGTTTGACGAGCAGGCCCTCCTCGTCCTTGTCGAGCAGTGGATCCCATTCCTCGCCCCAGATCACCTTGATCACATTCCAGCCGGCACCGCGGAAGACGCCCTCGAGCTCTTGGATGATCTTGCCATTGCCGCGGACCGGGCCGTCGAGCCGCTGCAGATTGCAGTTGATGACAAACACCAGATTGTCGAGCTGCTCCCGCGCCGCCAGCGAGATGGCCCCGAGGGTCTCCGGCTCGTCCGTCTCGCCGTCGCCGATGAAGCACCAGACATGCTGCTTGCTCGTGTCTTTGATGCCCCTATCCTGCAGATATTTATTGAACCTCGCCTGGTAGATCGCCATGATCGGCCCGAGACCCATCGACACCGTGGGAAACTCCCAAAACTCTGGCATCAGCCAGGGATGCGGATAGCTCGACAGGCCGCCCCCGGGGGCGAGCTCACGGCGGAAGTTTTCCAGGTTCTTCTCGGTCAGCCGCCCTTCAACGAAGGCGCGGGCGTAGATCCCCGGCGAGGCATGCCCCTGAAAGTAGACCTGGTCGCCCGAGTAATCGTTGCCCCGGCCACGAATGAAGTGGTTCATCGCCACCTCGACGAGCGTAGCCGACGAGGCGAACGTCGAGATATGGCCACCGATGCTCTTGTCTTCGCGGTTCGCGCGAACGACCATCGCCATGGCGTTCCAGCGGATGATGCTCTTGATCCGCCGCTCGATCTCGCGATTCCCCGGGAAGGGAGGCTGCCGGTCGGCGGGGATCGTATTGATGTAGGGTGTGGTCGCCGAAAAGGGGATCGGCACGCCAAGCCGATAAGCCTCCTGCTCGATAGCATGGAGCAGGTAGGCGGCACGATCACCACCGCGGCTGTTGATCACATAGCGAAGCGAGTCGAGCCATTCGCGGGTCTCGGTCGGGTCGGCGTCCACCGATGCCACGCCATCGACCAACTCAGGCTGGCCTGATGCAGCCGACCCCATCTGCCCGATCGCCATCGGTGCGTGGGCCCCGCGGGGCAAGGAAACGTCGCCCTGGCCATTGCCTGCCTCACCCGTTCCGGCCGCCGCGTCGTGGCTCGTCTGGTCGATGTCGGGGCTGGGCATGGCGTCTCCGGAATCCGGGAAAATAAGTCAACTTTTCCTATTATTCCGAGGCTTCCGAGGGGCGTCTAGGCCGGTTGCGAATTCCGCTGCGCGACAGGCTGAAGCAGCCCTACCGTGCCGCAGCCTCCGCGCGGGGCCGGTAGATTTCCGTGGCGACTCCGAAATAATTTTCGGCGGAGAAGGCGACCGTCTCACCGAGCGTCGGATGCGGATGGATCGCCTCCATCAGGTCGCGGGCGGAGCAGCCCATTTCGATCGCCAGCACGCCCTCCGCGATCAATTCACCTGCTCCCGGGCCGACGATGCCGACCCCGAGCACGGTATCGGTTTCGGCATCGACGAGGATCTTCGTCATGCCGTCGGTGCGGCCGAGCGCATGGGCGCGGCCACTGGCGGCCCATGGATACTTGCTCACTTCAACGGCCCTGCCGGCAGTCTCCGCCTCGTGTTCGGTCAGTCCGGCCCAGGCAATCTCCGGATCGGTGAACACGACGGCCGGAATCGCCCGCGGTGCAAAGAGGGCTGGCTCACCATGCAGAGCCTCCACCGCCACCTTGCCTTGATGGCTGGCCCGATGGGCCAGCATCGGCTCACCACACACGTCGCCGATGGCCAAGATATGCGGGTCGGCCGTTCGCTGCTGGCCGTCTACATCCACGAAGCCCTTGGCGTTGACCACCACCTGGGTATTTTCGAGGCCGAGGCCATCCGAGTTGGGCCGCCGGCCGACGGCCACCAACACTCGGGAAAATTCCTGAGTTGTCTCACCGTCTGGCCCATCGAAGTGGACGGCAATCTTGGTGCCGCGATCTTCCAGCTTCACCACCTTCGTCTTGAGGTGGATCTTTTCAAACAGCCCCTCCAGTCGCTTCTGCAGCGGCTTGACGAGGTCGCGATCGGCACCCGGCAGCAGTGTGTCGGTGAGTTCGACCACCGACACCCGCGACCCCAGTTCCGCATACACCGTTCCCATCTCGAGCCCGATGTAGCCGCCACCCACCACCAACAGTGACTCGGGGATGTCGGCCAGTTCCAGCGCCGACGTCGAATCCATAACCCGCGGGCTGCCGATATCGAAGGCCGGAATCCGCGCCGGCCGGGAGCCACTGGCCAGAATGCAGTGGTCGAACGTGATTGTCTGGCACGCGCCGCCGGCTTCCGCCGCCGCCACTTCCAACGTGGTGGAGTTGGTGAAGCGGGCAGTGCCATGCACGATCGTCACATTCCGTCGCTTGGCCAACTGGGCTAGGCCTCCGGTGAGTGAGGCGATGACCTTGTCTTTACGGGCCCGCAAGGCATCGAGATTGATGGCAGGCTTTTCGAAGGCGATGCCCCATTCCTCCATTTCCCGGCTCTCGGCGAGCACGCGGCCGACATGAAGCAAGGCCTTGGAAGGAATGCAGCCGCGGAGCAGGCAGGTGCCGCCGAGTCGCGGATCCCGCTCCACAAGGGCCACCTCCATACCGAGGTCGGCTGCCAGAAACGCGGCCGCATAGCCGCCAGGGCCACCACCAAGTACCACCACGGGAACGTGCATCGCGTAACTCTCCAATGTTCCGGTCTGTTTGTTCCGGTCTGTTTTCGTTCGGATGTTGTATCGCGGATCCCGGCAGGTAGACCGAGATACATTCAGGGGCCGGGCGTCTGGCCCGAGAAAGAGTTGTAGTTTCGCTCGGGAGGCGTTTTCAAGAAACAGCTGCCATGCCGCCGGGGAACCGCATGTTGTGCTGTGCCGGCGGATACCATAATGCATAATGATGGTAGTTGTTGCCGACGGTGGGCCCACGCGAGAGTGGCGGAACTGGCAGACGCGCTGGATTTAGGTTCCAGTGTCGAAAGACGTGCGGGTTCGACTCCCGCCTCTCGCATTCATTCCGGCTCGTCGCCGGCCCCGGGTGCCGGCTGCGGCAGTGGCTCACCGTCGCGCTCCCCATCGATGTCAGGCACGACCGAGCGGCCCCACTCATTCCGCCCTCTTTGCATGCGTCGTGAGGAAGCACGGCGAGATCATCCGCGCGACTCACCGCCGCCACTACCAGGCCCGGCACGATCGCCAGCAACAGGTCACGCCCCGGCCAAAAATCCACTGCTGAGGGAGAAGCAAGATAGCCAACAGTCAATGTAAGGGGGTAGCTGTGGCGATTTTGCCTTCGGCAATCTGTCGGCCGACAATACCGGCAGTCGTCGACTCGGCAGGGACCGCGGAGCGGAGTGAGTCCGTCTCTGGACTGTCTCTGGAGTGGTGCCGATGCGTCGCCTCAATGTCCGCCTGCTCACCTGGCTTGTGGCCAGCCACCGACGCTCCTCCAGCGATCACCACCCTGCTGATTGACAAGCTGATCGACCATGAGGGACTCAACGCCGCCCGTTCCTGGCTGACGAAGCTCACCCGCACCACTCCCGGCGCCGCCGGCCTTCTGGCGCTGGAGGCCAGGCTCGCCGCAGCCTCGGGCGACCACGCCACCACGGTGCGGCTTGAGGCCGATTTTGACGCGGCCCGCGGGGAGGCGCCGGCGTCACCCGCCCTGGAGCGTCCGTGAGCGAGCGAGGGCGTCTTCCGCCTCGGCAATCCGCCCGCCCCGCATGCAGGCAACACTCAGCGCCGTGTAGCTAAAGGGATCATTGGGCTCAAGTTCCACGACCCGCCGGGCATGCCGCACAGCATCCTCATGCCGCTCGAGCCGCGTGCACCAGGCAGCCAGCGCCGAGTGGGCCAGCGAGAAATCGGGATGATCCGCCACCACCCCCTCCAACGCCGTCACCGCCTCATCCAACTTCCCCGCATCCTTCAGCGCCTCCGCCGCGGCATACCGATCTTCACGACTTTCCATCCGCTCTTCCACCGCCCGCTCACACGGACAGCACCTCCTGGGTGTTGGGAGAAATAAGCAAACTCTTCTACGTGTCTTCACATTGTAATCGTAGAAATAACTTTCGCTGAAATGCATCACACAGGAATCGTGAGGGGTTGCCCGTGCCACTGAGCCGGCGTTGGCAGCGAGCGCAGGCATGGATGCCGAAAGCGACGCTGACATCGAGTGAGCGAAGGCCTGGGGGGCCGTAGCGAACGTCCGGCGATGTGGCGTGGGCGACCCCGAGCCCACGTTGCTCCATAATCAACCGAGATTCAAGGCCGCTCAGGCAGCCACCGGTGGCGAGCCAGGGGAAATGGGCAAGCTGATCAAACGATTCCAAATTGGCATTGAATTCCAGCCCCAAACACGCCGATAAACCCACGCGACGTGGGTGGCGGCCACGTCATCCGGCCGGTTCGGCCGGTCGCAACACCGTGCACCACACCGCGGCCGCGAAGGGCGTTTTGTGAGCATTCATCCGCTGGCTGCTGTGAGTCCCGAAGCCCGCCTAGGCATCGGGGTCACCGTTCATGCGTTTGCGGCCATCGAGGCGGGCGCCGAGTTGGGTGACTATTGCACGGTGGCGTCGGGGGCGGTGATCAAGGCGGGGGTGACCGCCGGGTGCCATAACGAGTTTGCCGAGCATGCCGTGATCGGCGGGACTCCGCAGCATGTTGCCCGGCCGGAGCAAATCGGTCGCCTAGTCATTGGTGACCACAATGTGTTCCGCGAGCACGTCACGATCCACCGGGCCCTGAAGCCCGAGGCAGCCACCACGATTGGCGACAACAACTACATCATGGCCACAGCCCACTTCGGCCATGATGTCGTTGTCGGCAACAACTGCATTTGTGCCAATGGGGCGCTGTTGGGGGGGCATGTCACGATCGAGGATCGGGCCTTCATATCCGGAGCGGTGGCGGTGCATCAGTTTTGCCGCATCGGCCGGCTGGCGATGGTGGGTGGCCATGCCCGCGTGGTGCAAGACATTCCCCCATACATGCTGATCGATGGGCAGACCGGCTGCGTGGTCGGTCTCAATATCGTGGGGCTCAAGCGGAGCGGCCATTCGGCGGAGACGATCGCCGAACTCAAGGCCGCCTACCGCACGATCTATCGCCGCGGCCTGCCGTGGAAAGATGTGTTGACCGCCCTCGAGGCAGAATTTTCGAGTGGGCCGGTGAATCACCTGCGTGAATTTCTTGCTGGCGGCACCCGCGGCTTCGCCCAAGAGCGGCGAGCGCCACCGGCCCCGACGCTGCGGCTCCGCGTGCCCGACGACCCTCCCGCCGCCGACGTCCGCGCCCGCGCGGGGTGAGCCGCTGGACTCAGGCCTGCTCGATGCAGGCCATGACGTCGAGCACCAACTGCTCGCCAGCGTGGGGTTCCGAGTGCAGGCCAACCACCTGCACGCCCACCGGCAGGCCACGGCTTTCCCGATCGGTGTCGGCCGCGAGGCGGGCCACCGGGTCGCGTGCCTGAGGTCGGCTTATTTCTTCATCTGCCCGCACTGTCGTCACGGGCACCGCGCCGGCCGGCAGGTCGAACAGATTCGCCGCCAGGCAAGGGGCCGCGGCCACCACCAGCCGCCCGGCCGTGCCGTGCCGCATCGCGGGCACCGCCGACACCGGGCAGAGGATCGCGTCGAACGATGCTGCGAGAGTGGTGACCCTGCCGTGTAGTTCCGCCCGCGCCTGCTCCAGGTCGTCCAGCGCCGCCGCCGACCGCGGCCCAGTCGCCCGCAGGGCCTCCGCCTCGATCCGCCGGCCGGCTGCTGCGGCGATCGCCGCCAGTGGTGGGCGGAACCAGCGGGGCAGGCCGGCCAGCCGCAACAGTTGGGCCACCTCGGGCACTGGGCGTGAGCCCGCAAAGAGGCTCCGCACATCGCGGCCACCATCGGCCGAGAGAATCGCCAGATGAAGCCAGGCCGCCTCGTCCCAGAGCGAGCCACTGATCTCAGTCACGGCAGCCCCGGTTGTGGCGATGGCCGCAGCCGCCTCGCGCACGCCGCGGAGGATCGCCGGCGCGGGATCGAGTGGGCCGCAGTTGGTAAACCAGCCGATACGGAGCCCACGTAGATCAGTTGGTGCCGAAGACGCTGGCTCACCCAACGCCGCCAGGCCGCTGCGGAGATCGGCCACCCGCGCTGCCAGCAGGCCAGCCCGGGCCCGCACCAACTGGAGGTGAGGCATCGTGTCAAAGCTGCCCCCGGCGCCGAGCGTCGCTGCCCGCGGCATGATGCCCGCGATGCCGCAGGCATGGGCCGGCTGCCGAATGCTGCCGGCCAGGTCGGTGCCCACCGCAAGCGGCACGACGCCAGCCGCCACCAAGGCGGCATCGCCTCCGCTCGATCCACCGGGGTTGCGATCGGGATGCGTCGGGTGGCGAGTCTGGCCCCAGACCGGATTGTCAGTCTCGTGGAGAAACATCGCCTGCGGCACGTTGGCCTTGCCGATGATCAGCGCCCCCGCGGCCCGCAGACGGGTCACGATCGCTGCGTCAGTCGCATCGACAGCGGTGCGTCGCGATGCAATGCCGAGCGACGTGACCAGACCGCGAACCGGAAAACATTCCTTCACGCTTACCGGCACGCCGGCCAAGGCTCCGGCCGGCCGGCCCGCCATGATGGCAGCCGTCACCGCCTCAGCCTCCCCCGCGGCGGCGGCGAGCCGCGGCTGAATCAGCGCATTGAGCGCTCGATGCGTGGCGTCGTGCCGCGCCGCATGCCGGACCAACACATCTTCCGCAGTCACTCGACCAGCCGCACAGGCTTCAACGAGCTCAGCGATGAGCGGCCCCGCTCCGGCACCGGCATGAGCGACGGGCCGATTCAGAATGGGTCTTCCTCATCAGCGGATGTGGTGGCGAGCCGGCCACAATCCGCCGCCCACACCGTGTCTTCAGAAAAAACCACCCCAGCCACGGCCACCTGCTCACCAGGCTCGGCCCGCGGCTCCCGGCGGGAAATCAGCGAGAGCGGCCGCATCGTCCCATCCACTTGCTCGAGGGAGAGCGTCGAGTACCAAAACGGGCCGACCTGCCTGGCCGCTTCCAGCACCCCGACCAAAAGCACGCCATCAGCCGGCCGCTTCGCATAGTCGACCCAGTTGCGGCACAATCGCTTCAGGTCGGAGGCGACGTTGTTGGCAGAACTGAGCCGCTCGTAGAGAGTGGTGATCGCGTCCGGGGTCTCATGAAGAGGGTGACCGGAGTCAGCGGCAGCCGTTTCGAGCAAGGACAATTCTGTTCCGACGCGAGCCAAATCCTTGTACCAAGCGACGAGGGCCCGGCGGCGGTCTGCCGGTAAGCCGTCGGAAGTATCCGCAACTTGATCCATCGCTGCCAGCGCCGCATCGACTGCGGTCTCAATGCCCGAAAGATCAAGAGATGCTGGGTGTGGGGGAACCGGCAGCGCCGCCGTCGCAGGATTCGGCATCAGATCAGCTGGTAGCTCGGGAGCCGCAGGCTGCAGTGGGTCGCCAATGGGAGGAGACTCGATCGGAGGCAACAAGGGGTCGCTCACCAATGCAACCGATTCCGGCGACATCTCCGGGAGTGGCGGCGAACCATTGTCCGGTTCCCGCATGTCAGGCTCATCAGTGGGAGGGTCTTCCTGCGCGACTGTTGCTTCAATCGCGGCGAGATCATCGAGCGAAGGCGGTTTGTCGGTGGCGGCGGCCACAGCCCCCTGCCTCGCCGGCAGCATGAACGAGGGTAGCCACGACCGCATGCCGATCGGATCACGGCCTGTTCCCCAGAGCATGCCCAGCAGGACCAGGAATACAATCGGAAGCGACATCAGCCCACCAAGAATGGGCCCGAGCGCCCCTCCCCCCGACTTTTTCTTCACCTTCGGCTTGCTGGTTGTCGCCGTCGAAGCCGTGACTGTCGCGGCACCGAGTGCAAGCACCGCTGCTGGCTCACGATCGCCGTCATCACTCTCGAGGTCAACAAACGCCTCCTCCGCTTCACCAGAATCCCGGCCACGAGCGTCGAAAGTCAACTTCACATCCGCTTCGTCGTTGGTCGCATCTTCGAAAGAAAAAGCCGCTGTCACTTCCTCAGCTTCGACCTCAACGTCTCGCTCTGTGGCTGCTGAAAGAACTGGAAACCCAACGATCTCCTCGTCTTCATCGTCTTCAGCAGTGTCCTCGGGGCCATCGCCTTCAAATGCGTCTAAGCTCAGTCCTTCATGCTGCGGTGCAGAAGAATCTGGATCTTGAAAGGCATCTGCGAACGTGACCTCGGTAGCCTCCAGGTGTTCGTCTTCAGAGGCCGCTGAATCCCGATCACCACTCGGTTGAAATTCTTCTGCCTTTGGCGACGATTCCTCAAGCCACCCGGCGATATTATCCTCGACTTCATTCTCGCCACTTGTGTCGGCACCTATCGCCTCAAGGATCGGCGGGTCGCCTTCGATGACCTGCTCTTCGATCTCTTCTTCTTCGACGACAGCAGCTTCGGCGTTGATTTCAGCGACGTCCTCGGCGGCGGTGTCTGCCTTCAGTTCATCCAAGGAAAACGCAAACGTATCGTTCGCGTCCCCCTCGTCTGGGCCTTCGAGTCCCGCCCACGGGTCAGGGCTTCCCTCGTCTTTACCGTCTGCCATCGCACCATCTCCGCAAAAGGGATAATTCCAAGCCACTATAGTACCATCGGAAATCCGTGGCGTGCCACGACGAAGGGCGAGGCCACTCCCACCCGCTTAGGAGAGCCCGTAAGCCGGTCCATAGCGGCTTGTAAGGCTCTCCACGAGCCACCGCTCCGACACGGGCTCGCCCGTGACCCGCTCCACGAGTGGCTCGGACTCCTGCATCCTTCCAGCCGCATGCACGGTTTTCCGCAGCCAGCCCAACAGGTCGCCCAACTGCCCAGCCGCCATCTGCTGCCCAAGATTGGGGATGGCCCGCGTGGCAGCCGCCATAAGCTGTGCCGCGAAAATATTGCCGAGCGTGTAAGTGGGAAAATACCCGATCAGCCCTGCGCTCCAGTGGATGTCCTGGAGCACACCCTCAGCGTCGGTAGGAGGTCGGCGGCCAAAATCATTTTCAAACCGCTCGTTCCATGCAGCCGGCAGGTCGGCCACCGACAGGTCACCATGGACTACGGCCCGCTCGAGATCAAACCGCAGCATGACGTGGAGGTTGTAGGTTACCTCATCGGCTTCGACGCGAATGAACGAGGGTTCGACCATGAGCAACGCGGCCTGCACGTCGGCCGCAGTGGTATCGGTCAACGCAGTGGGAAAAGCCTCACGGGCCACCGGAAAGCACCACTCCCAAAACTCGGGTGATCGTCCGACGAGGTTCTCCCACAGTCGCGACTGTGACTCATGGATGCCAAGCGATGCCGCTTCACCCGGCGGTAGGCCAAACCATTCGCGGGGGAGCCCCTGTTCGTAAAGACCATGGCCTGCCTCGTGCAACACACCAAAGAGGGCTGTCGGGAGATACGCCTCGTCCCAGCGGGTTGTGATGCGGCAATCGTCTGGACCGAGCGTTGAGCAGAATGGGTGGTCGGTGGTGTCGAGTCGCCCGCGTTGGAAGTCAAAGCCAATCTGCTCCGCCACGGTACGGACAAACCGCTGTTGATCATGGAGCGGAAAATGACGACGCATGATCGCATCAGTCGGGCGCCGGGACGCCTCGCCGCACGCCCACACCAGGGGCACGATTGCATCGCGGAGGTGCGTAAACCGTTCCGCGATCACCGGCCAGCGTCCCCCCGGTTCATAATCATCGAGCAACGAATCATAGGGATCGAGATCGGGCCGCTGGCATGCCGCCTGCTCCCGCTTGAGTGCAAACACCTTCTCGAGCCACGGCGCGAGCGTGGCCCACGACGACTTCGCCCGGGCCACAGCCCAGGCCTGCTGGGCGTCGACCGTGGTTCTCGCCATTTCGGTGACGAGCCGAACCGGCAGCCGCGCCTGCTTTTCGTAATCGTGCGCCATCAGCCGGATTGCCGCCCGCACCTGGGGCGACCCTTCGATGGCCAACGGACTCGCCGCCAACTCGGCCAGCATCTCCCCACGGGCGGGAGCGGTTCGCTTGGCATGGAGAAGCCCGGCTATGGCCGCAGCCTGCTCGCCACGATAGTCCGCCGCCTTGGCTGGCATTCCCGTGCGTTCATCCCAGCCGAGCGTTGCCTCCACCGAGGCCAGCACCGCGGCCTCTCGGGCTGTCCTGCAGGCCTGATCGAAGAGGGCTGCTGCCGATCGGTCGCTGATATCCGAAGACAATGCGTTGGTCTGCATAAAGAAGAGTATGCTGACTGGAGATTTCCGCAGCAATAATTCCGCCTGATTCGCCCTCGAGTTCCGACCATGCTCGACGCCCTCGTTGTCGCCCCACATCCTGATGACGCCGAACTCGGCATGGGAGGCACGATCGCACTGATGCGGGCGCAGGGAATGAGGGTCGGGATTCTCGATCTCACCGACGGCGAGCCGACTCCCCGAGGCACACCGGAAATTCGCGCTCGGGAGACCGCCGCGGCCACGGCGGCTCTGGGACTCGACTGGCGCGACAACCTTGGCCTACCCAATCGCCGCCTTCGCGCCACCCTCGCGGCCCGTGCGGCGTTGGCCGGTGTGATCCGCCAGACCCGACCCCGCTGGCTCTTCGCTCCCTACTGGGTCGACGCCCACCCTGACCATGTCGCTGCGACCCGCCTCGTCGAGGCATCGCGATTCTGGGCGAAATTAACCAAGTGCGACCTTCCTGGCGAGCCGTGGCATCCCGAACGGATCTACCATTACTGGTGCGTCCACCTGAAACTCGTCCGCCGCCCCGCCTTCGTGGTCGACATCTCTTCCACGTGGGAGACCAAATGGCGATCCTTGGCCTGCTATGCGAGCCAGTTTCCCGCCGCGGCCCCGAGTCCAACGGTACTGGAAAGGGTGGCGGCCGCCGCAGGCTGGTGGGGCTCAGTGATCGGCACGACCCACGGGGAACCCTTTTTTGCCCGTGAACCAATCGCGCTAAACTGCTTTTCCGGCCTGTTTTAACGCTGGCACGGTCATCCTGCCCGATAGCCGTGCGGCCTGTCTGGATCGCACAGAGTTGGGGGACTCGCATCGGGAATGTTCGTGTTGTGGCGCCATCGTGGCCGATACCCCTCTTTGTCGGGAAGTTGGAATCCCGACACGCGTCCCTCCCGGAATGGTCTGATGCCTTCACGCGACGTCAATGTCATCGCGCTCGTCAAGGGTGGCGAACGCTATGTCTTCCTCTACGACGATGACAGCCGGGCCGAGGCGTTGAAGACTTTGGGGCGGTATGCGGCCAATCCTGATCTGAGTTTTTCCTGGTACGACGCGGCGGTGCTCGGCCAGAAAGTGCGGCTCAACACGCCACGCAGCCAACGGGCAGGCTTCGTGTCGCGAGCCGACCGCAAGGCTGACTGAGCGGCCGGCCCCGGCGACGAGGCAGCGTGTGGCACCCGTCTCAGCGTTTGGATCGGCAATCGACCGCTTTCTCAAGTATCAGGCCGCGGAGCGGGGCGGCTCCCCGCTGACGATCAAAAGCTACCGGGAAGATCTTCTCCAACTGGAGGAGTTTCTTTTGTCGGCCGGCTGCCGGTCGCCTGGCGACGCCTCGAGCGTGATCCTGCGGCGGTTTGCGGCTGGCCTCCATGCCGCAGGCTATGCGTCCAGCACCGTAGCCCGCAAGCTGGCCAGCATGCGAAGCTTCTTTGCCTTCGGACACCGCGAGGGATGGGTGCGGAGCAATCCCGCGAAGCCGCTCCGCAGCCCGCGGCGGTCGCGAAAGCTCCCCAGCTTCCTGACCGGCGACGAGATCGGCCGGCTTCTGGCGGCACCGCAGCCGGCCGACGCCACCGGAATCCG
>JAYQOK010000024.1:0-30996 GCA_038144795.1 Candidatus Kuenenia sp. | reverse complement strand
CGGCATAGGTGTCGAACACGCCGCCCGTGCTAGCGCAGGCACCCATCGAGATGCACCACTTGGGCTCGTGCATCTGCTGCCAGATGCGTTGCAGCACGGGGAGCATCTTCATCACCACGCGGCCGGCCACGATCATCAGGTCGCACTGCCGGGGGCTGAAGCGAAACACCTCAGCACCGAAGCGAGATAGGTCATGCTTGCTCGCCCCGGTGGCCATCAACTCGATGCCGCAGCAGGCGGTGGCAAAGGGCATTGGCCAGAGGCTGTTTTTGCGGCACCAGTTGGCCAACTCGTCGAGCTTGCTGACGACGACGTTTTCCGGAAGTTCCAGGTTGGACGAGGCTACCGCCATCGAAACACCCCCTTTTTCCAGTCGTAGGCAAATCCGACGATCACGAGCGCGGTGAAGGCCATGGCTGCCGCAAACACGAGGCCCCGGCATGAGACAAAGCCATTGGTGACGGCGGCGTCGATCCCCGCGGCCGATCGGCTGGCGACTGCCCAGGGATAGAGAAAGAGCAGCTCAACGTCGAACACCAGAAACGTGATGGCGACGAGGTGGAAGCGGACGTCAAACCGACGACGGGTATCGTGAATCGGATCCATGCCGCTCTCGTAGGGCATCTCTTTGACGGCCCCCTGCCGCTTGGGGCCGACGAACTCAGCAAAGACGACGAGGCCGACCGAGACCGCCGCCGCGATCACGACAAACAGAAGGACGGGGAGGATCGCGTCCATGGCAGGATGGCGGGAGTGGAGGAAGGCGTCTGCGAGACCGACAAAACGTGGAAATCGGCTGTGGAAGGTCACTTCGTGAAATTTGTCACGAAGTTTCCACCGCTGCCGACAATACCTTGAAGGTTATACAGGCAGACGCCCCGCGAGACGAGGTGGGGCGGGCTTGTGGCCTAAAAATTCCCCACGCTGATGGCGACGCCCGCCCCGCCGAAGCCGTCCCCCGTATAGATAGTCATGCCTGGACCGTGGACGTTGGCAAACGGGGGCTCGCCATCGCGGCGGGTGGGCGAGATCGCTGTCGCCCGGCCGTCGGAGGGGGAGGCCGGCCGCTGTCCCGCCTCCCGGGCCTGCTGGACGAGTTCCTGCCGCCCGCTCTCGAAGGCCGCCTGCCGCTGCTGGATGTCGGCCCGTTTCTGTGTCGCCCGGTTGATGTCGCTCTGCAGTTCCGCGAGGCATGGATTTCTCGATCAGGAATTGGGGGTACAAGCAAGCGATCTACGAATCGTACGGACGGGTGGGGGAAAGGAAAGAAATGAAGCGGTTTGGTAGTGTGTCGCTGATGTCTGAACCACTGGCCACTCTCGCCAACCTCGTTCGCCGACCGAGCGTCAACCCCATGGGCCGCGACGTCTCGGGACCGGACTATCTCGAGGGACGAGTCACGGAATATCTCGTGCAACGGTTCGCGGCCGCCGGTCTCCCCTGCCTGCGGCAGAAGGTGGCGCCGGGGCGGGAGAATGTCGTGACGCGGCTGGAGGCGACGGTGCCGGCCGCGCCGGTGATCCTCTGGGATGCTCATCAAGACACGGTGCCTGCCGAGGGCATGACGATCGATCCTTTCACGCCGGTTGCCCGCGATGGGAAGCTTTTTGGTCGCGGAGCCTGCGATGTGAAGGGGGGCATGGCGGCGATGCTAGTCGCGATCGACCGCCTCCGGGCCGCTGACACGGCCCGGCATGCGACGGTGCTCTTCGCCGCAACGGTGAACGAGGAGTTCGGGTTTTCAGGCGCCAAGGCGCTGGCGCGGCTGTGGGAGGAGCTGGCTACCGATGCTTCGGCGAGCGACGTGGCGGCCCGCGAGTTTGTGGGGGCCCGGCCCGCGGCAGCGATCATCGCCGAGCCGACCGACCTTGATCTCGTGACGCAGCACAAGGGGGCGGTGCGGTGGCGGATTCGAATCCGCGGCCGCGCCTGCCACAGTTCATTTCCCGAGCGTGGCGAGAATGCGATCTACCCGGCGGGCCTTGTGATTCTGGCAATCGAGGCCCTGGCCCGCGAATTGCTCACCCGAAATCCCGACCATCCCTGTGGCCCTCCGACGTTGAGCCTGGGTACGATCCATGGCGGCAGTGGAGTGAACCTCGTGCCCGACCTCGTGGTGCTTGAGGTCGAGCGGCGGGTCTTGCCGGGTGAATCACCGATCGCGGCGCGAGACGAGGTGATCGAGCGGGTAACGGCCGCGTCCGGCGATGCCCGCGTGGAGCACGACGACCCATTTTTAGAGAGTGGCGGGTTGTCTGCCGAGCATCCCGCCGCGGAAACACTGGCTGATTGGCTTGTTGGAGCAGCGGCGTCGCAGGGGAGGGCGCCCCGGCGGTTGGCGGCCCGATATGGCACCAACGCGAGCGTGTATGCCGCGGCCGGCGTGCCCTGCGTGGTGTTTGGGCCCGGCTCGATCGCTCAGGCTCACACGGTTGACGAGTGGATCGAAGTGTCGCAGGTGGAGGCTGCCGTCGCCACGCTCACGGCTTTCGTGACCAGTCCTGCCAAGCCGTAGCAGGGCTGGTACAACAGCGGTTTTGATTCCCCCGAGGAGACGGCAGGATGGCAGGTAAGATCAAGGTTGTGGGGCCGGTCGTCGAACTCGACGGCGACGAGATGACCCGGATTATCTGGGACTTCATCAAGCAAAAGCTAATTCTTCCCTACCTCGAGATTGACCTCCGTTACTACGACCTCTCAATCCAGAGCCGCGACGCCACCGGTGACCAGATTACGATTGATGCTGCCAACGCCATCAAGGAGTGTGGGGTAGGCGTGAAGTGCGCCACGATCACGCCCGACGAGGCGCGTGTGGAGGAGTTTGGTCTTCAAAAGATGTGGAAGAGCCCCAACGGGACGATTCGCAACATCCTCGGCGGCGTCATCTTTCGGGAGCCAATCATCATCAAAAACATCCCCCGATTGGTTCCCGGCTGGACGAAGCCGATTGTCGTGGGGCGTCATGCGTTTGGTGACCAGTATCGCGCCACCGATTTAAAAGTTCCGGGCCCGGGATCGCTCACACTCACGTTCACCCCGGCCGACGGCTCGCAGCCGATGGAGATGCAGGTCTACGAGTTTCCCGGCCCCGGCGTGGCGTTGGCAATGTACAACCTCGATGACTCGATCCGAGATTTTGCCCGGGCCAGTTTTCGGTATGGTCTTGCCCGCATCTATCCCGTCTACCTTTCTACGAAGAACACGATCCTCAAGGCGTACGACGGTCGCTTCAAGGATCTTTTCCAAGAGGTGTTCGATGCGGAGTTTAAGGAGGAGTTTGCCGCTGCCGGAATCACCTACGAACATCGCTTGATCGATGACATGGTGGCCAGCGCCCTCAAATGGGAGGGGGGATACGTCTGGGCATGCAAAAATTATGACGGTGACGTGCAGAGTGACATCGTGGCTCAGGGCTTCGGCTCGCTCGGTCTCATGACCAGCGTGTTGATGACACCCGACGGGAAGACCGTAGAGGCTGAGGCGGCGCATGGCACCGTGACGCGGCACTACCGTCAGCACCAGCAGGGGAAACCGACCAGCACCAATCCGATTGCCTCAATCTTCGCCTGGACAAGGGGGCTCGCCCATCGCGGCAAACTAGACAGCACGCCCGATGTGACCCGCTTTGCCGAGTTGCTCGAAAACGTCTGCATCGCCACGGTCGAGGAGGGAAAGATGACGAAGGATTTGGCGATCCTGATCGCCAAGGATCAGCCCCACCTCAACACCGAGGATTTTCTGGCGGCGATCGACGCGAATTTGCAGACGGCGATGGCCCGCTGATGGCGACTGGAAGAGGCACTCCATGAGCTTGAGTGCTTCAATCACCAAAATGATGGCCACGCCCACGAGCGACTCGCAGGCGAGGGAAACCTTGGCTTTCCCTCCGCCTGCGCAAGCCTGCGGGGGCCACGGTGGCCCTACAGGCGTAAAGCTAGAAAACGTCCAAATGGAAGTGGTGGCCCTGATGGTAGCGGCGGCTCTTCGGGTAGTAGTTCTGCCAGCTTTTGTTGTAGACCGGCACCCGCATCTCCTGCGGATAGCGGTAGTAGAGATCGTTGGCGCTCTGGTAGTAGCCGTCGGCGTAGAAGTTTTGCGGATACCACACATACGGATAGTGGTAGAGCCGGTTCCAGTCGTGGGTGTTGTACGATGAGCCCCACTGGTAGCCGTAGGCCTGGGTGCCCGGGAAGGGCTGCTGGGCTCGGGCGTCACCGGCCATGAAGAAGACCGCGCCGGCCGCGATGGCGGCGGCGGCAAACAGGTGCCGTGTCATCAGATTTCCCCCCTGAAAAAGCGGTGAAACCGGCAAAACCGATCTCACCGTTGGTATCGGCAGGCTGGAGGACCGCTCTTGACGGAAAAATCGACAGGGTTTGCCGTGCAGATTCGATTTCGGCCAGCCCGCTTGGCCTGGTAGAGGGCGGCATCGGCGGCCTGCAAGAGTGTGGTAGCGGTGGTGCCATGCGTCGGAAACTCAGCCACCCCGATCGATGCGGTAACGGGCTGAAGCAGCCGCCCCTCATGATGAATCCCCATCTCAGCGAGCCGCCTCTGGAGGGGCTCGAGCCGGGCCACGGCCTCGGCCGCGGTGGCCGCTGGCATGATGAGCACGAACTCCTCGCCACCATAGCGGCAGGGCATTTCGCTCCCCCGCCGGAAGCCCTGCAGCAGCACCGCCAGCGACCGCAACACGAGGTCGCCCGCAAGATGGCCGTGCGCCTCGTTGCAACTGCGAAAGGAGTCGATGTCGAGCATCGCCACCGCCATTGGCCGGCTGAGTTGTGTCATGAGGTGAATCTGGCGATCGAGCTCCTCTTCCATGAAGCGACGGTTGGAGAGTCCGGTGAGCGGGTCGCAGCTCGCCAAGTCCTGGAGTCGTTCACGGTCGCGAATGGCGTCGATTGCCGCGGCCACCGTCCCGGCAACCGCCTGTTGCATGGCCGGCGACTGGGTGAGTCCGGCCGTCGCCTGACAGACAGCCGCCTCGAGGTCAGCAACGGAATCGCAGTGCGGTAGTCGCATTGCTAGTTGCCACAGCAGCAACAATTCTTCTGTGGTCAGGGGAGCCCCAACTTCGACCGAGTTGCTGGCGTCATGCTCTGCAGCAGCCATGATGGCTACACGGCCGCGGATGGCATCCGCCCCTCGGCGAGTTCCCGATCCCACTCGTCGATAAGCGGCCAGTGTGGGGCACAGGTGCCAAAATCGGCAAGCGTAAGGTAGCTCTCCAGCCGGGCGATCGTCTTCTCAAGGAGTGCATCATCCTTATGAAAGACGGGACCGTGGCTGGGCAGCAGCCACTCGACATCACTGGTCAGGATCCGTTTGAGTGACTTGATGAAGGCGGGGATGTCACTGCCATGGTGGGCGTCGATCGCACCGACCGAACCATCACGGTAGATGTTGTCTCCAGAGAGCAGCAGGTTGTCGAGCCGAAAGGCGAGCTGGCTATCGGTATGCCCTGGCGTGTGCCAGACCTCGAGTTGCCGGGAGCCCACCGCGATCGTATCGCCATCTTTGATCTGTTGGTCGACCGCTATCGCCGGCATTGACATGTGGACGTTTTGGGCCGCAATCTCGGCGAATGTTTTGATCAGGTCACCCGCTTCGAGCGTCGGCACGGCCTTGGGGTGGGCCAGCACTGGGGCCTTGAGAATCCCCTTCGCCTTGGAGAGGCCCTGAATGTGGTCGACGTCGGCATGGGTGGCTACCAAGGCCCGACACTGTGACAGGGGAAAATCAAGTTGGCGGATCAGTTCGATGATCTCGTCTACCGTCTCTTCGTAGCCGATGTCGATGAGTACCCAGTCGCGGTCGTCGAAGACGAGATAGACGCTGCAGCCGATCCGATAGCCAGCCTGATGGTTGATCTCAATGACACCAGGAAACAGGGGGCGACGTTCAAGCATCAGAAAGCGTTGGCCTTGAGGGTGGATTTGCGGGGACGCACCGGGGAAGACACACTGAGTCGGCGGTCACCGTGCGCAAGATAACCCAACACTTTATTAGTTTAGGGCTTTTGAAACCTCGCGGCAATTCACACGCGGCTGGTGGGTCTCAAGAATGAGTCTTTTCCGTGAACGACGTTGATTCTATTCCCGATCGCTCCGCAACCCCGCCGTCGCTTGCGGACTGGAGCGGCTGCGTGGCCGAACTCTGCTCGTATCTGGAGGCACTAGAGCCACTCACTCAGCCCCTTGGCGTGCCGGATCCGACCGACTCGGATTGGCATGGTGCCCTCTTTGGCAAACTCAAGCCACAGATCGATCGCGAACCACTCCTCGTGGCCGCCGTCTGCGGTGGTACCAACACCGGCAAGAGCCTGATCGCCAATGCACTCGTGGGGAGTGAGATCAGTCGCTCGGTGCCAGAGGCGGCTCGCACCCGTCATCCAGTGGTCAGTGTGCCCTGCGGGCTCGCCGGGCGAATCGATCTGGCAACGCTCTTTCCCGGTTTCACCCCCAGGCTGTGGAGTGGCGAAGACGACGCCCTTGATCCCACTGAGGCTAATGTGCTCGTGTGGCGCGAGGATGGCGGGGGTGAGCAGCCGCGGCGACTCTTGCTGCTCGACACGCCCGACATTGACGGCACGCTCCTTGACAACTGGCGGCGAGCGGAGCTGATTCGCAACGCCTGCGATGTGATCGTTGCCGTGCTCACCCAGCAGAAGTACAACGACGCCACGGTGCGTGACTTCTTCACCGCGGCCGCGGACGCCGGGAAGACGATGATCGTCGTCTTTAACATGGTCGAGTGGCCAGCCCAGCGTCAGGTGCTCGCTGGCTGGCTCCGTACCTTTTCACTCGAGACTGGTGCCCAGCCTGCGGCTGTCTACGCGGCACCATTTGATCGAGAGGCGGCCGCCAGTGGCCGAATCGAGTTTCATGCGATCCCTGAACTGACGCCCGACGGGGCCGCTATCGACTTGCGGCGGCGGCTGGCCGACTGTGACTTCGAACGGATCAAGCTGGCCTCGATGGAGGGAGCGTTTCGCGTGGTGATCGATCCCGTACGTGGCGCCGGCACCTGGCTTGATGCCTTCGAAGCGGCCGCCAGCCAGTGGCGGGTCGCCCGTCAGCTGCTCACCGATGAGAGCCGGGTGCGTGTCGAGATGCCTTCTGCCCCCCGCGAGATTGTGTGGAACGAAATCTGGGCGTGGCTCGAGCCGCGTCGATCCGGCTTCGATCTGGCCGTAAGCCGGGCCTATCACCTAGCGGGCAAGGGCGTGAAATGGGCAGCCCGGCGGGTTGGGCTCGCCCGTTCCGAGGAGGAGCGACGGGAGGATTTTACTGCGTTGGAGTTGGCCGCTCTCAAGCGGGCGCTGGGCGACTTCATTGACCGCCTCGACGAAATCTGTTGCGGCCACCCGCGGCTGGCAGCGCTGCTGGGCGACCGGCTCGTCGCAGCCGATCGGACCGCCTGGTATGCCGACCTCCAGCGGCGGCATGCTGCATTGCCGATCGTCTCAGACGACTATCGCAGCTTCGCTCGCGACAAGCTCGATGTCTTTGCCCGCGACAATCCCGACATGGTGCGGTGGATTCTCACGGGGCTGAATGTCGGTGCGGTGGCGCGGCCGGCGATCACAGTTGGCCTCGCCATGGCTGGTGCTGCGGCGGTGCCTGCTGCGGCAGCAACTGCCGGTGGCCTCACCACGCTCGTGCACCATGTCGGCGACGTGGTGGTGGGGGGCGCTGCCACACTCGCCGGCGAGGGGGCCCTTGGGCTGACAGTCGCTGGCCTGAAGCCGCTCATCGAATCGTTGTTTGCCGGCTGGTCGGCCGAACGGAGCCGCGTGCTCGCCGAGACACTGCACGATGTCGTGTTTGGCGACCGACTCGAGGAGATCGATCGGCTGGCGGTGGCGGGCTTACTGCCCGAGATCGCGAAGGCCCGCCACCTGCTGGAACACTGTGCCCGGGAGCTGCGTGAATGAGTGAACGTCCTGTCGCTGGCGCGGTCGGTGATGCCGCTGCTGCGATCACCGATTTTGCCGACTTCGACGAGCTGGTGGAGTCGCTCGGGCGGTGGGCCGGCTCAGGACCCGACTGGTCGCCTGCGCGGCGGATCCGCGCGGAATGGGAGCAGGTGGCCCCGCGGCTCGACCGCACGCGTCGCGAGCTGTCGCGGATGCTCGTGGTGGGCGTCGTCGGCGGCACTGGCACCGGCAAGAGCACGCTGGTCAATGCTTTGGCCGGCAGCGAAGTGACGGTGGCCAGCGACGTCGCCCGCCCGACGACGACGAGACCGATCGCGGTGGTTGCCAACGACGTTGAGTTCGAGTGGCTGCCCATCGATGCGATGCAGGGCCGCGTGGTGCGGAGTGATTCGCCGGCCGTCGCCAACATCGTGCTCATTGACTGCCCCGACCCCGACACGCAGGCCGACGAACCCTTGGCCCCCACGCCCCATGCCCCACGGCCGAGCGATGCCAACCGCAATCGTGACATGCTTGCCGCCGTGTTGCCAGTCTGCGACGTGTTACTGCTTGTGGCGACCGCCCAGAACTACCGGTCCTGGATCGTGGCCCGTGAGCTACAGGCCTTCGCTCCGGGCCGACCGCTTCTGTTTGTGCAGACGCACGCCTCCCGCGACCCCGACATTCGCGAGGATTGGCGACGGGAACTGGAGTCGCAAGGGTTTGCGGTACCTCGGATTTTTCGGCTCGATGCCCTGGAGGCAGCCCAGCGGGCGGCCGCAGGGCTGGTGGCCGAGTCGGGGTTTCAAGAACTGCTCACCGCCATCGACGAGGAGCTTGTGGGGCGGGCGGCCCGTCGGGTGCGTCGCACCGGCGCCCTCGATCTCACGGGCTGGTTTGTCGGGCAGGCACAGAGCCAACTCGGGCCGCTGCGGGAGCCGATGGCGGGGCTTGCGGCGGGCGTTGCGAGAGAGCGAACACGGCTGGAGGGCATCCTCGCCGCGGCGATCGAAAGCAAGCTCCAGACGAATCGCACGGCCTGGCAGCGGCTGCTTACCGACGAGGTGGTGGACCGCTGGCATGGCGGCCCCTTCGCGATGTTTCTCCATACCATGGCGGCGATCGGGTCGTTTTGGACGCGGCTGCGGCCGGGCGGTGGGCTGATCGGCCAACTCCTTGCCGGCCATGCCCCGGAGTATGTCGCCGGCCGCGGCTCATGGCAGGCCGTCGAAGAACTGGGGCTCAGCGAGGCCGATGTCGAGCAATCGCGAAGTATCCTCGCAGGGTTGGCCGGGCGGGCCAAAATAGCGGAGCCGCTGGTGGGCCGGGCGCGACTGGATGACACGCAGGCCGGAGAGACGGTAGGCACGCTCCTGGAACGGACAGGCCGCTGGCTTGCCAGCGGGATCGAACGGCTGGTGAGTGCACGCCGTGGACGGGTCGACGGGCCACTGCTCCGCTGGACCTTCGAAATCCTCTTTACGTCACTGATCGTGATCGTGCTCGGCCGAGCTGGCTGGAACTATTTCTACCGCCATCTCTGGGAAGGCCACCGCGTTGATGGCTCGGGATTCCTTCAGGAATCTTTCGTGTGGCTCATCCTCTGGGGTCTGGTGCTGCGGTGGCTGCTCTTTGCTTGGGTGCGGCTTGGTCTCCACCGTGATATCACCGCCCTGACCGAGCGGCTGCCGGCCGCCCGCCTTATTGACCCGCTCATCAATGATTTTGCGACGGCGGCGGAGACGACGCAGGGCTATCTGAAGGCTGGTGATCAGTTCGCCGGCGATGTTCGGTCGCTTGCCGCTCAACTTGACGATTCTGCCTCCGGACTTGGCCGGATGCGGCCATAAAAAAACTCCGCCCGGGTATTTCTCCCGGGCGGAGCTCACTGGCCGAAGTCGGGCAACAGATCTCCGTTCGACCGAACAGCCTTCGCTTACTTGACCTCGACGGTCCGGCTCACCGCCACGACTTTGGTCGCAGCCTTGGTCGCAGCCGACGCGTCAGGAGTCGGGGCGGCAGGAGCCACCTCGATCATGGCGCCACAGGCTGGCTCGCAGCCGCAAGCAGGCTCGGCACCGCAGGCCGGCTCGCAGCAGCCAGCACCGCAGTCGGGCTCGTTGCAGCAGCTGTCGCCGCAGCATGACCGACGGCACTTCTTCGCCTCGTGGATGGCGCGGAGAAGGTCGCGGATCGGGGTCTTGCACTTCCGGACACCGCAGCAAGAAGCTGCACCACAGCTCGGCTCGCAGCAGCTGTCAGCAGCACCGCAGGCCGGCTCGCAGCAGCCGTTGCCAGCACCGCAGGCAGGCTCGCAGCAGCCAGCACCGCAATCAGGCTCATCGCAGCAGCTATCGCAGCAGCCACGATGCTTCGCACGGCACTTCTCGAACAGGCCCTTCAGCCCGCCGAAGAGGTCATGCTTCTTGCGGCAGCCGGTGCCACAGCAAGAAGTATCGCAGCAGCTGTCAGCCGCCCCACAAGCCGGCTCGCAGCAGCCATTGCCAGCACCGCAGGCGGGCTCGCAGCAGCCGTTGCCGGCGTCACAGCCGGGCTCACAACATCCAGCGCCGGCATCGCAGCCGGGCTCACAACACGAATCACAGCAGCCATGGTGGCCGAGCATCCGACTCAGAAGCTCGAAACCATAGGACTGACTACAAACGGTGACACCGAGAACCAGCGCACCGAGGAACATCATACGCTTCATCGAGCCACATCTCCTTTGGTTGCGGATCACTTGAGAATCGTTCGTCCCGTTTGCGAGGCGTGTCATCCCGAGGTTGTGATCCACGAACTGTTCCACGGCAGGCCTGTCGAGCCAATCCGTGACTCGAACGATCGCAGGTTGCTGCCGCCCCCTGGTTGCCCGACGGGCACAGTGATGCCCCGGGGGACATGTGGGCTATCGGCGAACTAGCGAAAGCGGCTTGAGTGCGCTCCAAGTATTTTTCGTCACACGACTTGTGGTGACGAATGGGCAAACAATGCCGCTGGTTCCATGCCGGAAAGCGGTGCGGTGCAACCCGCTACAATCGTCACAGAGTGAGGGGAACCACCGCTCCAATCGGCGAACTTTTCCAGTCCTCTGGCTGGCTCGGTAAACCTTGCCGGTTATGCGACACGGCTCGCCCGTGCTTGACAGAATCGGCGTTACCCGTACATTCCTCCGCACGTCGCTGGTGGCCGATCGCGGGCAGTTGCTCTGGTCGGCAAACAGGGAACTCCGGTGTGATTCCGGGACGGCCCCGCCGCTGTGTCCAAGTGAATCGTGAGACTGTTTGAGACAGTTTCAGGAAGAAGGTCGGTTGCTTTCGAGCCATTGCCTGACTCCCGCGCAAGCGGGCGTTCGGTGAGAAGGCTGCAACTGGTTCAGCTTGGGAGTCAGAAGACCTACCAGTGTCGATGGGAGCGCGTAATGCTGCGCGGGCGGCGTTTCGGGCACGGCCCGCGTGTGCGGGTCGGTGACGTAGGTGCTTGAACTGGCAGTTGGTTCAGAACAGTAGCCTCGCGCAGGTGTTCTCTGCGTGGTGGAGTGTTGTGGATAACCGCTCAGGAGGTCCTGATGGAAGTACGCGCGTTTTTCACGGCGGGCGGAAGATCCGTTGTCGGCCCGCACCGGCCGTCAGCCGGGTTTTCATTGGTGGAACTTCTTGTTGTGATTGCGATCATTGGTGTGCTCGTGGGACTTCTCTTGCCGGCGGTTCAGGCGGCCCGCGAGGCGTCTCGGCGAACGAGTTGCGCGAGTAACCTGCGGCAGTTGGGACTCGCCCTGCATGGGTATGTGAGTGCAAATCGCGATCAAATCGTTTCACAAGCGGAGTGGGGGCCCAACTGGGAGGGCCCGACATATTGGTTCGGTTTTCGGCAGGGGAGCACGGTGGACTTCGAGCAGGGCCCATTGAATCCGTTTCTGGAAGGGTATGGAGCCGTGTACAAATGCCCCAACTTTGGGGATTCCCACGTGGAAAAAACCGTAATCGGCGATCGATTCACTTCGTCCTACGACTTGAACTCCGCCATTGGTCCTCCTACGGGCGGAGGCGGTCCATGGGCGTACGGGACTGTCCGCAAGAGGCTGGCAGACTTTCGTGAGACCACGCGGGTTGTCGCGTTCGCCGACAGTGCCCAGGTGGACAGTTCCTCGCCGTATGAGTTTCGAGAAAATCTTGGGGGACTGCAAAAACCGAGCGGAGGCTGGCCCGACATCCACTTTCGCCACACCGATTTTGCCAATGTGGTTTTTCTCGACGGTCATGTTGAGCCGAGGGCGTATCGTCATGACGTCGACACCAGCGCCTGGTGGGCTAACCCTAGCGATCATACGATTCTGCAGGCACGGATGGAGTTTTTTCGCCTCGGGTTCATCTATCCAGATGGCGCTGATGGGTCCGCCGCAGATGATCGTCTGTACGACCCACGCTATTGAGAAACTGAGGAAGCTAAGGCCATGAAAGATATGCGTGTCTGGGTTGGATTTGGTGGCCTCACGGTGGCAGCATGGTTGATGTATCCATTTCTGTTTCCGCGACAGGCTCCTGTTGTGCAAAATGAAATGGTTCCTCAGATTTCTTACATCTGCAGAAAGAGTGGTGCGGTATTCACCCTTCCGCAGAGTGGAGATGTGGTGGAAAATCCGAAGACCGGGGAGTCGACACTCGTGCCAGCGGTGTACGATGGCCGTCGCGAGAAATGGGTGGCAGGACCACCGCTCGAGGTGATCCTTCAGCAGCGTCTGCTGAAGGCGGTGAAGTGATCGACCCTGGCTCCGATCAAGAAAAATTCGAAAGGAGAATGCTCGTGATTTATTGTGTGATGATCGCAGCCATCGTGTTGCGTGTGATGCTCGGTATGGGCGAGATACCTTTTGCCAACGTGATGCCACTAATGGCAATCGCGTTTACGAGTTCCGCCTGTCTCGACAGACGGCATGACTGGCTTGTGCCCGTATTGATGTTGTTGGGCTCTGATGCCGTGCTGAATGTCCATTACGGTTTCGGGCCCATCGGTTCGTGGACGATTGTGTCGCTGGTCTGTATCGTTCCGTTCGCGCTTGCGGGTCGCTGGGTGACTGGTCACAGGTCAGTGTTCTTGATGGTGTCGGGTAGTCTTGCCTGCACGATGATTTTTTACCTCGTGTCGAACACGGCGAGCTTCCTGACTAGCCCGGACTACCCTGCGGGATTCGCTGGCTGGGTGCAGGCGCTAACGGTTGGGCTGCCTGGTTATCCGCCCACATGGACATTCCTTCGAAACTCTCTGATTGGCGACCTCTCATACACCGTGTTGTTGGTTGCCGTGCTGAATTGGTTGAAGTCCCGTACAGGCCAGCCTTTGGTGCCCGTGTGGCCAGTGCGGAGCTTGGGGGCTACATGACCGACGTTGCCACCCAGGTTGCCGCCGGCTGGCTGCGGAAAACCCAGCCGGCCGGCGCTCTGGGCCGGCTCGAGGAGGTGGTGTGCCAGTTGGCGTCCGTCCAGCGGCGGGAGCAGCCTGCGCTCGAGAGGCTGGCCTGCCATGTCTTCTGCGGTGACCACGGTATTGCCCGACGAGGAGTCTCAGCCTATCCGCGGGAAGTGACGGCCCAGATGCTGGCCAACCTGCGGGATGGTGGAGCTGCCTCGGCGGTGCTCTGCCGTGAACTCGGTATCCGGTTTACCGCCCACGACGTGGGCGTCGATCACGATATCCACGATCCGGCGCGGGTCTGTCGTGGTACCCGCGATCTGCTCATCGAGCCAGCGATGACTGCTGCCGAAATGGCTGCGGCCATGGACATCGGGAAGCGAGCCGTGGAATCTGCTCAGGCTGATCTCGTCATCCTCGGCGAGATGGGGATCGGTAACACGACCGTCGCAGCAATTCTTGCCCAGCGGCTGCTCGGTGGAGAACCCAGTTATTTTGTTGGCCGTGGCACTGGTGTCGACGATGCGACGTTTGCCCGAAAGCAGGCGGCCGTCACTGAGGCGGCCTGCCTGCCGCTTGAGACAAATTCACCGCTGGAGGTAATGCAGCGGTTGGGAGGGCTCGAAATAGCTGCGATGGTGGGTGGGTATCTTGGGCTTGTCGAGAGCCGGACAACGGCGATTGTCGATGGCGCCATCGCCTCCGTGGCGGCCTTGATCGCGGTCTCACACGATACGCGGGTACGGCCCCAACTTATCTTTGGCCACTGCTCACCAGAGCCAATGCACCGACGTGTGCTGGAATCGCTCGGGGCCCGGCCGCTCCTCGACCTCGACCTTCGGTTGGGTGAAGCGACGGGCGGCCTCATGGCCGTGCCGATCCTGCGACTGGCTCTGGCTCTCTATGAAGGCATGGCGGAGTTTCAGGCGTCTGGTGTGAGCGAGAGGCTGCCGTGATGGGAATCATCGATCAGATCAGCCGTGAATGGCGGACCCTGGTGGAGTCGCTGCGTTTCTTCACAAGGCTGCCACTGGGGTATGCGCCGCACGATGCTGGCCTCTTGGCCCGCAGCCACCCCTGCTTTCCGGTCGTCGGCGCGGTGGTCGGCGTGATTCTCCTCACCACCTTCCATCTTGTGGAGCCGCTGCTTGGTCGCCCGCTAGCCGTCCTTGTGATGCTTGCTGGAGGATGGGTGCTTACCGGGGGCTTTCATGAAGATGGCTTTGCCGATGTCTGCGACGGGATTTGGGGCGGCTTCACACCGCAGCGCCGGCTGGAGATCATGAAAGATTCGCGTGTGGGGACCTTTGGCAGCCTCGGCCTGATCTGGCTGGTGGCAATGAAGGCCACGGTGCTCGGAGAACTGGATCCCGGTCTCCTCGGGCCAGCCGTTTTCATCGGCCACGTCGTGGCCCGCGCTTCATCGGTGCTCATGCTGGCGGTCTTTCCGACAGCCCGCAGTGACGGCGGGGGCCGGAGTTCACTGTTTGTCGGCCCACCAACGTGGAGCGGTGGTGTCGCAACGGTCGTGGTGACCTTGCTCCTCACGCTTTGGCTTCCGGGCGGGTTGGTTGCCCCGGCAGTCGCCACCGGAGTGTCGTTGCTCTGTGGACTCTGGTTCGTGCGTACGCTCGGAGGCATCAATGGCGACACGCTGGGCGCGACCAATCAGCTCAGTGAACTTGCCGTAATGCTCTGTTTCGTGGTCGGCTCTACTCCCGTGTCATGAAACTCTTCCTCATTCGTCATGCCCGGCCGCTCCGTTCTGGCGTGTGTTATGGCCAGACGGACGTGCCCTGTGAGCCGCTGCCCAATCAGTTCCTGTGGGCTGACACCCGGCCGCAGCGAGTTGTGGCCTCCGACCTCGGTCGCTGCCGTGAACTCGCCGTTCAGATCGCAGCGGCATGGGAGTGCCCACTCGAATTCGACCCGCGTCTCAGGGAGATGGACTTCGGGGTGTGGGAGAGCCGTTCCTGGACTGCGCTCGGCCGGGAAGATGGGGCACGGCTTGATCGCTGGATGGCCAACTACCGCGTCGAGCCGCCACCGGGAGGGGAAAGCTATCAGGTGCTTGCTGACCGGGTCGGTCGCGCGCTGGCAAAGGCGGAGGCTGCTGGCGACGACGTTGCCTGGGTGACGCATGCCGGGCCGATTCGCGTCGTCTTGGCTCAGTTGCTCGGGCTGTCACCGGAGGTCACGTTTCGGTTTGAGCCACCGTATTTGGGATGCTCGGTGCTGCAAAAGTCCGCGACGGGCTGGTCGCTTGCGGCCTGGGGATTGCCACTGGTTCATGCACAGCAAGCAGCTCAAAGAGCGAGTGATGTCGGCAAGAATGTCGAGGGCCACACCAAGCTCATGGTTGCGTCAGAGCCTGGCTCGGGGGTCGCGGCTGCCGCCAATGCCTTGGCCTGGGACCGGCTCGCGCGGGAGCGGGCTGCGCTGGCGCGGCCGGCGGTCGATGAGGCGTTTGGCAATCCGCGGGGCTGGCTCGGTGAGGGAGGGCCGCAGGGTCGGCGGTGGTTGCCGGAACGACTCGATGGCCTTGAGGTGCTCTGCCTCGCCGCCGGCGGTGGCAAGCATGGGCCCCTCTACGCGGCGGCCGGTGCAAAGGTGACCGTGCTCGACATCTCACCGGCAATGCTTGACCTCGACCGTCAGGTGGCCCGCGAACGGAAGATCGACTTCGCGATCGTTCAAGGTTCGATGGACGATCTTTCCATGCTCGGCCGCGGACGATTCGATCTGGTTATTCATCCGGTGAGCACCTGCTATGTGCCCGATGTCGTGCGGGTATTTCGCGAGGTGGCGCAGGTCACCAAGCCGGGTGGACTCTACGTGAGCCAGCACAAGGCACCAGCGAGTCTGCAGGCCACGCTCGAGCCGACGGCTTCGGGCCGCTACGAGTTGATCTATCCGCAGACGTCGGCCGGACCGCTGCCTCCCGCGGCACCGTCGCGGCTACGGGAGGCCGGCACCCACGAATTTGTCCATTCGCTGGCGGCGCTCCTCGGCGGGATCTGCGCGGCGGGTTTCACGATCGAAGACGTTGGCGAACCGGATCATACCCAGCCCGCCGCCACGGCTGGCTCATTTGCCCACCGCGCCGCCTACCTGCCGCCCTATCTGCGGGTGTTGGCCCGGCGTCAGCACGTTGCGGCTACGACCGCGGGGGTGGTGGTGGTAGGATAAGATGCTTTGCCATCACCTCGAGACGATTTTCATGATCTACCTCACTGTGCTCCTGACCGCGAAAGACGCTGTCGATGTGCCGAAGATTCGTGACCTACTCGCTGAGGCGTGTCGCAAGAGTCGGGCCGAGCCGGGCTGCCTGCGGTTTGATGTCTATCACTCCACCGCCGAGCCCCGGCGGTTTACGCTGATCGAACACTGGGAGTCACAAGAAACGCTCGAGGCCCACCGTCTCGCCGAGGCCTACACCCAAGTCTACAAGCCCCACGTGATGCCGCTGGTCGATCGCGAAGGTCATCCCGCGACACTGCTGGAGTAGCCCATGCTCCTCCTGATCGACAACTACGATTCATTCACCTGGAACCTCGTGCAGCGGTTTGGGGAGATCGCTCCGAATCTCCCTGTCGAGGTGCACCGCAACGATCAGATCACCGGCGATGAGGTTGCTGCCAAGGCACCGAGCCACCTTGTCATTTCACCGGGGCCCTGCACGCCCGACGAGGCGGGCATCTCCTGTGATCTGGTGCGACGCTTCGCGGGACGGATGCCGATCCTGGGCGTCTGCCTTGGCCACCAGTCAATCGGCCAGGTGTTTGGCGGCAGTATCGTGCGGGCCAAACAGCTGATGCATGGGAAGGTTGACCAGATTGAGCACGCCGGGAAGGGACTCTTCGCCGGGCTCCCCAGCCCCATCGAGGCCACTCGCTATCACAGTCTGATCATCGATCCGCTGACGGTGCCGCGCGACTTCGAGGTCGACGCCTGGTCGACGGCCCCCGATGGCAGTCGGGAGATCATGGCGATTCGTCACACCACGCTCCCGGTCTATGGTGTGCAGTTTCATCCCGAGAGCTTTTTGACACCGGTGGGCTACGACTTGCTTCGCGGTTTCCTGGGGATGCGGTGAGGGCATGATCGATCTGGCCGAGGCCCTTGCCCTAATCAAGCAGACGGCGACACCATTGCCACCGCGTCGACAGCGGCTGCTTGATGCCTGCGGCCGAGTTCTCGCGGCGGCGGTGGTGGCCGATGTCGATTCGCCCCCCTGGGATCGGGCGATGATGGATGGGTTCGCTTTGCGGAGTGACGATGTCTTCGCAGCAGGCGGCGGCGTGGTGGAACTCGATGTCGTCGTCGATCTTGCCGCGGGCGACGTGACGGCGGTCGAGATCAAGCCCAGAGGTTGCGGGCGAATCATGACCGGGGCACCGATTCCCCGGGGCGCCGATGCGATTATCCCGGTGGAGTTGGCGCTCGACGGCACGGGCAGTGCGCATGCCGGGAGCAGAGTGCGACTGCGAGACGAACGATTCCGTACCGGTCAGCACATCGCCCGGCAGGGGGCCGCGTTTCAGCGGGCGCAGGAGGTGCTTCCGGCCGGCACGGTGCTCAACGCTGGTGCCATCGGTCTCGCCGCCGAGGCGGGAGCAACGCATGTCGTCGCGATGCCGCCGGTCCGCGTGGCGATCCTCTCGACGGGCAGCGAACTGGTGCCGCCCGAGACGGTGCCGGCCTTCGGGCAGACCCGCAACTCCAATGGGCCGATGATCACGGCGGCGGTGCGTCTGTTGGGAGCCGAGCCGATCCCGCTTGGCATCGCCGCCGACAAGCCGGAGGCGATCCGGGCGGCGGTCGCGCAAGGGCTCGCCGCCGATGTGCTTGTGCTCTCGGGAGGCGTGTCGGCCGGCGATCTCGACCTCGTGCCGGAGATCTTTCGGCAGTGTGGCGTCGAGAAACTATTTCACAAGGTGCGGCTCAAGCCGGGCAAACCGGTCTTCTTTGGAATCCTGCGGCGAGACCGCGTGGCGCCGACGCTTGTCTTCGGCCTGCCGGGCAATCCAGCCAGCAGCCTCGTCTGCTTCGACCTTTTCACACGGCCGGCGATTCAGATCCTGGCTGGTCGGCCACGTGAGCAGTGGCATCTCCCCCGCTGCCGCGGGCGGCTGACGGCGGCCGCGAAGGCCACGCCGGGACGGCCAGTCTATCTGCCCTGCACGCTCGTGCGGAATGGCGGCAGCTTCGAGGCCACGCCACTGCCGTGGACCGGATCGAGCGATCTGGTCGGCCTCGCGAAGGCTAATGGCATGATCGCGTTGCCCGCTGATGGCGGGCGATATGAGCCGGGTGACGAGGTCGAGGTGGTCGTAAGGTAGGACAGTTTCAGCCTGTCCTACTTCACAAGCCCGAGGGCGATGAGCTTGGCCAGACACTCGTCGCGCTCCCGCGACCGCTCGAGGCCGGCCCACGAAGGATCCTGGGTGGCGAGAAAGTCGTCGTGCGATGCCGGCAGCGGCCCGCCGCGCTCGGCAAGCCGGCGGATCACGCCCTGATCGAGCCGCGTCAGCCGCATGGCCTCCACGCGGTAGTCGAGAAACGCCTCCCAGCAGAGCGGGAAAAGCTTTGCGACAATTTGCTTGCCGATCGTCTCCGCATACCGCCGAATCTCGAGCTGGGCGTGGGAATCCATCCGCAGGGCGAGGAAGTGGAAGAGATTGTGGAGATCGACCTTCCAGTAGGCCTCGGTGTAGGTCGAGAGCGGCAGATCCTTGCGGGCCTGCTCGCGGGCGATGCCGGCTGAGAGCCGCTCTTCGTAGATGCGGCGGGCAGAGTTTTGCAGATCGGTCTCGGCCTGCGTGAGCCGTGCCCCCTGCTCCTCGGCGACGAGGCCAGCAGAGCCTTGACGGTTGTTGGTGGCCTGGGTTCGCCACTCGTTGTCGGCCGTTGTCTGCATCGAGTCGATGGCTAGCGAATACCGCGTCGAATATTCATTGACGCTCGCAGTGCGATGGCGGATCCATTGCCGCCAGCAGTCCATTGGCACCCGCACGACAAACTTGATGTCCGCCATCTCGAACGGTGTGGTGTGGGCATGCCGCATCAGGTAGCGGATCAGCTGCCGATCGTCACTCACCTTTCGGGTGCCTTCGCCATAACTCACCCGGGCGGCCTGCACGACCGCGGCATCGTCGCCCATGCAATCGACCAGGGCCACGAAGCCGTCATCGAGCACGGGAAACTTCTGCCAACGCAGCGATTCGAGGAGAGAGGCTCGGTCGGCAGGGGGGGCGGCAGGCTGGCTCATCGATGGGCTCCAAAACCAGATCAGAGATCAGGGGAAGCCCAACAGAATGAAGGAGAGCCCGCGGAGGGTCAATCCTTGGCCCACAGTTCCTGCAACAACGTCGCCAATTGGCGGGCATCGTCGCTGGCCACGACATGGTCGATCCGCTTCTGCGGCACCCCGACCTTGGCGAGGGACTTGGCGATGCTCTCCCACAGCTTGGCCCGTTTCTTGCCTTCGGCGAGGTAGAGGTCGGTGACCTGCTCCCCCAGCCGCTGCACGAGGGCCGTGTCGAGGTTCTCGTAGTAGTTTTTGACGATCGACTGCTGGTATTTGGTGAGTTCCGCCATGGCGCGAGCTGCGTGTCTGGAAGGAGAGTGGGGTGCCGGCTACAGTATCAGCATTGCGACATTAGTATCGGCAGCCGCCCGCCATCCATCGAGAGATTTCCGATGCCCACGATCACGTTCACCAACGAAAAAAAGGAAATTCAAGTTCCGGCCGGGGCTAACCTCAGGAAAGAGGCCCTGCAGGCAGGGGTCGGCCTCTATCCAGGTGTTCATAAGGTGCTCAATTGCCATGGGTTCGGGTCGTGTGGTTCCTGCCGGGTGCTGATCACCAAGGGCATGGAAAACACGAGCCCGAAGGGACTGCTCGAGTCGGGGCGGCTGGCGGTCTCGCTGGCCTACATCGGCAACGAGGAGACCATGCGGCTGGCCTGCCAGACGCGGGTCAATGGCGACATCTCGGTCACGACCTGTCCGCCGATGAATCTTTATGGCGACAATTTCTTCAGCTAGGGAGATCGGATCATCCGGGCGGCGCCGGCTCGGGGGCGGCAAAAGTCTCCTCGTCGGGCGAAGATACGCCCAAGGCTCATCGAGCGTTTGCCGACCCCCTCGCCTTCCTCGACTGGCTTTTTGCATGGTGAGACGTGAAAGAAGTCATTGCGGTGGTGAAACCGTTTCTCGCGGAGCAGGTTCTCGAGGCCCTGAAGTTTGCGCCGCTCGAGGCCTGCACCGTGCGGGAGGTGAAGGGCTACGGACGCCAGAAGAGCTACCTCGATCAGTATGGCGACAGCGAGTATTCGCTCGCCTTCCTGCCGAAGGTGGAAATCCAGTTGTGGGTGGACGACTCCCGTGTCGATGAGGTAGTCGAGCGGATCACCGCCATTGCCCGCACCGGCCGGATGGGTGACGGCAAGATCTTCGTGCTGCCCGCCGTCGAGGCCGGGCTACCGTAAGAAGATCCCGGTGGCATACCAGATCCCGTTGGAGCCCCGGCGGATGTCGTAGCCGTAGGCCGACTGCGGGCTGCGGACCGCGTTCCAATGCCCCGAGGATTGCCGCCAGCTGGCCACGCAGTCGATGCATGAGTCGAGAAGGTCCTGATTTTCCCAACTTTCTGCACAGACTTCCGCCGCGGAGCCGGCGCCGCCGGCGTTGCCGACGATCTGCTGCGACCGCTGGCCCCAGTTGTGGTGGCCCTGTGTTCGGATGCGAGCCTGATGGGCGGAATGCGTGGCTGCCTCCTGGCAGAGCATCGGGTGGCAGGTGCCGAACGTGCTCTGTGGGTTTTCGGGATGGATACGGACGGCCAGAATCATCGACCGCTGTGTGAGCGAGCCAGAGGGGAGCGATGCCAGTTCATCGATGTGGGACGGGCTGAAGCGGTAATACTTACCGGAGGTGCGAGGCAGGATCGACACGATCCGACCGGTCAGTGGCCCTCCGGTGTGATCGACCACGAATACGCCCGGGCCCCGCCGCATCTCGACGAGCGACGGGTCGCTCACAAGGCCGCCCACTTCGGGCATGCCGAGCCGGCAGAATACCCAGGGCGTGCCGCTCTGCAGGAACCGCTCTCGCAGATCGGCTCGCTCGAGCCGCTGCCCGGCCGTGTCGGTCGAATCGCCACCGTCTGGCTCGACCGACACCAGGAGCATGGCCTGTGCGGCTCGAGCCGCTTCGCCGGCGGCCTCATAGTCGTCGATACGGGGAATGCCGGCAGTATTGAGCGCCGCCTCTCGATCGGGGGTGGCAGCAGCTGCAGGGCGGGCGACGAGCGGTCCGTTTCCCATCACTGCGGTGATCACGGCAAGCACCGTCCACGGGCAGTGAGAGAACGTGATGTTCAAGACGTTCATGGCAACAAATCCTTTTGATGGGCGTCCGTGTCGAGTCCTGAGCCGTCCGCTCTGAGGATCGCGATTGAATGGCAGCGGCTACCCCTTGACAAGAGGCGGAGGCGGGGCGGGCTTTACCTGTCGCGATGAGTTTGCTGGACTTAGGCGTTGGCCATCGTCCCAGAAGTCGAGTGATCACACCCGGTTAGGACAATTCACAGAAAATCGCCCGCCTGCCCAAACACGAGGGGGGGACGGGACGGTTAGGTTTGGCATGGGAAAAATCGGCATAATCGTTACACTCCCGCCTGGTTCGCCATCTTTTCACCCGTTTTCAGACAGGCGGTCTTCATGAGTGGTCTTTCGCACGGTCGTCGTTTTGCCGGAGTCGCCGTAGTGGCCGCGGTGGTGCTTGCTGGCTGGTTGCCGCCGCCGGTAGCCGCCGCCGATCTGGCCACCGTTGCGGCCAACCCGCTCGGCGAGGGCGAGGCTTTTCGGAGCCCTTCAGCCGCCGACATGGATGCCGCCGCCGCCACGGTACGGGCCGCCATGACCCCTCTCGATTCCCTGCTGCGGCGGAGCAAGAGCGGTGAGGCATGGAAGACCTACCTCGACTGGCCGACCCTTACCAAGCAGGCTGCCGCGGGCAGCAATGCCGATCCAGCCACACTCCTGCGGATCTATCGCCGCCTTGACGCCGAGCAGAACGGTCTCGAAATGCCAGAGTTTGCCGCGGTTCGCCGCGCCGTTGGCGGCTATCTCGATGCCGTCGATGCCGCCACGAATCCGGCTGCCGAGAAGGTGTTGGCACAAAGGCTCACAAAATTGACTGAAACGCTTACTGAAGCGGCTACGACCGGCACCACCGAGTCGTTGGAATCGCTCGGCCCACTTCTGGCCCGGCTGGAGGGATCGCGGCAGGCGCCGGCGACCGTGGCACGGGTGCGGTCGGCCGTGAGCCGCCCCAACCTTTATCTCGATGTCGACGAAAACCTGCTGGCCTCGGCCGTGAACCGTGTCGTGGATGAGCATGCGCCGGTCAACGACACGATCCTCGGCACCCGCGTTCGCGGCATGGGCCACACAACGGGGTTTGTGCTGCTCGACTTCGTGCCATCGCTCAATTCTGCCGTGGTCGATCTCCTGCTCGATGCCACCAACCATTCATCGACCCGGAGCAGCAAAGGACCGGTGACGGTGCATACCCAGGGCACCACCACGCTCGATGCCCGCAAGCGGATCATGATTGACGATCAGCGGGTGACGTCGCAGCCGGCGACCGCCTCTGCTGATGTCAATACACGGACTACCGGAATCGGTGTGAAGAGTAAGTTTGCGAAGAATCTCATTCGCAAGATGGCCAGCAAGAAGATTGCTGAAATTCGCCCCCAGGCCGAAGCGATCTCCCGGGGACGGGCCGAGGCGCGGGCGCGGCAGCAATTCGAGGCTCAGACATCGGGGGCGCTGGCTCAGGCCGCCAGCGACTACCAGACAAAGTTTCGTCGGCCGCTCCTGGAGCGGGGCTGGTATCCCGAAATGCTCCACCTGAGCACGAGTGACTCGACGATGTCGGTCGTGGCCCGCAAGGCGCTCTCCGACCAGATTGCCGCCTTCACGGCGCCACCCGCGGTTGACCCCGATGCGATCCTTGCGGCGCGGGTGCATGAAACGATGGTCAACAATGCCGCCGAAATCACGCTCGGTGGCCGCACCATCACGCAGCAATTCGTCGAGGACCAGATCAAGAAAAACAACGGCACACTGCCGGAGTCGCTGGCGAATGATCCCGATCAGCCGCCGTGGTCGATCACCTTTGCCAAGCGGCTACCTGTGCAACTCGATGCCGATGACGACCGGGTGAAGGTTACCGTGCGGGGCAGCCGGTTCACCTCGGGTGATCGAGAGTTTCCGGCGATGGATATCTGGGCCGCCTATCGGATCGAGCCGGCCGCCGGAACGATTCGCCTCGTCCGCGACGGCGATGTGCAAATCTATCCGCCGGGCTTCGTGCCGGGTGGGGGCGAGAAGTTGTCGGTCGCCGAGACCTCGCTGCGGCGGATCCTGCAGAAGCGATTCAACAAGGTCTTCAAGGAGGTGGTCGATGTCGAGCCGCTCGACCTGCCAGGTGAACTCAAGCACGCCGGCCCACTCCCGATGGAGCAACTCGTCGCCCGCAAGGACGGCTGGGTGGCGGCCGGATGGCGGAAGAAAGCTCCTGCCGTCTCGGTGAGTGAGCCTGTGATCCCAGCGACCGCTGCTGGTGAACCGACCCTCGCAGTGGCTGGCCCATGATGGCTGCCGAATTGCGAGAGGCGATCGACCTCGCCTTGGCGGGCAACTGGGAGCGGGCCCACGAGATCGTGCAGCGGGATGAAGCCGATCCGACAGCCGCCTGGATTCATGCGGTGATCCACAAGATCGAGGGCGATCTCAGCAATGCTGGCTACTGGTATCGGCGGGCCGGTCGGGCCGCTGACGATCGTCGCGATCCGCACGACGAGTTACACGACATCCTCAGAAATATTACGACAGGCTGAAACCTGTCCTACTCGGTCGGCAGGGGGACCAGCGGCTCGAAGGTGCGGATCCAGATATTGCGAAACTGGACTGGATTGCCGTGGTCTTGAAGGCGGATGGGGAGGGCGTCGGCATGCTTCGTGTAGCTCGGCGGTGCGTGAAAAAACGTGTTGCCTTTGATCGTAGTGTCGAGATGGATCCCAATGCCATTGTGCAGCACACTGACCCGTCCCGCGGTGGCAAGCGTCCCGTCATCATGAAACCGCGGCCGTGTGAATAACACGTCATAGGTCTGCCATTCACCCGGCTTCCGACAGGCATTGACCGCCGGCGGCTGCTGTTTGTAGAGCGCACCACACTGGCCGTCGAAGTAGGTTACCGGTCCGTCAGTGCCATCCTGATAGGAGTCGAGAATCTGGATCTCATACATATCCATCAAAAAGAGTCCGGAGTTACCGCGACCCTGGCCCTTTCCCTTTGCCGGCAACGGCTCACGAAACTCAAGGTGTACCTGACAATCACCAAACACTTGTTTTGTTCGGATGTCACCCTTCCCTACGGTGGCAACGCCATCAGACACCTTCCAGTGTTCTCCGTTGGTCCAGGCAGCGAGGCTTGTGCCATCAAAGAGCACGATCGCATCGGCCGGTGGAGGCACGGAGGCGGTCGACTCTGGCCCGGGATCGACCACCGGCGGCTTGGGCCACTCGACTGGGTTCAGCCATTCGACGCTCCCTTCCCGCTGTCGCCCCATCAAGTGCAGCCGCCGCAAGCGGATTGACTCCGTCAGATCGCGGGCCCTGGCCTCGGCCTCACCAAGTGGTAGTCCAGGGCGGACACCGGGCCGAAGATGCCCCGCCGCCGACAGGTAGGCATCACGCAGAATTTCCATTCGTTGTTTGACGAGGGGCAAAAATTCCTTTAGCTCGGCTGGCGTCTCAGCTGCGGCGGCTTCCGTATCTCCCAGCCCGGCAATCACCGCTCGGCAGAAAGCCCATCCGCCGGCTTCATTGGGATGCACGGCATCCGGGGCGTACACCGTGGCGGAGTCCTTGGTTCTGGCGGCGGCGAGCATCTCCTTCATCGGACCATGGATATCAATTACGAACCAGCCATCGGCGCGCTTGGAGAGGAGCCATTTCCCGTAAGCATCAAGCACGCGATCGTAGTCAACCTTTCCAGCTGGGCCAGGGTGATCAGGCCGTTGGTCATACACCGGAGGCGTGAGGTGAATGATTGACGCACCCGCCCGCTCAACGGCATCGTGAAGTCGCTGGATGCCCGCCTTGAAGGCGAGGAATCGATTTTCATCGAGCGGCTGGTAAATACCGCAGTTCATGCCGTAGCAGGCGATCACGAGATCCGGCCGGGCCACGCGGAGCACACGATCGAGGCGCTCGGCGAGATCGGGCCGGGGAAACTTCCCATCGGCATGCCCCTCCTCCGACAGACCGGAAACGGTCTCGCTCGAAAGCCCCATGTTGATAACGTCGGCCGTCATCCCTTTTCGCTCCATCCAGGCCGCCAAATCGGCCACCCAGCCGCCGCCGTAGGTGATTGAGTCACCAACAATGACGACGCGCCGAGCTGTGTTGAGAAGGTCGAGTGGGGATTGCGATTCGGCACCGTGGAGAAAGGCGGACGCCAACACCACAAGACACCCGGGAATGACCGACATCCAAACGTGAAAGGCCGGTCGGCCAAAACGTGTCACGTTGTTGATCAACATCACTCCTTTTGGAGCGGCTGCGCTCCCTCCCGAATGGCAAACAGATGACTTTTATTGGCAATGTAAAGTGTGTCACCAACAGCGATGGGTGTTGAGTACACGCTGTTCCCCATGTTGACCTCAGCCAGAATCTCTTTCTCCTTGCCCAGGGAGAAGACCGTGATGTCTCCATCTTCGTCACCGATGTAGACCTTTCCATCGACGATCAATGGCGACCCCCAAGAAGCCGCTAGCATGTCATGAGTCCACAGGGGCTTCCCTGTTTTGACATCAAGGCAGTGAAAGAGGCCACTGAAATCGGCCACAAACAACATTCCCTCCGCAATCACCACGGTTCCGCAGGTGCGGTGCATCGTCTCTTCAAAATCAAGCTTCCCGTTGCCGTCGGCGTCAAGGCCCGGATAGTGCCAGACGGCGGCAGATGCTGGGTTGGGACGCGCCACCTCGCCGTCTTCTTCGATAACAGCCTGATTCCGGCGGTGCGGCAGGGGCTTGCTTGGATCCTTAAGGCTCACGGCAATCTCACTTGAGATGTCGCCCCGCTTCGTCGGATCAATACACCACAGATGGCCGACTCCTTCCCCGTGCTCGGGATCCTCACCAACAGCTATGTAAACCAACTCCTCGTACACGACGGGTGTCCCGATGATGTGGTTGCGATCAGCTCTTCCACCGAGGGTGTACTTCGACGTTTTCGGGTTGCAATCAAACTTCCAAAGCAGTTTCGATCGTCCGTTCTCCCCTCGCGCATCGAAGGCGTAGACCCACCCATCACCCCCACCGAATATCGCCTGTGGCACCCCAGCGATTTCGGCGTAAGCAGGACTCGACCACTGTCCGTGCAGCACGTTGGCTCCAGGGGAGTTATCTGCCCAGAGGACGGTGCCATCCCGCTTGTCGACACAGAGAAAGCTCGGTGCGTTGAAGTTGGGCAGGTTGATGTGACCCTCGTCAACACCGTTGCCAGTGATGACGAATAGAAGGTCGCCGACTCCCGTCACACTGCAGGAGCACATGTTGTGCTGAGAAACACCGAGTTGCTTCATCATGTTAAGCACCCAGACAACATCGGCTTCATTTTTCTCCTCGGCCACCTCGCTGGTGAATGGGCCATCATTTTCCCCGTCACGGAAACCTTCGGTGTCGAGACACTTCACTTCGCCACGGCTGGTGACGTACCACAACCGATCTCCCTCGACCAGCGGCGCGCAGCAGATGCCCTGGAGAGGCCAGTCATGCACACGGCCTGTGGGCAACTTTTCACTCGAGTCCTGCCAGAGGAAGGAGCCGTCGGAAATGTCGAATGCCAGCAAGCAGCCCAGGTCGACCTCGGCGGGATACCGCTTAAGCCAGCCCTTGCCGTTGTTGGTGCCGACAAAGGCCTTGCCGCTGGCGACGACCGGATTTCCGTAGGACTGACTGCCAAGGGCCGCGACCCAGGCCACATTCTTGCTCGTCTCCGCCTTCCAGTTTCCCGTCGCGGAGTCGAATTCACCGGGATTCCAGTCGGTCGGGATGTTTTTCGCTGTCGACACGTTGTTTCGGATCGCAGAGCCGCCCCACTGATTCCACTCTGCGGCAGTGGCCGGTACGGCCACCAACGCCATCATGATTCCATGCAGAAAAAACTTCGTCATTTCACCGCCTCCACGGAAACGTTGTCGATGTAGACCTCAGAATCCTTTGAGTTGCCGAAAAATCCCGGACTCCCTTGAACGTTACCCGTTTCGTGTCGGGCTTCGATCGTCCAGATCGGTGGCTCTGGTTCTCCTCGTAGCCAAACCTTGCCGCGGAGCACGGCATCGGCACCGTCGGTACGTGCCTCGAACTTTATCGTGTACCAACGGCCTGCCTCCCACGAAAATGGAATCGTCTTTGAAAAATGAGTAGCCACTTGCGGTGGCCACGACCGAAGCTGCAACTGCTGTGCTGACCCCATCAGGTCAAGCGTGTAGCGCTGGGCGATGAGGCCCATGTCGGGCATCCGAGCCTTTTCGAGTTCCACAGGGTTTCCAAAGGCTTGCGCAAAAGCCTCGGCGTCAGAATCGGTCGAGGTCCGAGCGTCTGATGCGGGAGAACCGGGCTTTTCCGCTCCCGTCTCCTGAGCGCGGAAATCAGCCTGGATTGAGTAGTCGTGCAAATCAATGGGGCCGATCCAGCCCTGACTCCTGGTGCCCTTGGGGATGGTAGTTACCTTGACGAGACACTTCGAGCCGTCGACCTCGCGAACAACATGCCGATACCGCATGCCGATCCATGGCAGAGGGGGCTCCCCCTGGAGCATGCCAGTCTTCGGATGGGGAGCGAAAGGAATTGCTTCAAAATCGAATCGCCAAGGCAACTGTGGCATTGAGCGGATCCGTGCCCTGCCCTCGAGCCCGTTGACCTTCGCCGTTACCACCGCTGCGGAATGCTGCCCCACAGGGGCCGTGAAGGAACCATCTTGAGTGACCGTACCCACGGTTGCGGAAAACTCGGCTGGCGAATCCTTCACAAGCCGTCCAGCATCATCAAAAAGCCGTACGGACAAGTGCAGCGTTTCGCCGGCAGAAATCTGTGCCTCGGCCGGCACCACCTGCACCCAGGCCGGTCGCCCCGGGGGAGCATGGGTGGCCGCCGCTACCCGCTGCGATCGCGTGGGAGTTGTGGATGATGGCTCAATATTTCCAGAAAGACCGAGGCAGTAGATACGCGAGGACGTGGTGAGATAGAGACGGCCGTCAGCTGCAATCGGTGAGGCGGTCACTTCGTCATCGTCAACAAGCCGCATGCGGTTGACAAACCGCATGCCATCCTCCGTCGGCTCGATGACATGCCAGCCACGCGTGGAGCAGATATACAGTTTTCCGTCCGCCACCAGTGGGCTGCCGCGGACAATCGTGCCGAGGAGCTTTTGGGGCCGTCCAACGCGCTGGCCAGTTGACGTATCAAAAACATTGACTTTGGCACCGTCCTCAACGAAGTACACGCGGCCTGCCAACAGCACCGGCATGGATCGGCCGTCGGTAATTCCTTTGTGCTGCCAGGCGAGCTGCGTGCTGGTGATGTCACCACTTCCACCAGCCCGAAAGGCCGTCGCGGAGCCCATCGACGTGTTGTCGAGGTTTTCCTCGGCCTGCGACGCATAGATCATGTCGTCAACAACCAGGGGCGAGGCGTTGACTCCACGTCGCGACAAGCGAAATTGCCAAACAGGCTTGCCGGTGCGCGGCTGAAAGTTCCAGATGCTGCCGTCGCTGGAGCCAAACACGATAGCTGCCGTGCCACCGAAATCGGTGATCGATGGAGAACTGTAGGTAGTGTCTTCGGGCAGTTCCCGGGTGCCGTTCATCCAGCGGACCACCCCTGTCGCCTTGTCGAGACCGAGAAATCGATGGGCCGGTCGGGCCGTATCACCCCAGCCCGTGACAACGGCACTGGCAATGACAAGATCCTCAAAAACAACGGGGACGTTGGTTCTTCCACCATAGGTGGAGAGAAACCCAAACTCTTCATGAAGTGACCGCTGCCACTTTGTCCTGCCAGTCGTCGCATCGATGGCCGTGAATACTCCACACACGCCGTGTGCGAAAACGGTGTTGGTCTCCGGATCAGTGGCCACCGCAGACCAGCCGACCCGCTCGGCAGGCACATCGGAGAGGTACACATGAAAGACATTTTCCCATAGTTTCTTCCCAGTGACTGCGTCGAGACAGAGCACCTTCTCGGCCTCTGCCTTGGTGCCGGGCTTATGACGCACCAGCGTAAAAAGCCGGCCCTCCATGATCACGGGTGTCGAAATCCCACCCGCCTCATCATTTTTCCAAAGAACGTTGGTGCCGTCCTCGGGATCGAAACTTGTTACCAGAGGCGGTCCATCGTAGTGGCGGTCGAGGTTTGGGCCGCGCCAGTCGGGCCAGTCAGCAGCACGCGTGGGAAGCCCGACAACACAAAGAAGCACGGCGAGGATTGGGAGTCTCGAAACCATTGTTCACTTCCTGCTCAGCGTGGGGAATTTCACGGGGAAAAGAGTTACGGGAGAAGGCCAGCCGACTTGGCGTCTGCGGGCAGACGCGGGTCAACGACGGCCCGCGATCCGCGGCCCTCGTTCATGCGACTGGCGATGTCATCTCGAATACTTTCAATGTCGGCGTCCCACCATCGACGACGGGCTCCGGGTTCGGGAAGTTCCAGCGGTCGCACGATTCGCATCCCAACGCCGAGCGCGGGTTCTTCAGTGTACCACCATGGACTCTTTGGGTAGTTGGGATCGACCTCTTTCCACTCTTGATCCCGTGAGCCCCGCCGAGCCGCACTACGGCACTCGGACGCTTCATCGTAGTAGGCTCCTCCCCGAACGACACGGGGCGAGAGATTCTGAGGCCACTCGATCGCCATGTCCCAACGCACAGGTTGGGGAAGCCCTGACTGTCGGACGTAGCCTTTCTCCAACAACTCGTCGACCACCCATTCAGCTGCGTTGCCATGCATGTCGTGGAGCCCCCACGCGTTGGGTTTTTTCATGCCAACTGGATGGGTCGTATCGTCAGCGTTGTCAACGAACCATGCCACCTCGGCCAGTGAACTGGCATCAGACCCATTTGACCACGGCGTTGTTGAGCCCGCCCGGCAGGCGTGTTCCCACTCGGCTTCCGTGGGTAATCGGTAGAACCTCCCTGTCAAGCCGCTGAGCCAGCCTGTGTACTGGCGAGCAGCGAACTGCGACATGGTGACGGCTGGTTGGAGTGGGTCCTCGCCATTGGTGAAGGTCATGGTGGGGTCATAAAGGGTCGACGGAGCCGTGATGGCATCGGCCTGATTTTCGTCAGTCACCACTCGTTCCCCGATAGCTTGGAGCGCTTTGAAGAGATCGCAGGCAGCCATGTACACCTTGTATTCTCGCCATGTCACTTCACACTGACCGATCCAGATTGGCGCCACGGTAACCTCAAACAACGGCCCCTCGATGTCGCTGCGACCTGCTTCATCAGTGCCACTCCCCATTTGAAACGTTCCTCCCGGCACCGGAATCATCCGAAACGAGACATCGGTACCTGGGATCGTCTCAT
>JAYQOK010000023.1:0-31662 GCA_038144795.1 Candidatus Kuenenia sp. | reverse complement strand
CGTCTGACGTGTCGGCGGCGAGAGAGGGCGTCTGACTTGGCTGTGCGTCGCCGTAGATCAGCTTGTAGATCCGCCCCGTCGAACGAAGCACGCCATCATGGTCATGGCACTCGCCGGTGTCCGACCAGTCTGCGATGTAAACGTTTCCGTCGGGAGCGGTGATCAGATCCATCCCGCGAAAAAACGGATCGCTCACGAAGCACAGGTCGTCACCATGGCTTGCGGTGTACCCCATGCCCTTCGCCGCCAGATGATCATGATTGATCCGCCGACCGTGGAGGTTGAGCGTGAACACGCCCCCACGATATGCCTCGGGCCAAGTGCCTCCCTGGTAAATCATCAAACCGATGTGGGCATGGCCTCCTCCGGCGGCACTCGTGCCGTCGGAGATGCCGTCACGGACATCACTCCAGGCTTCACCGTTGTCCCAGTGCACATGATCAGCTACCTGTGGAATCAGGTCGTACACATGCGGCTCGAGGTCGGTGCCATACATTCGATCGACATGGGAACCGAAGACCGCATGCCAGAGGTGGCCGATTACCGTGTTGATCACGAAGGTCTCACCGTGGGCATCAAAATCGGTCCCCCACGAGTTGGTCATCCCATCCATCACCTTCTCGACAACGCGGCGTCCAGGATGGTATCGCCAGACCCCTGTGTTGATCTGGATCCGCTGTGAGTCGGTTGAGCCGGGTGGGCCAATCTTGCTTGTTCCCTGAATGCCGTGCCGTCCCCAGAGCCAACCGTCGGGGCCCCACGTGAGCCCGTTGCACGGCGTGTGGCCGACACTGGTTTCATCGAGACCGTCGAGCACCACCTCGGGCGGACCGTCCGGCACAAGATCGTCGTTGCGGTCAGGAATGAAGAGCACCTGTGGCAGGTCGATCACCCACACGCCACCAAGGCCCACAGCAACGCTCGTCAGCCGTGTCCCTCCCTCCCAAAACACCGTCCGCTCGTCGTGTCGCCCGTCTCCGTCGACATCGGTGAGCACGACGAGACGATCGCGAAGGGAGTCGTCCCACACCCCAAGGCCGTTGCCCGCCCAGGTGTAGTTTTCCGCAACCCAAAGTCGCCCGCGACCATCGGTGGCGATCCCGATCGGGTTGCGGACATCAGGCTCCGCGGCAAAGACCTCGAGGCGAAAGCCCGACGGTAGTTTGGCATCGGCAGCGGTCTGTGGAGCTGACAGAGGCTTGGCGTCTGATCGCTCCGTATCGGGGGGACTCGGAAAATCCTCCGCCCACACCGTCCCTGCCGCACTGAAAAAAGTCAGCAACACCACCGCCCAAACACGCCGCTCACGCATGGCAACTCCTCACCGGTTCACTCACACATCACCAGGCGATCATCATACGACGCCAACCCAGCTCTGCGCCTCACACCAGCCGCCCAAACTCAAAATGGTTGAGCCGCCGGTTCATCCAGAACTGCAGCACCACAGCCATCACGCCGAGAACAGCAAACGGCACCAGTTTCATCCGCGGACCGCCGGCCATGCCGCATTCACGTTGAAAAGCACCGAAATCGACACCGCGGCCGCCCCGATTGCTGGGTAAGTGATGCCGAACATGACAAAGAAGTTTAACACGGTCGACCGCATGGTCAGCATAAGTTCAACCGTGGAGACCGTGATCACAGCCGCGGCGACGGTCACCCCCGCCAACGGCCCCAAAAGCCACCACGCACCACCGCGGGAGAGCATCGCCCCACCGAGCACGCCAAACAGCGTGGCCATCGGCAGCAGCATCTGCCTGGCAAGCACGCCTCGCACCGCAGCCACACACAGCGGCCTCGGCAGAAGGGTCCCAATCTCGCCCGCCACTCGTGGTGCCCGCTCGTTCCACCCCATCAGAGGACTAAACCACACGGCCGTGAGCGCGATCGCTCCAACGGCAACCGCGAGCAGCTGAGTGTTTTCGCTCAAGGCGGAAACCGTCAGCCGCATAAACAATGGGCCGAGCACCATCGGGACCTCTTTCTCTCACTAGTCCGCGCGCGACGCACCGCTCGCGAGCCTCAGGAGCGGTCGTCGGCCAGGGGATTTACTTTCCCCGCCGTGCGCCCCACGATGGTAGGTCTTTGGCCACGTTTTTCATCGTTCTCCAGCAGGAACTCGTCATGGGCTTTCACCAGACCACAACGCACCGCTCCGGCAAGCATTCCCACCACCAAATCGGCCTCGTCCGCGGGCAGTTTGGCGACATTCCTGAAGACAGCTGGCTCGACTTCATCGCACAGACCGGGTTTGATGGCTGGGAAGAGGCCTCCTGGGAGCTCGACCTCGCGCAGTGCGACACCGATGCCGGGGCCGAGGCCTACGGGCAAAGCCGCGTGGCGAAGGCCAAGAGCCGCGGCCTCGAGGTGCTTTCGGTGGCGGCCCACTTGCAGGGGCAGGTTCTCGGTGACGAGCCCTCCGCGAAGACGCTGCAGTTCATCGGCGGCGAACCGGTCGAGGCCTACGTGGCGTGGCGGAAGGCAGGCAATGAGCCTCCCCGGACCGATCCCTACTACGTGCCGGACCACGTGGGCGAGCTGATGCATGCCAAGGCTCAAGCAGAAATGATCCGCATCGTGCGGCTCGCCCACTTCCTGGGCAAGCATCAGGATCGCCACATGCCCGTTTGTGGGTTTGTGGGCTCTCCTGCCCACTGCTGGAGCCACTGGTTTGAGTTTCCCCCGCGCCCAAAGGCGATCGGCGGTTGTGTCATTCCAGAAGTGCTCGACGTCAGCCTGGAACTGCTCGTGGAGCGGTTTGGCCCCGTGTTTGACGCCTGCCGCAGCTACGGCGTGACCTTTGACCTCGAGTGCCATCCGAGCGAGCGGGCGATGGGTGATCTTGAGTCGGCGGGCGACTACCTCGCGGCCCTCGACAAGGCCGGGTATGGCACCGATGTGGTCGGCTTCAACATCGACCCCAGCCATATGGTCTGGCAGGGTGTGTGCCCGATCGCCTTCATTCGTGAGTTTGGCGACGCGATCCACACCGCCCACATCAAGGGTGTGCAGGTGATTGACGGACCCACGCGGGCTGGTCGTCTTGGTGGGCATCGCCCCATGGGCCACCGCTTCAACGGCTGGAACTTCGTCAGCGCGGGCAGCGGCCGCGACGCGGTGAACGTGGAAGAGATGCTCGTGGAGCTCAACCGCGCCGGTTACTCAGGCGCGATCAACATCGAGTGGGAAGACAACGACGTGGAGAAGAAGGCGGGCGCGATCGCAGCCCTCAAGGCCGTTCACGCCTGCGACCTTCCGCCTGCCGTGGGACGGCACGACGAAACGCTGAAGGCCTAGAACGGACTCGGCTGCGTGACTCGTTCCTCGACCGCCAAATAGGGGGGGGTCCGCTTGCGTATTTCGACAGCCGATGGTCTAGTTAGAGTATTGGGTGGATCAAAATACTTTTTCGAGATTTCTAGTCATGAATCCGTACGTCGCGAGGACTCGCAACGCATTTACGCTTGTCGAGCTCTTGGTGGTGATTGCCATCATTGGCGTGTTAATCGGCCTTCTTCTTCCGGCGGTTCAGGCGGCGAGGGCCGCTGCCCGTCGCTCACAGTGCACAAACAACCTGTCTCAGATCGGAAAGGGACTTCATTCATTCGAGTCTGCGCATGGCCACTTCCCACTTGGCGAAGCGGATGATGACAACAATGGATGGAGTTGGCGATTCTGGATTATTCCGTTTATGGAAGAGTCGGCTCTTTATGATGCTGCGATGGGAGACAATCCTGGACTAGTCCCATACTCACCCCCGGGAATGGGTAGCGGCAAAAATCCCTTTAATCACGACACGCTGACGCATGCCCAGCAGGCAACCAATACTGCCACAGGATCCAGTATTCCTGGAGGGGTTGCGGGCTCTCCGGTTGGGACATTCATGTGCCCAGCCGATGTCCTCCCTGTAAAATCAACGCATCCGCAAAGCACGTGCTACGGGCCTTTCGCGAAAACAAATTACTGCGGCAACATTGGTAGTTCACCAGCATGGTTTGCCGCTTCGGGATCATCTCTGGCCTACACGTGCGGGGGCTCTGGTCCATCGAGAACGACCGTTCTCCAAAATGATCTTTGGAATGGCATGCTTACTCATTCGAATCACAACTACGATAATTTCGCTGCCTCCATCACAGATGTCACTGACGGGACATCTAAAACTGTGTTCGTTGGCGAAATTACTGAGAGCCTCAATCTGGACAGGACGAAAACCAATAACGTGAGTTTTGCTGCATGGGCAGGAGGCGTAGGAAACAACCCTGGCGGGGTTTCTCCAACAGCAAACATCAACACGGGAAATGCCTGCGGCAACATCCAAGGACTTGGGAATGTATTTCGCTTTATGGATGGCAACTACCCGCTCAACAGCCCCAAGACGGTTTCAGCCTCTGATAATGCTTTCGGGAGCAAACACCCCGGAGGTGGCAGTTTTCTCTTCGTTGATAGTGGCGTCCGTTTTATCTCTGAGAGCGTAGATCCGGCGGTGTATCAGGCCATTGGTACACGCAACGGCGGTGAAACATTATCTCTGGATTAGTTCATTCTCTTCCCGCTGCCCATGATACTTCACCGATTCGGTCTTGTGCTTGTGCTTGTTCTTGTTGCTCTCGTTGCTGGATGCTCTGCATCATCAGCGAACGTCAGTGGCAAGGTAACAGCTGAAGGGAACGCCGTGACCGGAGGAACGATCATCATCTCACCGATTGCGGAGGATCGTAATTCTCAGCCGGGAAAGCCAGGCATGGCTGACATAGGTCCCGATGGGTCATTTACTATGCAGCTTAAAGCCGGCGCGAATGGACTATCCAAACGGTGGACGGTTCGCTTCACGCCGCCAAACCTTCCGCCCATGCCGGAGGCCGAAGCCATCAAGGCAAAAATCCCCTATCTTAGATACACGCCAAAAATGACTGAAGTTGAGATCAAGGCGGGGTACAACACTTTGGACTTGGAACTGCAGCCTCCGTCGAAGCGGGAATAAAGAACCACGTCGTGCCCGCACCAGGAATTTCCCTCTGCTGCTAATGCCAGCGGACACGCAGGCGAAAGAACTCTTGCACGCCGGTGATAGAATTCAGGCTATCCTGGGTCCCGCTCGATCAGCCTGCAAAACCCACTCCAGTTGCCCCATTTGCCACGAAGCGGTCTTCCTATATGTAGCTTCTCATTGTTTTTTGGAACCAAAGCCCGGGTGTATCGTTTAAAACTGGCGACCGAGCGATATCTTCCGACAACTTAGGCGGGCGAACTACTTGTCTTTGGTCGACTTCTTGGGTGTATCGCCACTTTTTTATTTCCCATTTGTGATTGCGAAGAGAAGATTCGTTGCGACGGGGTTTTTTAACTTCTTGAATACAAAGGCTTAACGTGTCCAAGTTGTCCCAATCAGTGCCCGTTGTTTTTGGTCCATTTATTCTCTGCCTATGCGTCTCACCAGCAGTATTTGGTTCTGAATCTGGTGTATCGCCTGTAGCACCTCGAATCGATCAGATCTTCGGTAACACCCAAGCAGAGGGTGTTGGCGGAGCTGACGCTGTACCAGATTTCCGGCGCCACGTCATACCGCTTATTGGTCGCCTGGGGTGTAATGGTCGTGCCTGTCATGGATCGTTTCAGGGGCAGGGAGGCTTTCGGCTCTCCCTCTTTGGTTACGACTTCAAGGCAGATCATGAGAATCTTTTTGGTGGCGATGAGCCGCGCACAAATCTTCGAGCACCCTTGGAAAGCCTGATCCTGCAAAAGCCGCTTGAAGAGGTGCCTCATGATGGCGGCCGTCGCTTGGAGGCCGACAGCTGGCAGCATCGTGTTCTCGAGCAATGGATCCGGGGTGGTGGCAAAGGTGTTGACAAAAATTCAGCCGAATTTGTGGCGCTCGAGGTTTCTCCAAATGAAATCGTGGCATCGCGGGCTGGCGAGACTTGGCAGCTTTCTGCCGTCGCCGTCTGGTCAGACGGTAGTCGCGAAGATGTGACTCCACTGTGCCGTTTTCAAAGCAATAATGATCAGATTGCAGTAATCGACGAATTTGGTCTGGTAACTGCGAAGGGCCCCGGTGACACCCACGTTGTTGCCTTTTACGACAACGGCGTTGTTCCTGTCCCAGTGTTGTTTCCCGTGTCAAACCAGTGGGGGCCTCAGTATCCGGATGTGCCGATCCCCACAACCATTGACGAGTTGGTTGTGGCGAAACTTCGGAAGCTCGGTGAAGTGCCCTCTGACCTCTGCACAGATAGCGAGTTTCTTCGTCGAGTCTCGCTTGATATCGCAGGCACACTGCCAACGAGCACTGAGACGCTGGATTTTTTAGCCGATAAGAGTTCGGACAAACGTTCTCGCAAGATTGACGAACTGCTTGCGCGACCTGGTCATGCTGCTTGGTGGGCCACACGGTTCTGCGATTGGACTGGCAACAACGCAAACACGAATCAAAACAACGGTCCCGATCGGCGCAACACAGTTTCAGAGCTTTGGTATCAGTGGATGCGGGCAAGGATTGCGGAAAACCTTCCTTACGATGAGCTTGTGGAGCGGATCGTTCTGGCCCGCAGTCGTCTGGATGGCGAATCATACGAAGACTATTGCGTACGGATGAGCAGTTATCTTGCGAAAGGGCACGAAGGCGAATTTGCGGACCAGCCGTACCTTCCTTATTACTGGAGCCGCAGCAACTTTCGAACAACTGAGGAACGGGCCCTCGGGTTTGCATACGCCTTTTTGGGTGTTCGGATTCAATGCGCCCAGTGCCACAAACATCCGTTTGACCAGTGGACGAAAGATGACTTCGATCGCTTCGAAAACTTTTTTGGCCGTGTTCGTTTCGTCCAGGCCCGTCAGGTTCCTGATGCGAAGGCTGAGATAGCTGAGATGATGACGGCGCTCGACCTCGATGCTGGCTTGACCGGAAACCGACTCGACCAACAGCTTTACCAACTAGCGAGCCGGGGCAAGGTCGTACCTTTCGGTGAAACGGTCGTCATGCCTCCCCCCAAGCCGGTTGATCCTGCTGCCATTGCCCGCATGCAGGAACGCGAAATGAATCCCAAGAAAAAGGAAAAACTTGCTCAGTTTTTGTCTGGCCGCACTGCAACCGTCCTTGGCGGTGAAGAGTTTCGGCTTGATGAGGTCGATGATCCGCGGTCGGTGCTTATGAACTGGATGCTAAGCGAAGATAATCCCTATTTCGCGCGTGCAATTGTGAACCGTGTCTGGAGTTGTTACTTCAACGTTGGAATTGTTGAACCGCCAGATGATCTCAGTTTGGCGAATCCGGCAAGTAATGAGCAGTTGCTCGATTATCTTGCAGCAGAATTTCGAAAAAATAACTACGACTTGAAATGGCTCCACCGCGAAATCTGCAACAGCCGCACATATCAGGTCAGTTGGAGGCCCAATGCCACAAACATGGCAGATGATCGCAACTTCGCCAGAGCCGTGCCCCGACGGATTCCCGCGGAGGTCGTCTACGATGCAATCAAAATAGCAACGGCCGGAGAAAAAGAGACGACATCGCTGTGCGCTCTTGAAACGAAGCGGGCGATCACGGATCCGATTGTTACGGCCCGCAACACCAACTATGCCCTGACTGTTTTTGGTCGATCGATTCGTGAGACAAACTGCGACTGCGACCGTTCAATGGAGCCAAGCCTCCTTCAAACCGTCTTCCTGCAAAATGATGCTGAGATGCTCTCAATGATTGACCGACCAACTGGCTGGGTTGCTGAGGTCACGAAATCGACGTCTGGGGTCGTAGACACGATTGACGGCGGCACGGGCCGGCAAAAGGAGTTGCAGGCGTCTCTCGATCGGGCTTACGAAAAACTCGCACGGGCACGGGCTGAGAAATCAGAAAAAACTGTGGCAAAAGCGGAAAGCATCATCGCCTCAATCCAGAGCAAGATTGCTGCGCTTTCGTCAAAAGAAAATTCTCATGCGGTGGCTGGAACCTCAATTGATTCACAAACCCGGGAAAGCCTCATTCGTGATGCCTATCTCCGGACTCTAACTCGTGAGCCAGATGAGGCAGAACTCCATCGTGCGGCTGCAGCCTTCAACGGAGCCTCGCCCAGAGAAGCCACTAGAGATCTCATGTGGGCTCTTTTGAACACCAAGGAGTTTGTGCTGAATCACTAATCAGATTCGCAACTAAGAGCAGCGTATTCACGGAACTAAGCTTTCGAGCAATCATCTATCAAATCAACTTTCCTTTGAGGATTTATTCATGGCCCAGCACCGCATATGTGACGGCACAACCCGTCGTGATTTTCTCCGCATTGGCGCGATTGGTGGCTCAACGCTGACTCTTAGCAACTACCTTCGCTGGACCCACGCCGCAGAATCAACTGCCGGTAAAGCAAAAGCAGCGATCTTTGTAAATCTTGAGGGTGGGCCATCACATTTGGACACATTCGACCTGAAACCAGATGCCCCCAGTGAATACCGAGGCGAGTTCAATCCGATCCCGACTAATGTCCCGGGCATTCAGATCAGCGAACACCTCCCCAAACTCGCTGGTTGTATGGACAAATTCACAATCCTTCGCGGGATCACCCATTCACTAGCAGCCCATCCGCTGGGGCAGCAGTATGTAACAACGGGCAATCGCCCAATCCCATCTCTTGAGTTTCCGTGCTATGGCGCGGTAGTTAGCAAAGAACTTGGAGGCCCAGAGGAACTCCCGCTGCACGTTGCTGTCCCAAAGATCAATCAATCTGCAGGCTATCTCGGCGTTCGCTACGCCGCCCTTTCAACGGGGAAAACTCCTACGGCAGGGATGCCGTTCAGTGTCCGTGGAGTGGCCCTTGATGGTACCCTGACCGTTGACGACGTCCGCCATCGACAGCAGCTTTTGGAGGATCTTGATACGCGGTTTGGTGCTCTAGAAAAACACAACCAGCTGGTCGATGGACTCGATCGCTTTACTGAGCAGGCTCATACGATCATTACCTCACCACGAGCCCGCACCGCCTTCAACACAGGCCTGGAAAGCCCAGCCTTTGCGAAGCCATTTGGCGCAACAAGCTTTGGCCAGAGTTGTCTACTAGCAACCCGCCTGGTTGAGCATGGAGTGCCATTCGTAACGGTATCTTTTGGAGGCTGGGATACCCACAATGACAACTGGACTCGCCTAAAGGAAAAGCAATTGCCACCGCTCGATGAAGGTCTTTCGGCGTTGTTCACCGGGTTAGAGCAAAAGGGGCTTCTTGACAGCACGGTCGTCCTCGTCACCGGCGAGTTTGGGCGTACGCCAAAAATCAACACCGAGCGAAACGGTCGCGATCACTACGCTCGTGCAATGTTTATGCTGATGGCTGGTGGTGGCATTTCAGGTGGTCGTGTACTTGGCGAAAGTGACGATACGGGGAGTGGCCCGCGTCACGAAGGCCACTCCCCAGATGACGTTGCTGCATCTTTTTATTACGCCCTCGGCATTGACCCAACAAAGGAATATCTCACGAATACCGGCCGTCCAGTGATGATTGTCCGGGAAGGTACCGTGATTTCTGAATTGGTGGGGTGAGAGGCATTTTGGCCAATTCTGACTGATCGGCAGCATGGTCGTTGACTGCAGTGACGTTAATTTTGTCCATGTTTTTCTGAGCGAGGACTATCTATGTCGATTGCCACGAGTCGTCGTCGGTTTCTTGCCGTCACTGCTGCTGGGTCACTTCTACGGCCTGTTGACCGAGCCGTGTGTGGACCGATAAGCGCAAGTGACCGAGTTCGCATCGCCGTTATTGGGCTCAACGGTCGTGGCCAGGCGCATCTTAGTGGGTTTATGGGGCTCCAGAACGTAGAGATTGCTTATGTGGTTGACCCTGATGTGACTGTTCTTGGCCGCACGGTCGATGCCCTAAAGAAGAAAGCAGGCAACGGCGGGTTTGCGACGAAGAGCGAGAGAGATATTCGGAAAGTTCTGGATGATAAGAACGTTGATGCGATTTCCATTGCGGCACCAAACCATTGGCACTCACTCATGACGATCTGGGGTGCGCAGGCCGGCAAACATATTTATGTCGAGAAGCCGATGAGCCACGACGTGGTCGAAGGCCGCATCGCCTTGGAGGCGGCAAAAAAATACGGTGTGGTTGTTCAGCATGGAACACAGCGGCGGAGCGATGCCGGAATCGCAGGCCTGCACGCTGCTCTTAAGAATGGTGAACTTCCGCGCCTCAAGATCGCTTATGGCTACTGCTGTAAGCCGCGGGGCTCAATCGGCACTAAGCCGAACGGCATGGCGCCACCAAGTCTTGACTGGAGTCTTTGGAAGGGGCCAGCTGTTCTTGACCACTACAACCCTAATCTGGTGCATTATAACTGGCATTGGTTCTGGAAAACCGGAAACGGTGACCTTAATAATCAAGGTACGCATCAACTCGATGTGGCCCGATGGGCGATCGATGACGACCAGACGCATCCGGTGAGAGTTGCAGCCCTTGGTGGCCGTTTCCAATGGGACGACCAGGGCGAGACGCCTAACACTATGTTTGCGATGGCGGAATATCCCAATGGGCAGATGGTGCTGTTTAATGTGCGGAATGTGAACTACAAGGGGTACCAGCAGCAGGTTTGCAACGAATACTACTTGGAAGATGGCAGCGTGATCACTGGTGAAGGGCGGTATAAGATCCGTCGGCCCGGCAGTGACGTTTTTGAGAATCTTGAGATCAAGCCGGGGCGCGTGACGCCTGGCGGAAACTGGCAGTCATTTATCACAGCCGTTCGAGAAGGAGATCCTTCGCTTGCTAATGGCAATGCGTCCGATGCTCACTACGGCTGTGTCCTCGGCCACTTGATGAACAACTCATACCGACTCGGGAAAAAGATGCCCTTCAATGAAAAGGCATGCCGTTTTGGTGATTCACCTGAAGTCGCAAAACACTTTATGGGGCTGCACTCGATCATGCGGGACGGTGTTGGCATCAACGAAAATGACGGTGAATACCATGTCGGCCCACTGCTGACGTTTGATCCAAAGACTGAGCGGCATACCGGTGACCGTGCCGAAATTGCCAACGCATTGCTTAAGGACTCAAACAACGCGGGTTTCCAAGTGCCCGACCTTTCTCAGATCTAGCAAGTCTCCAAATGAGGCGATGTGCCTCTGGGTATTGGAGTGTGTAGAGTAATCTGCCACTAGTCCGATCGAACCGTCCACTTTGCTCTTTGGAGACTTTTTGTTGTGAAAACGGCTTGGCTGGCACTAGTGGCTCATCTCCACATAATTGCAGTCTCGTTTGCGTTTGCAACTCCGCTTCCTCGCGCGACACCCGAGTCACAGGGCGTATCTTCGTTAGCAATCCAAGCTTTTGTGGAGGCAGCAGACCGTGACGTGCATTCTATGCACAGTTTCATGCTCGTTCGAAACGGTAGGGTGATTGCCGAGGGCTGGTGGGCTCCGGAGGCAGCAGACAAACCGCATGTACTGTGGTCGCTGTCTAAGAGTTTCACCTCAACTGCTGTAGGACTTGCAATCGCCGAAGGCAAACTCTCGATTGACGATTCTGTGATGAGTTTCTTTCCAAACGAGACTCCGGGAGAGCCTTCTGACAATCTTCGCGCCATGCGAGTTCGCGATCTCTTAACGATGTCGACTGGGCATGCGGCCGAGCCTCGAGCCAAGGTGAGCGAGAATTGGGCTAAGCGGTTTTTGGATGAACCTGTTGTCCACAAGCCTGGCACGAGTTTTCTGTACAACACTCCGGCGACCTATATGCAGTCTGCGATTGTGCAGACCGTGACTGGTGAAACAATCGTTGACTACCTCACGCCTCGACTTTTTGAGCCGCTTGGCATTGACAAGCCCACTTGGGATCAAAGCCCACAGGGGATCTCGATTGGTGGCTATGGTCTGTATCTCAAGACCGAAGACATCGCCAAGTTCGGTCAGCTGTATCTCCAGAAAGGCCAATGGAATGGCGTCCAACTAATCTCTCCCAACTGGGTTGCGGCAGCTACCAGTAAACAGGTTGAAAACAACAAAGCGCCAAGTGCCAGGAGCCCTGACTGGCGGCAGGGCTACGGCTTTCAATTCTGGCAATGCCGACACGGTGCGTTTCGTGGCGACGGTAAGGATGGACAGTTCTGTATCGTGCTGCCCGAGCAACATGCCGTGGTGGTGATGACGGCGCTCACTGGCAACATGCAAAAACAGCTCGACCTGGTGTGGGAACACCTGCTCCCAGCTTTCAAAGATGAAGCCCTTGCTGACAACACCGCTGAAAACAACAGACTTAAGGCTATTTTGAAGAGTCTCAAAGCTTCTCAGTCATCTCCATGACCGCGTTGCTGTTTTTATTTTTCAGATTGTCCCCTTCTCGGGTCTCTGTAAGGTCTTCCTCGGTATGATTAAGCCGTTTCTCATGACCTCTCTAGGACCGACGGATGCCGTTCTCTTCCTTGTTTGGGTGCTGTAGGTTCTTTTTTTCCTCAGCGCTGTTGGTCTTGCTGTTCAGTGATGTTTGCTTCTGTGAAACACCGCTGACAGTCTCTCCTGCTGTTGAGGTGTCCTACGCCACGCAACTGGGAAGCTTTTATCAACTTCAAGTTATGCGGGATGGGGTTTGGGAAAATATGGGACCTGCGGTGCCAGGAACGGCTGCCGCGCACAAAGGCTTCTTTCCGTCAGGTGAGTACCGTGTGATCAAGCCGACGAACACATGGGTCCTCGTGTGGGCCGATGAGTTTGATGGAAGCGATCTCGATTACACGAAGTGGGAGAAAGAAGAAAACAACTATGGCGGTGGTAACAACGAGCGGCAGGCGTATCGTACGGATTCAAAATACTGCATTGTCCAAAATGGGTCACTTCAACTTAGCGTCTACCGTGACGCCCACACCACGAGTGACGGAAAAACGCAGCCTTACTCATCGGCGCGCCTGCGCACGCGGAAACGCGGTGATTGGACCTATGGGCGCTTCGAAATCCGCGCCAGAATGCCAAAGGGCCAAGGCATATGGCCAGCGGTATGGCTTCTGCCCACCGACTCGCCTTATGGCGGTTGGGCGTCGGGTGGCGAAATCGATGTCATCGAATCGAGAGGAAGTGCGGTTCACGAGACAACCGGAGCGATTCACTTTGGTGGCCCATGGCCGCGAAACACTCATCTCGCACATGCCTACCGCTTTCCAAATAAGAACGCAGCTGAAGACTTTCATCTTTACGCGCTCGAGTGGAACGCTAATGAGATCTCGTGGTACGTGGACGGTGACCTTTGCCAAAAGCGAACCAAAGACGAATGGTTCTCGGAGGCGGCTCGGACGAATTCCAGTGCCCCGTTCGACCAACCCTTTCATCTGATCGTCAACGTGGCAGTTGACGGTAGATTTTTTGAAAACACCGATCAACGGGCCGATGGGCTGCCAGATAGCGCATTTCCGCAAACTTTGGAAATTGACTTTATACGGGTGTATCAGTGGGCCGAATGAGCCCAGGAGGCGCCGATGCCGTGAGGGCAGAAGTCACTTCGAAGCGGTCAGCGGGTTTCGGTGGTGATTGCTGCTGCTTGTCGTACCGTCACGCCCCTTTCAACGAGTGCGGCAAGAAGGCTTTCGCGTGTGACGACGTCTGGATCACACCACGCTACCGCCGTACCATCACCAAAACTCGCCGTGGCGTGCGCCACCCCCTTCTCACGAGTCAGGATGTCGTGTACGGCGAGCGAGCAGGCATCGCAGTCGAGGCCGATGATGTCAAATGACTCCCTGCGAAGCTGGTTGTGCGGGCGGTTTCCGGGTTCCCTCAGGGAGAAGAGGCCGTCGGAGCGACTGCGGATGCGATCAGCGAGTCGTGAAAGCACGTCGTTGACGTTGGCGTTTGCAAACAGCGGGCTCTCAGGTGCGTAGCGAATAATCGCTTCGGCGGTGGCGGGATCGAATGATTCCAGCGACACTTCAGGAATGGTTGCCAGGAGGCCCCGAAAGGCCTCGTCGCGTTGTGGAATGAACAGGCCCACGATTCGTGCACGAATCGTGGGCGCAGCGTCGAAGGCGAAGGTGGTAGCGGGTGGCTCGGAAGGGGTAAGTGAAATCGATGGCCTCGCGGGCTGTTCAATGACCGGTGTCGGTGGGGTCATCAGGAGTTGCTCAGAATAACGCTGATGCAAGACACGGTTGGCGTGGGCTGTAGGCAGCGAATCGCTCCATTTTTGAGGAGAGCGTGACGCCATCGCATGGGGGTCGCGGAGGGTGAACAGGGGGCTGGCGACCACGGCATGCAATAGTGTCCGGAGGCCGCCGCCCTGCGCAAGGGTGTGGTCAACAATAGCGTCGATCCATGGACGGTCACGAAAACCAACAGGACGTCCCGTCGCGTAAACGAGGAGCCGGCGGGCGAGATTCTCCGCGATGGGTCGTGGCGTAGCAGCGATCAGTCCTTGATAGTCAGCAAGTGACGCGAAGGCATGACCGTCGAGAGTGCCATCACTTTCGACGGGTTTGCCAAGGCGGAAGCCGATGTTAATCAGCGGGTCGATCATGCCCCGCTCTGCAGGATCTCCATCACCGATCGAGCGGTAGCGGGTACGGTACCCGCCGATCACATCAAAAGCCTCCAGGGCAAATCCGTGTGGATCAAGTCGCTGATGGCATGATTGGCACAAGGCGTGGTCGCGATGCTGCTGTAGCTGCTCGCGAATTGTCGTCGTGCCACGCACATCGGGCTCAATTGCAGCGACGTTAGGCGGGGGGGGTTCGGGCGAATAGCCAAGCAGCCGGTCGAGGACAAAAGCGCCTCGCGGCACTGGGCTGGTGGTAGTTCCGTTCGCCGTGACCTTGAGAATTGATGCATGCGTGACAACCCCGCCGCGAGGCAAGTCATCCGGCCGCTGGATGCACCGCATTTGGCAGCCGGTGACGCCAGGCAGCCCATAAAGCGAGGCAATCGCCTGATTCACTACCACAAAGTCAGACCGGATCAATGTTTCAACAGGTAGGTTGCGGTCGAGCATTTCTTGAATGAAGCTGCGAGTCTCCGCCACCATCGCGTCTTGCAGGTAAGGGCTGAACTCGGGATAGAGCGTGCGATCGGGATCGGTCGCTGCGATTTCATCGAGCCTGAGCCACTGTCCGACGAAGTCGTTGACGAACCGCTCTGCCCGAGGGTCTGCCAGCAGTCGTTCCACCTCGGCGTGAAGCGCTACTGGATCAGCAAATACTCCTGCCTCCGCGTGCTGGCAGAGTTGGTGGTCGGGCATCGAATTCCAGAGGAAATACGACAAGCGGGAAGCGAGTCCGCTGGCTTCAAGCGAGGCTCCAAGATCTGCCAGTGAAGTGACGGCAGGTGTTATCGCATCGACTGGCGGGGCAGAGTCTAAATGGAAGAGAAAATCTGGGGAAACGAGTGCTGAGCGGTAGGCGAATCGCATTGCCAGCTCAAAACAATCCCCTGCTTGCAGGCGATCCGACACCAGTTTTACATACGCTGCTCGCAGGCGTGCGTCGACCGGCCTACGAAAGAGCTTCGGAAGAAAAGAGCCGAGTAGCCGATCCGCATCGGTAAGCGGGGCCTTGGAGTGCACTGTCCAGAGCCCATGCTCTGGATCGCGGCGGTTCAAGCCCGCCCCAAGTTGTCGTGGACGGTCGCGACGGGGCAACGTGATGCCAGTCATGGCAGCGGGGTCAACTTCTTGCAAAGGCAGGTCGCCAAAGAGCAGCGTGTGGCTTGCTGGGGGCCACTGTTCGTAGAGCGGGCCTTCAATGTCGAGCCAGTCAACCACGATTCCAGGGCCGGTGAACTCCATTGCCCGCTTCGGTTTGTAGTAGTTGGCTGCCGGCGCGAGTGAAGCGGTGTTGAACCCAATGAGTTCGTTGCGATTGAGCCAGACGAAGAACTCGTGCTCCAGAGGCCCGCTGGCTGGCGCGTTGAAGTAGCCGAGTACGGTGCTGGGGTGCTGGCCGCCACGTCCGTCACCAGTCAGCTGTACTACTGAAAGCCGGGCTGCCTCCGTGCCGCGGCCAGGTAGCATGCGGCCTTGGTCCCACTGAAAGCTCCAAAGTGAGGTGCGCACGCGATAGATTGCAGGGTAGATCGTCACGTGCTCGATGAAGTAGGGGCTAACTGATTCATCTTCATGCCGAAAAAGGCCGACACTCGCACCGTTGCGAAACGAACCCCACCGCTCATGGGCGCCCTGATCGAGATGGTTATGCTCACCTGCCGGGGGAAACTCGGGATCGGGTTGGCCGTTTTTTAGGAGCACGCCGTCTCCATTCATCACGATGTGAGCGACGAAGCCGCCTCGGTTGACCAAAGAAATGCGTCGCGTCGTGATACTCGGTGGCTCGGGACGTGTGGTGATCGCGTCGTCGAGGATTCGATCAGCCGCTTCGAGGTAACTCGCGATGTTTACATGTGAAATGTCGAGGGCAGCGGCGGCCTTGTCGAATCCTTCCGCGGAGCCATCCGCTGGAAGGAGCGAGGCAACCTGGATCCCAGGCATCTTGAAGAGGTCGCGGACGGTGTTCTCGTATTCTCTTCTAGTAAGCCGTCGAACATGTCCAAGATGACTCGGTAGTCTGCCCTCCGCTGTAATGATTGATTGCCGCAGTGCGGCCACAAGCGATGCTCTCTGCTCCGCATTTGGCCCAACGACTTCTTGGGGAGGCATCGCACCGGAGGCGAGTTGGTCATGGGCTTTGATCCATTGTCGCAGGTTGTGAGGGTCGCTGGGTAGGCGCGAGAACGGCTCAATCGTAAAGCCAGCTTGGGCATCAGAGCCTGTGTGGCAGTCGCCACAGGATTGTGTGAGCGACGTTGCGATATCTGCTGTCGTTGGGAGGTCGTCAGCACGGACAAACGATGTGATGAGCATCGCGACGGCAGTAATCGAGAGGAGTCTTCTCACGATGCAAACTCTAGACCACGGATTGTGCCGGTCCCGGAGGAGAAACGATCTACCTCAAGCCCCAGCCTTTGCAGCATCGAGATATAAAGGTTGGAGAGGGGCTCGTTGTGTTGCGTGTCAAATGCGAGGTGCTGGCCGTGCCGGAAGCCACCCCCTGCCAAGAGCACCGGCAGATTTGTATTAGAGTGGGAGTTAGCACTACCCATACAGGTGCCGTAGAGCACCATCGTGCGATCGAACAGAGTGCCACCAGGCTCATGGCACGAACTGAGGGAAGTGAAGAATCGACTCAGTGCATCAAACTGCCGCTCTTCGTGGCCCTTGAGTTCCTCGAGCACGTCGGGACGATTCCCGTGATGGGTGATGTTGTGAATTACGGTGGTGTCGATGAACAAGGAAACCACACGTGTCGAGTCAGTTTCGAGTGCGAGTTTGATCACGTCAAACATCATGTTAGACCGCTCCACAAACTGGCGTGGATCCTTGTTCTCGCCAGGAGGTTGTTGGTCGACCTTGGGCTTGGGGCGGTCTTCCCAGGCTTGGGCTGCGTGAAGTCGCTGCTCCAAGTCACGGACAGCGGTCTGGTACTGGTCAAGCCTGGCTTGGTCAGCTGCGGGTAGGTCGCGTGTCAGTCGTCGGGAGGCATCGGCGACGAAGTCGAGGGTACTGCGGCCTTGTCGCAACGACTCCACCCGCAAGGCCACATCTTGAGCAGCCCCTTGCACAAAAAGTTTTTCGAACAGTGCGCGAGGGCTCTGCTCCGACGGGATCGCGGCGCCGTTACGGGTGTAACTCAGCGTCGCGTTTTCGTTGGTGATGGCGAGCACGAGAGAAGGAAAGCGTGTTGCATTGCCAACTTGCTCGGCCGCGACCTGGTCGAGCGAAACGCCGTTGCGGAATCCTCCCCGCTCTGGGTGTGGTGTGCCCGTTAAAAAGCATTTCTGGGCTGCGTGCCCACCGGTGACCCCTGGCAGGCTCACTCCAGAAAAAACCGTGAACTGCTCGCGATGTGCTGCGAGCCGCTCAAGATAGGGACTGGCTGTGTATTCACGGCCCGTGCCCTCAGGGAAGAAGTACCGCGGCAGGATTCCCATGTTGGTCTGGATACAGACCATACGGCGCGGTGACGAAGTGTCCGCTGTGCCTGCAGTCGATTCGAGTAGCGGGAGAGCGAGTGACACTCCGGACGCTTGCAGGAATATCCGGCGCGGGAGGCGTCGGCAAACGCTGGATGATCTTGACCGATGTCGAGTAATGGGCAGCATCGTGGCCTCATGTGATGGAGCGCCATGGACAGGAAACCGCGAACCAGCCCTCTTAGCAGAGCGGCCTCATCGCAGGTGTGCAAGCGCATTTTGTAAAGTGCATTCTGCGAGCTATCTGGCCCAGTGGGGGAGTTGTGATTACGCTGTGTCGGCAGCCTGCTCCGCGAGAGTAACGCTCTCAGACATGCATGCGTCGGTGATGCCCACGAGCACAGCGAGGCGTCTTGCAACAAGTGACGATGTCTGTGAAACGAGCTCTCATTGGATGTGCAGTAAGCAGCGCGACCGTAGGCGTATAGTGCTGGTGGAATCCGTCCTAGATCGCCAAGAAATTTGTTGCTGCGTTCAGCGCGTTTCTTTTTGGAACTCACGACCGGGTGGGCGCGAGTCAGAAGTTACGTTTGCGGAAGCCGATGCCTCGGTTCGTGGGATCAGGTACAGGCAATCGAGGCCGGCCATGTAGGCAGGCGTGGCCTTGGGGTTGATGCCCGTGATCGTGATCGCGAGTGAGTGAGTGCCAGGCTTGAGATCAAACTCACCAAGCGAAACGGGCGTTGCCTGGATCACTTGAGGATCGTAGAGGTCGACCGGCCCTGCCGCGGAGCCATCGTCGAAGGTCACGCTCACGGTGCCATAGTCGGGCGCCTTCGTCAGGATCGCAAACACTTCGTGCTTGCCCGATACAGCCACGGGCACGTCGAGGGTGACACGGTCCCCCTGCTTGCCACCGGTCCACCAGAGGTGAGACGTGCCACTCCAGCGACCAGCCTTAAAGTTGCCCATCGGCTGCGGGGCAACCTGCCCGGAGGCGGTGCCGCGGACCTTGAGGGTTTCGCCTTCGATCGCTCCGACAATCCGCCCTTCGGCATTGAACGGCGGAGGGCCTTCGCCCGGCAGCGGAACCTGCGTTGGATGACGCAGGTAGGCGACGAGTGCCACCGCACTGGCCGGCTCGAGTTGGTTGAGCTGGTTTTCGGGCATCAGCGACTGCGTGGAGAGTTCGCGGATGTCGATGTCGTCCAGCGGCACCACGATTCGCGCGGTCGGCGTCTGCAGCGCGATGGATGTCGGGGTTTCAGCCACCACGATGCCACCGATCACGCGCCCATCATTCGTGACGACCTGTGTCATCTGGTAATCCCGGCCCACGAGGGCCGAGGGATCGAGCAGGTTGGAGAGGAGGTATTCCAGGTCGCCGCGGTTGGCTCCGGTTAACTCTGGGCCAATCTTCGCACCCAAGCCATGGAGTTGATGGCAGGTGCCACAGGTCTTGGCGAAGATTTCACGCCCGTGCGAGAGGTTGGCCTCGGCCAGTGCCTCCTTGCTGAGAGTGGCTCGCCACTTGGCAAACTCGGCCTCACGATCCGCAGAGGTGGCGCGTATCGTGCCCCAGACTTCATTGAGACGAGCCAGCACCGTCTTGTCGGCGGACTTGGCGAGCGAACCGACGGTAAAGGCAGAGAGGTCGGCTCTAGGTAGCGTGCCGGCGTCGATGGCGTCGAGCAGGTCAAGTGTCCAGGCGGGCCGGGCGGTGAGCGTGGCAATTGCCGCTTGCTTAGCTTCGTTTGTCAGGTGGGCATACGCGGTGAGAACGGCAGACGGTGAGGACTCGTGCGGAATCGCAGCGAGGGCGGCTAGCGCCTTGGGGATCAGGGCGGCATGCCGATCGGCATCGTCAAGGAGGCGATGCAGCACCGGTGGCAAGTCGGGATCGCGAGAGGCGACCAAGGCGTCGAGGGCGGCGAGCCGCTCGTCGAGCGTCAGTTCGGTGTCGCGGACCTTCGCCCGCAGCGCCGGGCGCACGCGTGGGTCACCAAAACGAGCGGCGATGTCGTCAGCCATGCGGCGGACCGACTCGTCGCTGTCTTTTCGCAGGATTTCGTAGCCATCCTGCCAGGCCTCGGGCATCGCCGCCCGACCACGGGCCTCGAGGGCGGCAATGACCTCGCCGAGCATCCAGACGCGTGACGCGGAGTCGGCAGCCGCGATTGCGTCAATCAGGGGGTCGGCAAAGGCCTGTTCGGCTGCGGCCCGTCGGATCAGGAAGCGTGCCACCGCGGGAATACGGCTTGCGGTAGCCAGAGCGAGCGCTCGCGAGGGATCAACTGGCACGAGCGGCTCGGCGGCATACCACTCAAGGAGTGGCAGGTTGTGGTCAGACGCATCCTCAGCGTGGCTCACAAGTGCGGTGAGGATGGCCCAGCGATCACGCACCGGCATGCGACCGGCGGCCGACGCAAGGAAACGCCTTACTACGGGGGATGGGTCTTCGCTGGCAAGCTTCGCAAACGCAGCGGCGAGAGCAGGAGAGAGCGTGGCATCTCCTTCAGCCGAGAGCGGTTCACAGGCCAGTTGCACCGCCCAGCCGCGAACATGCGGGTGCACATCGGCGAGCAGGGCCAGCAACTGTGCTTCGTCGAGGCAGCCTGCCACGTGCATCCCCCAGACAACCCGGAGTCGTTTCTCTGTAGAGGTAGCTTGAGAAAGCTTTGCCGCGAGCAATGCGGGCGTGCCGGCCTCGAGCCGACCGGTCGCCGCACGTTCATGAAGTAGGCGGCGCGCATGCCTTACAAACCAGTCATTTTCGTGATCAAGCAGATCGACCAGTGCCGCGTCGGGGAGCGGACCTAGGGAGGCCGGCCCTTTTACTACATGTCCATCGGTGCCGGAGTACACCACCTTAAAGATGCGGCCATTGTCGCGGTCGTGTTTCTCAAACTCATTGTGGTGGCACTGATTGGCGTCGTACCAGTCGACGAATGTTACCTGACCGTCCGGCCCATACTGCAGTGCGATGATCTGCGACCAGGTGTCGTTGGCAAACAGAAAGTCCGGCTCACCATCGCCGATATAGCCTGAACCGGCGGGCTCCAGTCGATCCATGTTGAGGCGAGCGCCATGGATATTGTTCATGAAGAGCTTGCCGCGATAGCGGTCAGGCCAGGCACCACCGAGGTAGATCATCGCACCAGAGTGGGCGTGCCCGCCACCGATCGCATCGCTCTTGTTGCGGTCGGCCGGATTCCATTGGCCGCCGGTCCAGTGGCGATGGCGAGCGATTGTCTTGATGTCATCAAAACTCCATGGGTTGAAGTGCTGGCCAGCCTGCCGTTGATAGCGAGCGTTTTGGATCATGTGATACAGGTGTGGGATCACGCAGGCCGTTTCAAACGCATCTCCCACGTCGTTGAAATCCACGCCCCAAGGGTTGCTTGTGCCCTCTGCAAAGATCTCAAAAATGTGCCGCACTGGGTGGTATCGCCAGATCGCTGCATTGAGCCGAGTGCGGTCTTCATCCGCACAGTCGGGCTTGCCTACATTGGAGTGGGTGAACACGCCATGGCAGCCGTAGAGCCAGCCATCAGGCCCCCAGGTGAACGCGTTCAGCGTTTCGTGGGTGTCCTGCCAGGCCCATCCATCGAGCAGGATCTCAGGCTTACCATCGGGCACATCATTGCCGTCAGCGTCAGGGATAAACATCAGGTACGGCGCCGCCCCAACCCACACACCGCCAAACCCCACCTCGAGGCCGCTGACAAGATTCAGCCCTTCGATGAAGACCGTCCGCTTGTCGAAGGCGTCGTCACCATCAGTGTCTTCAAAGATCAGGATGCGGTCGCGGGCCTCCTCATCGGGTAACCGCACAGGATAAGAGTAGGCTTCTGCCACCCACAGCCGCCCGCGATCGTCAAAAGCCATCGCAATCGGCTGGCGCACGTCGGGCTCGGCCGCGAGTAACTTGACGGTGAAGCCTGGTGGTACGGTCATGGCGTCAGCAGCTTCCTGCGGGGCGAGGCCGTTGGCCATTGGCATGCGACGGCGCGGCTGAGCGGCTTCGTATACTTCAGCCAAGACCGGCTTCCGCGACTGCACGTGCACGAAGGTGCCCCGCTTATTACCGACGACGATGTCGGGGAGGCCGTCACCAGACACATCCGTGGCCTTCACTTCCACGCCCACGCCAGAGGCGTCGTCTACCAGCTGCGGAATGAACTCAGCAGTAGTCTTGCCGGTCTTAGAATCGGTGCTCCGTACGCAGCGGAACCAGTACAAGACGGCAGGGGCGTCAGGCTCTGGATCTCCTTTGGGGCCGTGCGCCCAGAACCGCTTGCCGGTGACAATGTCGTCGAGGCCGTCTCCATCAATGTCGGCCATGTCGATTGCATGGATCTGTGAGAATGCAACACGATACGGGCTGTCGGAATGGTTTGCGCCAGTAATCAACTGGCGTTCAAAGCTACGGTTGCCGTCTTTGCCGAGCACCTGGCGATACCAGGCGAGTCCCCAACCATGGGCGGCTAGGCTTGTGATCACGTCGTTGAGACCATCGCCATCGACATCGCGAACGTACATCTGCGCTCCACCAGGTCCGGAGAACTCAAACGCATGCCGCTCCCACAGCGGATTGCCGTCAATCGCCGCCGGCTGCTGCCACCAGCCGCTCTTCTCAAGGATGTCCATGCGACCATCCCCGTCGACATCACCTACCCCGAGGCCGTGCGTGAACTTTTGCGCGCCCACTTCGGGGCTGATACGGGTAAAGGTCCAGCGGTCGCGAGGGTTGTCGGTGGGGATCGACGCGTAGCCGTAGAAGCCACCGACGGAGCAGACGATTTCAGGAGAGCCGTCTCCGGTGATGTCGACCCATCGTGGGGATTCGTTGTCAATCACATCGAGGGCCAGATGACGCTTCCAGTGCCCGGCTGGCGCGGTGGCCGCCCCCGGGTTTTCGAGCCACCAGCCCTGCTGGCCTGGGAAGCCGTAGAGGACCACGTCGTGATCACCATCAAGATCGACATCATGCACAAACTGGAAGAAGCAGTCGGAGTAGCCGTGAGGATCGAAGGGCTTCGGTTCGTAGAGTTCGTGGCGGGTGGTGAAGGTGGGGCCTGCATACCAGTATGGGCCGGCGACGATGTCGGCATGCCCATCACCATTGAGGTCACCAGCGTCAGCACCTTCGCTGAAGAACTGGTTATTCAGTCGCTTGGTGGTGAAGGAGATGAGTTCTCTGTCTTGCGCCGTGGAAGACGTCGCCACGCTCACCACAGCCATGCCGAACATGATGACGGCTGCCGACCTGAGCCGACACTCGTGTTGCACTCGCATCTTTCTCATACCAGCGCACTCCAGGAATTGAAGACAGATTTGCTCTCACCGCATGTGGTAAATTATCTAGAATGGCCCTGCGATCACCAAATGATTGGGAAGTCTTGCGGGCGAGAGCAGTCTTCGCCCGCCCTCATGCGCGGTTCGGTAGAGGTTGTCGACTGTGCGGAGAGAGATCTGGCCTTCTGATGCCCGTGACGTCCTGGCGTTGTTCCCGTTTCTCACTCCTTGTCTTGTCTCGTTGAAGGATGCAGGTGATTCGCGAGCAACTCCCGCTCAGTTGGCTGCGCACGAAGCCCATGGTTCTCAAAGGCATAACTGGATTCGCTGTTCTGGGCAGGAGATCTGTTCGCGTGGCTGTTCTTCGCCATGCTGATGCCCTCGCCGTGCGACTGGGGGAACCCTTTGGCACCGTGCTGCTGACGCTCGCTGTCATCGGCATTAAGGTGGCGATGATCGCTGCCGTGAGTCTCACGGGAAAGGATCATCCAGGCCTTGCTCGAGATATCATGTTTTCGGTGGTGATGATCATCGTTGCCGGCATGCCTCCACCGTGTTGCTGAGAACGCGAGCCGATTGTCGGTGACAGCATTGGGAGAGGTAGGGGGACGCGATGCTCGCGTGAGCGGGGGCATGCTGACAGGCGAGTTCGTGGTCACGCTGCGTCATCGGTTCACGGTCGTTGTCGCTTCGCTATCGAGTTCGCTTGAGTTCAAATGACTCGCCGGCAAGGGCTCGCTTGGCGAAGGTGCCCCAGAAGGGCGTCGGGGTGTAGTTCCAGTCTGAGATCATGATGGGTGATGCCTTGGGGTGCAGGCACCAGCCTGTCCAGTTAAGTCGGTGCTTCTGGATAAATCCCAGCATGTCGGGAACCCAGGTGAAGGGATCCTCTTGATCAGCCTCTGGAATAAAGCTCATCTTCGTGATGTCTGCGCCGACCTCGCCGACAAAGATTGGGTGGAGAGCCGCGGTGGCGAGCAGCTTTTCCTCCCAGTCGGTGTGCCAGTTATAGGTGTGCCAGCTGTACATGATGCCATTTCCAAGCTGGTCTTGCAGCGTATGTCCCTTGGTGATTCCAGAAAGGTCATTGCACCAGAACACACCACCGGCGATCACGATGTTCTTCGCGCCGGTGGACCGAACCGCATCAACAAGTTTCTGCATGCCAATCGATTCGAATCCCTCGTTTCTCTTTTTGTCATCCTCCTTGAGAAAGCCAGATTCGTCGGTGCCCTCGCGGGTGCCGACAAAGCCGCCGTGCTGCCAAACGTCCCATGAGATGCCGTGGGGCTCATTGAAGAGGTCAAAGAGCACGGCGGGGTGGTCCTTGTAGCGTGAGGCAAAGTCACGCCAGAAATCGGCGTGCTCCTCCTTTGGGGCACGAAAGCGGTGCAGATCTATGACGACATAACTGCCCCGATTGGCCGCGAGGGTGATGGCCTGGTCGAGGATCTCCCGATACTGTTTGCCGCCATCCTGCTGGTAGCTGCTCCGTCCAAACCAAAACGTCTCGTTCATCGGCACCCGGACGCAGTTGGCTTTCCAGTTGTCAATCGCCACGACGATTGACTTGAGCACCTGGATGTCGGCAGGAAGGGTCTCGAGACCACCTGCGTTGACACCCTGGAGCCAGACCTCGCGTCCATTCGGATCATGAAGGCGGTTGCCAACGACATGGATGGGTGAGGGCCAGCGTTCACGTTGTGGTGTTTCAGGGGGCACGTGGCGGGCCTTCGCCTCGGCTTCGCGTTGGAGGGCCAGTGCCTCAAGCGGCTCAGGAGCAATTGGCCGGAGGACCAGATCATCGAGATCAAAGGTGCCGGCCTTCACCTGGAAGAGACTTGGCATGAGGGCGACTGCAACAGCGTGATCAGGCACAAGAAACGCCGTTTTGCGGGTGACCCATCCATCCGTGTCCTTCTGGGTGTAGGAAGGGGATGGCTGTTTGAGTTTTTTGCCGTCGGGGCCGAGCAGATCCAACAGGATGCGTGCATCGAACCAGGGAGAGGTTCCCCGCACGAGCCCCGTCACGCGTTGCCGCCACGTGAGTTCCACGGCCTGCGTGCCTGCGGGAAGATCAATGACCCGGTAGACCATGTTGAGCACGTCGGGCTTGGATGTGCTCAGTCGGAGGAAATGGTTGCCGTCCTCTTCCTCCCATGATCCGGACGCGGGCCTCCCCCATGCATCGGGCCAGCCACGAGTCTTGTCATCATGTTCGAAGTCGCCATTGGTGATCAGGGAGGCCTCTGCGGCGAACTGGGCTGCAGCCTTCTTCTGGCGTTTTTTGATTTCAGCATCCAGGCTGGCAAGCCGACGGGCTATCGCCTCGTCAGCGGCCGCGCGAAGCGGATTCGGATCAATGCTGGTGATCACGATGTCGTCCAGATCGAAGGTCCCAGAGGTCACCTGAAAAAGGCATGGCATGAACTTGAGAGTCTTCGCGCCTGCTGGAACCAGAAAGGCAGTGCTGCGGTCGACCCAGTCGTCGGTGTCGGTTCGCGTGGAGGGTGCCGGCGGCGTGGGGGTGACCTTCTTCCGATCGGTGTCAAGACATTCGAGCATGATGCGGGCGTCAAACCAGGCGTTCTTGCCGACTCGAAGGTTCGAAACCCGTTGCCGCCACGCGAGACTGATGGCTTCGGTACCTGCTGGAATGGCAATCTCTTGATAGAGCATGACCATGGAGCCTGCCGAGGGGCTTTCAAGTCGAACAAAACGGTTACCGTTTTCCAGTTGCCAGGAGCCACCATTGACACGGGCCCAGCCGTCCGGCCAGGCATCGCCGTCCTGGTCTGTTTCAAACCCTGTATTTCCATGCAGTGGAACGGCTTCATCCGCCGGCAGATTGGATGCCGGGATCACAAAGCAGGCACACCAGATGAGGGCGAACAAGCGTGAGGGGACGTTGAAGATGGGCACAGGAGAGCCTCGGAGTTCGTGGGAGCTAATCATCATAAGACGGTGGTGGCAGATGGTGTCCACCGCCTGCTAGCGGGCTTCTTGGCGCCGCGATAGCCAGTCGGGATGAGTGCGTTTGTAGACCTGGAAGGCGTCGTATTCCTCACGTTCAATTCTTTCATTGCGACTGGTGTCGATGATGTCAAAGAGCCATTCCCAGCCCGGTTTGCCTTGGCCCCATTCGGAGCGGTTTACGCTGGCGTCTGCATCGGCGTCACATGCGTGCAACAGCGTCTCAAACGAGAGGGTTTCAGGTTTTGAAGCTGGCGATGTGTCTCGCCTCGGATCCCAGGAAAGCTTTTGTCTGGCCTGCGTCAGGGCCTCCTGGAGCGATGTCGGATTGACTGTTTGCACGGTTGTTTTCTGATCGATGGCAAGACAGGCGGCGATGCCGGCCGATTCGCCGCAGATCATGAAGACCGGCTCCATGCGGGCCGACGCATAGCCGAGGTGTGTGGCTGAAAAACAGACAGGCACCAGAAGGTTCGTGCACTCCTGCGGAAGCGGCGTGATGGCGCGATAGGAGATGGGATAGGGAACATTGGTCGGTCCCGCACTGCCCCCGATAAACATCTTGCCTTCAATCCCCACGACGAAACCACCGTCGCGGTGCATCCAGATCCGCCTGGCCGGATAGGTGTCGATGCCGTACTGCGCCAGTCCGATGGGGTCGCCGATCACGGTACGGTTGTAGACGTCGTGGGCGGTGATCGTGGTACAGCCCTTGAGGCGGCGGGCGACACGAATGTAGAGCTGATGGGGCCAGCCCTCTGTCTCCGGATGGGCCCGCCGATCGAGGCCGAGTTTTGAGATCTCCTCGCGATACCAGGGAGGCACTCGCGGGTCTGATCGCATGAACTCATATAGCCCCCGAAGGTAGTTTTGGTGCATCTTCCAGATCCGCGCATGATCCGCGTGGGAGCCATCGGCATAGATGTGGCTGACGCCGAGAGGGGCTTGGGAGAACAGGGATTCTCGTTGGTAGTTCCACTCGCCCGAGTTCATCCATCCCGGACAGATGCCGATCAGTTTTTTTCGAAGTGAATCCGCATCCTTGGTGACCTGAGTTAGGTGCTCCACGTATCGACCCACGAGCTCAAAGTCGGCGGAGTTGTAGTGGTCGGGTGCCGTGATCGGCAGCCGATGTTCTGGGTCGTCGGTGGTGACGCAACGATAGTTGTAGGCCTGGGTGTATTCGTCTGCAGCTCCGACCGGTTTGCCATGGTCGGACTCAACCCACTTCAGCAATCCGCTCGACGGGTCCTCAGCGCGAACGAACGGGGAGATTGGGGTGAGTTCAGCGGGGGGCTGCACGCCCGCGTGCTGTTCGTTGAAATCCTGCGAGGCTTCTCTTCCGGTGCGATACGAGACGCCAGCCCGAGGCATCAGATCGCCCTCGTAACTTGCATCGATATAGATGCGAGCGATCACACAGAGGTTGTCTGCCACGCCCGCCTTGTCGACGGGGCAGCCCAGTTCATCGAAGGGAGCCTCGTCGAACGTGACAGAGACGATGTTTGTATGGGCTTTTTGACAGCTGGCGATGCGATGATCGAACACGATCTGCAGATTATGGTCGTGAATGAGTTTCTCAAAATCGTGGCGTATCGCAGCGGGATTGAGTCCGCTTCGGCCATAGGACGTGAGAATCTCGCCGTTCTTTCCAAGTGAGTGGAGCAGTTCGCGCGTCAGCCCGCCGGTTGCGTTGATGTTCGGGCAGTCCTGACGCGGTTTGAGGCCGGCCCCCAGCATGCCCCCGACCCAACGACTCGGTTCCACGATCACGACGCTCTTGCCGCGTTGGCGGCTTGCGATGGCAGCCAGCAGGCCTGAGGGGGTGGCGGCGTAGATGCACACATCAGCCTCGAGCACACGCGGCGCGGCGTTGGCCATGGGGCTGGCCGTGGCAGATAAAAAGCCGAGCATCACGCATAGCGTAGCGAGGGCGGGTGATTGCACAAAGACACTGGGGGTAGGCGAAAGCAGCATGAAGGATTGAGTCGAGAAATCACAGATCTCGGTCGGTGGTATTGAGGAGGTTTGTAGATCCTTCATTCGAGGATGCGTGGGCAATCACGATCTAGAACCATCCAGGGTCGCAGGTCATCAATCGAGGGAATGCGATCCGAGTTGGGGCAGGTTCAGGACCGACTTTTCTTTGAGGATCGCACCCTTTCCCATGAATACTGTACGGTTCTTTTTATTCATTGCGATTGTTTTTGCACCGCTTCATGGTGCGGCCGAGACGGGCTTCAAAGGATAGCCCGGTCAATGACACTTCCTCAAGCATCGCCGGACTGATCAGGGTCTCGTGAGTCGCGTGCTCCTGTCTCCCGGGTGAGCACCAGGCCTTCCGATCCCGCCTGCCTGCCCGAGACGGGCGGTGGTTCAAGCGGTTCGCCGAGATGTGCCAGGATCTTCGCTGCATTCTTCGGCAATTCCGGGTAGACAGATTTTTTTGAACCACAAACGGGTGAAGTGCGTACTACATCACAACTAGTTCATCATCTGCCTACAGTCTGATGAATTAGTCACTCTGTCTGTTTTTCGCAATGAAACGCAGGGCTTTTAGCGTGAGCTGTTTTTCTCTGTCCCGCAATGGAGCAGATGTGTTTCTTTTTCCTGCCCTTCGAAAGGAACCCTAAAATGTTTTTCACGATACCTCGCCGCGATCGACACCAGCAGTCCAATAATTTGGCTGGCCTTCTGCCTGCTAAGGTGACCGATGAACTGGTTCACCCGAGCCGCCTCCTCTACACCGAAGAAATTGTTCTCAGCGTCTGCATGGTTCTCACGGGTTTGCTTTATACGTTTGCGCAGATGCCAGGCACTGTTGTGAACACTGCACGGAGCGGCGTAGCACTTGTGCAAAAATCGGTGGCGGGCTTTGGATCATTGCACACGAAAAACAAGTCTGAAGATGCTGTTCCACTGATGGTGGCGGCTCGGCCGATGTTTGACGCGATTAGTACGGCTACCGACCTCGAGCGGCGTAATCACTTTGGTTCGACGACTGCCGCGGCGTGGGAGGCTGTTTCGAAAAGCATCAAAGAGACAGCCTTCACAACTGTTGCCACGCATAACAAAATGCTTCCACTCTGGATGCTTGAGATTGAGCAGGAACGGGCGGGTGCTCTTGAAGAGCAACTTTCTAGCTTGTTGGGCAAACATCGTGAGGTCCTGAAGGAAATTCGCCTCCAGGAAATGACACCGGAACAGCGGGAAGTTGCTGCGGAGGGGGGGAGTCTTGATATCCCCTGGCGCGTTGTCGCAAGTATCCTCCCAGAGCCACAGCAAACCGCTGCGATGAAGCTCTGCCGAGTGTATGAAGAGGCTCAAGAAAACATTGAATGCATCGAAAAAAGTCGGAGAATCGTCAATTACGACTACTGGGTTGCAATAGCTAAGGTCGCCAATACGCCAGAAGGCCTAGAGGCGCGGTCTGCATCCCAGCACGCCATGCGAGCTCTGAAAATTGGTGACCTTGAGGTTGCTCGAGGAGCGTACGAGAAATCGCTTGCTTGCTGGCAGAACGCCTTTGCGAGCTATCCTCAATTTCAGTCAGAAACAGTCCTTGTAAGGGAAGTTGCAAAACTTATTGATGAGTACAAGAACGTCTTAAGCTTGCTCGATCAGCCGTTTGATGAAGCTTATGAACTTCATCATCTGGCTCCACTTGCAGGGTAGTGAATGCCAATACAGCTACGGGCCGGTGGATCATTCCACCGGCCCGTTATGTATTGGGCACGCTGGCTACGGTTAAGGCCAGGCAACGGCTCCGCTAACCACGACTCTTAACTGTGGCCTGTCGCACGCTGCCTGCGAAAATGCCCTCGTGAAAGTTTTCTTAATCAGGCACACCGGTGGAGCTTTTCCCGGGCAATACGACCGAAGTCGAGAGGTGGTTGGCCGCTCGGACTCATTGCCGGCAAGATTGGCCCACTCTTAGGGATCAGATTCGTGATCGTATACCTCTTCACTGCGATCGGCGTAGCGAATGTAGCGATGGCCTCCTAAGCGACGGGCATGATTCCCTGGACCATGAGTTGTGATAGCTGCGTGTTGCCATGCCCGGTCAATGGTTTTCCTCAACGGTCTTCCGGCTGATGAGCGGCTCGTGAGCTGCGTGTTTTCGTCCTGGCCGCGAGTCGCGGAGAGTCACGACTTTCACAAAAAGACAGACGCTGAACTCGAAAAGATTGAACAGCGAACGGTGGCTGAACTCGACAAGGTGGTGGCTGCGACGGAGCAGAGGGTAGAGTGTGAAGTTGCGAAGATGCGGGCTGGCCTTGAGGAACGGGTAGCCATTATTTCGAAGCGGCTTCAGGATGAGTAGGCTAATGCAAGGAAAGCCGCTGTCGTTACCACGGCCACTGCAGTCGCTGTTGAAAAAGCTGCAGCGGCTCAGGCAGTTCGGGAATCTGCTGCGCCGGCGACTGTCGCGGAAGAACCTGAACTCAAAAATTCGCAGTAATCGCGCTCTTGCTGCCCAAGTGGCAGAGGTGGCCTGCCCTGGTCAGTGTCCATTTGAGGACAGTTCACAACAGTTGCTGTTGTGTCACAGGTAGTTAGAACGCTGCCTGGAGTTGGAGGCGGAAGAGTACACCCGTTTGTCCTGCGAAGTAGTTCGGAGAACTGTTGGTTGCCGCAGAGCCGTAGATTTGAGTTGCGTCAAAAGACCACTTGTAATTATGGGTTCCGTTCTTGAACCAGTTGATGCCGCCCGCGTACTCACGACTCGGACCGTAGTCACCGTAGATCTGTGAGGTTCTGGTGTTCACTTCCAACCGCTCGGGTATCAAAAACCACCCACCCTCCATGCCAAACCCATGGTTATAGACCACGGTATTCGGCACGATTGCTTGTTCGCCTGGATTTGGTCCAGAGGCATTGTAGGTGCCAGCAAAGTTGCTGAGTTGGCGGAAGTAGTATTCCATATCAAAGCTGAATCCATGCCATTTCCAGGCTGCATCAACAGCCCATAAAGCGATGTCAAACTGATCAATCGTAACACCTGAAATAAGTGCATTTGGTGTGGTCACGTTTGTGCCATCAGCGAGGCGCACATAATTTTGCTCAACTCGGGGCTGGTAGAATGGCCCATAGCCATCCTGCTGGGCATATGTGAAGCTAGTCCCGATTTCAAGGGCAAAATTGTCGTGATCTTCTAGGTCGGAGTACCCTCGGCCGTGGGTGCCAGAAACATCCCACCACGTGGTGCCCGAGTAGACAAAGTTTCCGTCAATTTGGTCTGGCTTTGGCTGGAGCCCGGAAGTGTTAAATCCGTCCCCCACCATCACTCGATAGTAGCGATTTTCTAGATATTCGCCTTCTGCCCATACACCAACGGTTCGATCTGGCCGGAAGAAAGTGCAGGCAAGAGTACGATCGACGAAGCGGAGGGTGGTTGAGCCATTAATCCACTCACGGGAACCCGGCCCGAAGGCTTTGCCGAAGAAGAGGTCGAAGGCGTCAGAGAACTTTCG
>JAYQOK010000022.1:23915-33595 GCA_038144795.1 Candidatus Kuenenia sp. | reverse complement strand
CACCGACCCCGCCGCCACCGGCCAAAAAGTCGAGGATATCTTTGCGTCTTTGCTGCCCCCCCGCACCGATTCGCCCCTCGACTGGATCGCCGGCCCGGAGCCGCTCCATCATTGCAATGAGCCGCGGGCACTGGCGCCGTGCGTGCCTCCGCCCCCCTGCCATCCTGCCAAGCCACCGGCTGCGTACGACCTCGTCGGCAAGCGGGGCGTTGGCAGCTGCGGTCCGATCTACGGCGGGCCCTGTCAGCCGCGAGCCGGCTCTCGGACGGGCAAGCCATGGGCGTGGCTGCACTGGGTTCCCGATCGGCTCTTCGACCTCTTCTATACTCCCAAGTGAGTGACGAGCCGTTCCCGCAAGGCCCCTTCCCGGAAAGCCGACCACGCCATGACGCATCCACTCACCTCCGGCATTCCCCCCACGCTCATGCTCTGCCTCGCCGGAGGCGGCCTGGTGACAGCCGCCACAGGCTGCGGGTTTTTCTCGAGTCCGCCCGCCGATCGGGAGCCTCCGCCTGCAGTGGCGGTGGCCGAGCCGGCCGGCCGTGCGCCGGCGGAGCCGGCTGTGCCGACGGTCGTGCAGCTGCCCCAGGAATCCTGGGCCGGTGCCGGCATCGACATGAAGCCGGCCGAGGTCGCCATCCTGGCCCAGAAGGAGACGCTCACCGGCAAGATCACGCTCAACGAGGATCGCGTGGCTCATATCTTCCCGCTGGTCAGTGGCCGGGTCGATACGGTGATGGTCGGCCTCGGCGATCGCGTGAAGAAGGGGCAGGAGATGGCGATCATCGAAAGCCGTGAGGTCGGGCAGGCGATGCTGCAGCTTGTTCAGGATCGACTCCAGCTCAGCTTTGCCACGCGGCGCAACGACTGGCTCCAACAGGTGGCAGACAACACACAGTCGTTGATCGGGCTGATCCGGGCCAATACGCCGATCGACCAGGTCAATGCCGAGATGCACAACCGGCCGCTCGGTGACTACCGGCAGAAGCTCATGTCGGCCTACATCGCCAACGACACGGCCAAGAAAAACCTCGACCGCCTGGCGCCGCTGCAGGGGCAGGGAATCGTGGCGGCCCGTCAGATTTTCGAGGCCGAGGCGGCTTGGACCACTACGCGGGCCACGCTGCTCTCGCTCTTGGAGCAGAGCGAGCAAGACGTGCGGCAGGAGGCGATCCGTGCGGAGCAGCAAGTGGAGGAAATCGAGACCCGCCTCGCCGTCGATGAAACGACACTCAAAATTCTTGGCTTCGAGGATGCCGCCATCACCGACATCGATCCGTCACAGGGTTCTGACCTCGCCCACTGCCCGGTGCCGGCGCCCTTCGATGGCACGGTGATCTCCAAGGATGTGGCTCTCCTCGAGCATGTGGGGCCCACCAACCAGATTCTCAGCGTCGCCGACCTGAGCACCGTCTGGCTCGTGGCCGACGTCTATGAAAAGCACATGCCGTTTCTGACCCAGGTCGAAAACGCCGAAGTCAGCTTCCTCAATGCCGCCTGGCCCGACAAGACGTTCACGGCGAAGGTGTTTTACACCGGCGACATCGTCAATCCCGATACCCGTACGATCTCGATGCGGGCGGTCGCCGACAACGCCGACGGGCTGCTCAAGCCCGGCATGTTCGTGACGGTCGATCTGCCCGGAGCGATGAAGACGAGCGTCTTGCAGGTGCCGCGATCGGCCGTCTTCGAACATGGCGGGATGCCCTTCGTGTTCGTGCATGGTGGCGGCGACACATTCGAACGCCGCGACATCACCCGGGGCCGCTCCACCGCGACGACCGTGGAGATCCTTTCGGGCATCTCGCCCGGCGATGCGGTGGTCGTCTCCGGTGGCTTTGCCCTCAAATCCCGCATGCTAGCCGACCTCATCGGCGAGTGACCCCCAGGCGAGCGTATGGTTTCCAAGATCATCGACTGGTCGCTCGACAACCCATTTGTCGTGATGCTGTTGGCGGTGGTGCTCCTCGGCGTGGGGGCCATGTCGATGGCCAGCCTGCCGCTCGACGCGGTGCCCGACCTCACCAACACGCAGGTGCAGGTGCTCACGATCTCCCCCTCGCTCGGCCCGGTCGAGGTCGAGCAGTTCATCACGTTTCCTGTGGAAAACGCGATGAGCGGCCTGCCTCGGGTCGACGAGATCCGCTCGATCAGTCGCTACGGCCTCTCCGCGGTGACGGTCGCCTTCGAGGATGGCACCGACATCTACTGGGCGCGAAACCTCGTCAACGAGCGGCTCCAGCAGGCGCGGGAGAGCATCCCGACAGGCATGGGCGATCCCCAGATGGGACCGATCGCCACCGGCATGAGCGAGATCTACCAGTTCGAGGTGCGGGCCGAGCCGGGGCATGACTACAGCCTCATGGATCTGCGGACGATTCTCGACTGGCAGATCGCCTACCAGCTGCGGAGCGTGCCGGGCGTGATCGAGGTGAACACGTTCGGCGGGGAACTGAAGACCTACGAGGTGCAGGTCGATCCCAACCGGCTCCTCAACTACGGCATCTCGCTGGAACAGGTCTTCGCGGCGCTCGAGGACAACAATGGCAACGCCGGCGGTGGCGCGATTCGCCACGGTGCCGAGCAGCGGCTGATCCGTGCCGAGGGGCTGATCGGCACCCTCGACGACATCCGAAATATCGTGCTCGCCAGCCGGGCCGACGGCACACCGATCCACGTCGCCGATATCGGCGAGGTGCGGTTTGCCCCGATGCTGCGGCAGGGGGCCGTCACCCGCGATGGCGACCGCGAGGCGGTGACCGGGATGGTGATGATGATCATGGGAGGCAATTCCCGGCAGGTCGTGGCCGACGTGAAGGAGAAGATCGCCGCAATTCAGAAGACGCTTCCCGAAGGGGTCGTCATCGACACCTTCTATGACCGCACGGAACTGGTGGCCAAGACGATCCATACCATCGTGGAAAATATCTCGGTGGGCGTGATCCTCGTGATCATCATGCTGCTCCTCCTTCTGGGCGACGTGCGGGCCGGCCTGATCGTCGCCGCGGCGATCCCCCTTTCCGCGATGGCAGCCCTGGCCGCGATGCGGTTTGCCGGGGTGTCGGCCAACCTTATGAGCCTGGGGGCCATCGACTTCGGCGTGATCGTCGACGGGGCCGTCGTGATGGTCGACAGCGCCGTCCGCGCCGCCGGCCGCTGGCAGCGGGATCACGGCGGCCAGCGAGTGCCGAAGGAGGTGTTTCGCAAGTCGGCCCACGAGGTGGGTACGCCGATCCTGTTTGCCGGCCTGATTGTGATCATCGTCTTTATCCCGATCCTCAGCCTGGAGGGTGTCGAGGGCAAGATGTTCAAGCCGATGGCCTTCACCTTCATGTCGGCCCTCACCGCCGCGCTCATTCTTTCGATCACCGTGATGCCGGTGATGGCCGCGTTGTTTCTCGCCCGTCGTATAACCGCCCGAGAGCCATTCCTTGTGCGGCTGATCAAGCGGCCCTACGAGCCGCTGCTCACCTGGGCGATGGCCCATCCGATCGTGATGATCGGTGGCTCGGTCGCGGTCTTCATCATGAGTCTCATCGCCGCATCGACGCTCGGCCTGGAATTCGTGCCCAAGCTCGACGAGGGCGACATTGCCATCCAGGCCGTCCGCCTCCCGAGCGTGTCGCTCGAATCATCCCTCGAGATGACGAAGGCGATGGAGCGGACGCTGCTGAAACTTCAGGAGGTAAAGAGCGTGGTCTCCAAGACCGGCCGGCCGGAGATCGCCAACGATCCGATGGGGGTGCACCAGACCGACCTGCTCGTGCGGCTGAAATCCGATCACGGCACCATGACGGCTGATGACAAGGCGATGATGATCGAGGAGATGCACGCCGCGCTCGAACGGGAGGTACCGAGCAACTCCTACAGCTTTACGCAGCCGATTGAATTGCGGGTGCAGGAACTTGTGGCGGGGGTGCGGTCAGACGTAGGCCTCAGCCTCTACGGCGATGATCTCAACGTGCTCCAGGTGGAGGGCGACAAGATCGTCCGCGCGCTTTCGCAGGTACGTGGAGCCGCCGACGTGCAGGCCCAGCAGGTGGCCGGGCTTCCGTACGTCCGCGTAATCGTCCGCCGCGAGAGCATCGCCCGCTACGGGATCAATGCGGCGGCCGTGCTCGATGCCGTGAGCATCGTGGGCGGCCGGGTCGTGGGAGAGGTGTTCGAGGGGCAGCGACGATTTCCGCTCCAGGTGCGAATCGCTCCGGGGTGGCGGCAGGATGTCGAGACGATTCGAGAACTCAAGATCGACGATCCCCAGGGCCGGCAGATTCCCCTCTCGCAGTTGGCCGACATCATCGTCGAAGAGGGGCCCTCGGAAATCAGCCGGGATGCCATCCGCCGTCGGCTCCTGATCCAGTGCAACGTCCGCGGCCGTGATCTCGCCGGCTTCGTCGCCGACGCCAAGGCGACGGTCGATCGCGAGGTGAAGCTTCCGCCGGGCTACATCCTCGAATGGGGCGGGCAGTTCGAGAGCCTCGAGCGGGCCAGTCAGCGACTGATGATCGCCGTACCCGTGGCCCTGCTCCTCATTTTCTCCCTGCTCTACATGACCTTCGGCTCGGTGCGACTGACGCTCTTGATCTTCCTCAACGTACCGATCGCCGCGACGGGCGGCATCTTTGCCCTCTGGCTCCGAGGCATGCCACTTTCGATCTCGGCGGGCGTCGGATTCATCGCACTCTTTGGCATCGCCGTGATGAATGGCGTGGTGCTTGTGGAACACATCCGCCACCTGCGGCGGGGAGGTGACGATCAGCGGCGGGCGGTCTTCCTGGGCTCGCTCGACCGGCTCCAACCGGTGCTCATGACGGCCACGACCGACACGCTCGGCTTCGTGCCGATGGCGGTCTCAGCCAGCGCCGGCGCCGAGGTGCAACGGCCGCTGTCGACCGTGGTGATCGGTGGCCTGGTGACCTCGACGATTCTTACGCTCCTCGTCCTCCCAGCCATCTACCGGTGGTTTGAGCCAGGCGACGACCACGCTTCTGCAGCAACGGGCTGACGCGGAAAAACTCAACGCTGCAGGCCGGTGCGAGCGGTGACCCCCACCATCGCGTCGCTCGTATGGCCCGGTAGCCTCCAGGTGCCGGTCTCGGCTGACTTGAAGGCCTGGGCCTGGGCCTTGCCATCGAGAAAGAGCACCGCACCCCTGCGGAGACGCCGCTCGATTCGCGGCCCCAGTTCGATACCAAAGACGCCCGTTGTCTGCGCCTGCGTGAGCGTCGTTCGGAGTTCGATCACCTCGCGGCCGGCATCATGGTCAGATTCAAGTTTCAGACCGCCGATCCACCGCGTGAGCCCTTCATGCAGCACGTTAGGCGTGGCAATCACGCCAGCAGAAACGTCGAGCGCACTTATCCGGCTGCGGAGTTCAGTGGCCAGCCCCTGTGATGATCCACCCGCCCCGCCCGGCCCGCGGACCACGATGTCCAAGGGCAGTGTTGACGTGTCGGCAGTTGGGATGGCTCGTCGCATGGCACCGGCAAGCGACCCCGGGCCCTTGAAATCCCCGAGGCCAAAGCCTTCAAACACAACAGCCGGCAACTCGATCGGCGCGGACGGTTCCGTCGCTGACGCTGTCAGGCACACCGCCGCCATCGGCACCATTATCATCAACCATCGAACCATGTTGCGAGTCCTCCGCCGTGCGACGCCTCTCGTTGGATCTATCGGCACCACGACCCGTGGGGTTCCAGTCGGCCGCTGATGAATGGACCGTTTAGGCAGGTTTACGCCGTTTTTCGACGCGACTGTGCCGCCTGCACCGGCAACGGCCGCCCGCCGAGGGGCACAACCGCCGGCTCTCGGTTGCTGCCAAACCGTGTGCAAGCAAGGGTGTCGAGCACCCGGGCGGCAATTTCAAGGGCGGCCGCCCCGGCCGAGGCGGGCACCAAGGGCGCCCGGCCGGTCGTGACGGCGGTCAGAAAATCGTCGTGCTCGCAGGCGATGGCGTTCACATCCGGTGCCGTAAATGTCTCGCGGGGAAGCACGTCGGTAAAGAAGGCCTCCTTCGCCGCCGCCCGCTGCTCGGGGGGCACATCGGCCGCCACGTAGGAGCCGGCGCGGACACCGCCAGAGGGCGACATCACCGTCACCGTCTTGGCGTTGAAGTCGACGTCGATCAGGCTGTCGGTGGAGACCACCGAAATCGTCCGCTGCAGCGTGGGGTGAATTCGCGAGGCAACGAGGTCGGCAATCAGCCCCGAGGAAAACGTCAGCCGGGCCCGCACCATGTCTTCATGGCCACCGGTGGCGACGATGCCGTGCGCCTCGACCTCTTCCAATCGCCCCGGCTCAAGCGACAACACCAGATCGATGTCGTGGATCATCAGGTCGAGCACGGCACCCACATCCATCGAGCGAAAGGTGAAGGGCGCCTGCCGAGCCGCCTGGATCGCCACCACCCGGCCGGCCCGTTCCACAGTCATCCGCCATGCCGGATTGAACCGTTCCACATGGCCGACCGCCACCACCCGCCCATGGCGGCGGGCCGCGATCATGATTGCCCGGGCATCTTCCACTGTGGCAGCGAGCGGCTTCTCAACGAGAAGATCGATCCCGCCCTCCAAAAGAGGCAACGACACAGCCGCATGCAGCGCCGTAGGAGCCGCCACCACTGCGGCCTGCACCGCGCCCACCAGTTCACCTGGCTCGTCAAATCCCCGGCAACCGTGTGCTTCGGCTACACGGGCGCGGGCCTCGGACGAAGGATCGACGACACCGACGAGTTCCACATCGGGCCGGACGGCCAGCAGCCGCGCATGAATCGCCCCCAGATGTCCACACCCGATCACGCCAACCTTGATTCGGCTCATGCCGCCCTCCGTTGCTCACGACCACGCCCATGTCGGCCACCCTGCTGGCAGCCGAGAAATTCAAGCAGATGTTCAACGTCGGGGAGTAGCATCCCCTGCGACCGCAGGATCTCCCGGGCCGACTCGAGGCCAACCTTCGCCCGGTAGAGCAGCCGATACGACTCCGACACCGCCTCCACCGCCTCGCGAGAAAATCCTCCCCGCCGCAGCCCGACCGTATTCACGCACCGTGGCCGGGCTGGCATGCCCTCGGAGAGCATGTAGGGGGGCACATCGTGGAGCACACGGCTCACGCCGGCCACAAACGCCCAGCCTCCGATCGTCACCCAATGATGCACAGCCACCGACCCCGAAAGCGACGCGTGCGAGTGCACTCGCACATGCCCGCCGAGCAGAACGCCGTTGGCGAGAATAACATGATCACCGATCACACAGTCATGGGCCACATGGCAAGCGGCCATGAGGTAGTTGCCGTTGCCGAGAATCGTTTCACCTCGCTCCTTCTCGGTGCCACGGCTGATCGTAACATGCTCTCGGATCACGTTGCGGTCGCCGATCAGCACCCGCGTGGCTGATCCCCGATAGCTGACATCCTGCGGCTCTCCGCCAATCACGGCATAGGGATGCACGGTGTTGTCGACACCGAGAAAAACGTTGCCGATGATCGTCACGTTGTTGGCGAGCGTGGTGCCCCGGCCGATCTCTGCCGCGGCCGACACGACGCAGTAGGGGCCGATCTCCACGCCATCGTGAAGCCGGGCCCCCGGCTCCACGATGGCAGTTGAATGAATGATCACGGACATCGTCAAAGTTCCTTCGAGCGTCAGGCTGCAGCCTCATCACGGCCGTGCGACAGTAGGCGGGCGGCCGCGGCGGCATTCAACCGGTGGCCACTCCGGCAGGCCCGCACAGAGGCATGGATCGGCCGACCGGCGAGCGCGAGATCTCCGACAAGATCAAGTATCTTGTGCCGCACGCACTCATCGGGCCACCGCAGCGTGTTGTCGATCGGCCCGTCGGGCCCAAACACCAGCAGGTCACGATGGCCGACGGAGAGCCCTAGCCCGACCGCCTGGAGTCGCTCGGCATCTTCCATCGCGAGAAACGTGCGGGCGGCCGCGAGGTGTTCCCGGTAGGAGGTGGGCGTAACATAGACGCCCATCTGCTGCCGGCCGATCGCCGCATGGCCGTAGTCGAGTTCATAATCGATCGTGAGCCCGGCAGAGCGTGGCGGGCCGATCTCCACCCAGCTGGCATCGTCTCCGAGCCGCTCCACCCGATCGATCACAATTGGCACGACCGGCGCCCCGAGATCCTCGATCCCTACCGCATCAATCGCCTCTACATACGCCTGGGCCGAGCCGTCGAGCCCCGGCAGCTCCTCGGCGATGAGATGAATCTCGCAGCAATCGACCGCCAGCCCGGCCAGGGCGCTAAGCACATGCTCGACCATCTGCACCGTCACTCCGGCCACGGCCAGATTCGTGCGGGCCACCGCATCGATGCGATTCTCGACCGACGCCTGGATCCGCACGGGCACCGGCAGATCATCCCGCACAAACACTACGCCCGTGCCGGCTGCGGCCGGCCGCAGCTCCACGCGATTGGCCAGTCCGCTCCAGTACCCGACGCCGGAAACCACCGCCGGGCGGCGGACGGTTTGCTGCGATCGGACGGCGGAAACGGAGGACATCACGGCGGGCTCGCTGCCGACATCGAGGCTAAAAAACGTCGCACCATGCCGGCCATGACCACTGGCCACCGGCCCCGGCCTGCTATCGGGCGGCAGGCTGGGCGCCACACCGGCGACCGGCGTACTGTTGAGCATCTTGAGAACGTCAGGCGTGATGTCGATGCCCGGCTCGTAGTAGACGATCGGCTTGGTGATGCCGCGGAGAATCTGGTTGCGGTCACTGGAGTCGACCGGATCGCCGTCGAACCGATGCACCACCGCGATGCGATGCTCCCGGGCAAACTGTGCCACGGCCTTTTCGACCTCGTCGTACACCTGCATATAGACCTTCGCCTCCCGCTCCATGAAGTCCTTCTTCTGGAGCTGGGCGTTGACATTGAAGTCACCCTGGGCCTTGGCGATCTCCGCCTCGAGCCGCTTGTATTCCGTCGTGCCCACATTGAAGCCCTTGAGTTGCTCCATGAGGCCGTTGATCCGGTCCCGCTCGGCCTTGAGGCCGTTCTCGGCCGACATCACCTCGTCCTTCATCTTGTCCATCGCCGACTTGAAGCGGGAATGATTCTTGAAGATGTAGCCGACGTCGACGACGGCCACGTGCACGGCCGGCCCGGCAGGCTGGGACGGCGCCTGGGCGAAAGCGGGAACGGAAACGAGGGCCGCGAGGGCCACACACACGATGCCGGCGAGCTGCCTGTTCACGAGATGCACTCCTTGCTTGATGGACGGGCTTCGAGCACCGTCTTACCGACCACCGCGGCCTCGAAGCGGGCGGGATCATGGCAGGGGGATCACGCCGGCTCAATCCCAAAAACACCGCAGAAACGCGGTGCTTCTCAGAAGCGCCACCGGGGGCGGGTGACGTGCCCGCTCAGGGGCGGCAAAAGTCTCGTCGCGGAGAAACTTCCTCGCTAGCACGTCACGTGAAGGGTTCCGCCCGTCAAGGCTCGAAAGTTTCTAACGCTCCTCGAGCGTTCGCCGACCCCCGAGCCTTCATCCACCAAGCCGCAGGGCGGAGTGGAAGGCGGGCTTACAAGTGCGACCGGATGGTCGCCAAAAAACTCAAGGCCACGATGGCCAGGGTTTCGTAAAGCCAGCGGCTGCTACCTGGGCTTTCCGAGCGTGACGTTGAGGGTCACTTCGGCGTCGTTGCGCTTGACGACGACGGGGAT
>JAYQOK010000022.1:22824-23905 GCA_038144795.1 Candidatus Kuenenia sp. | reverse complement strand
GGATCGTTTCGCCGGCCTTATATTTGCGGAGGGCGCTGTCGAAGTCTTCGAGTCCGCTGATGGCGCTGTCGCCGAGGCGGATGATCAGGTCGCCTCCTTGGAGGCCGCCCTCGGCGGCGGGAGATCCCTTGGTGACGCCCGTGATCGCGTAGCCCCCGCCCGGCTTGCCGAAGTCGGGAATGCTGCCGAAGTAGGGACGATCGCCACCGCGGGCAAACTGCTTGGAAGCCACCTCGATGTAGCCGGGCCGTGGCGACACGGCGGCCAGTTCGGCAACGGCGTCGGCGACAAGCCCCGCGATCCGCACCATGCCGTCGTAGTCGATCTTCTCGGCGGTATCGGTGGGGCGGTGATAGTCGGAGTGGGAGCCGGTGAAGACATGCAGCACCGGAATCTTTTTGGCGTAGAAGCTGGAATGGTCGCTAGGGCCGAAGCCGCCGGGCTCCTTTGCCACCTCGAAGCCATGGACTCCAATGAGCCGATCGACCATGGCGTCGAGCCCGGTACCGGTGCCGGTGCCATGGATGATCAGCTTGTTGTCGGTAAGCCGCCCTACCATGTCGAGATTGACCATCGCCACTGTGTCGTCGAGCGGCACGGAGGCATTGGCCGTGTAATGAGCGCTGCCGAGGAGGCCCCGCTCCTCGCCTGAGAACGCGAGGAACAGGATCGACCGCGGAAACGGGCCGCGATCACGGAGCATCCGCGCCACCTCGACAAGCATCGCCGTGCCGCTGGCATTGTCGTCAGCGCCGTGGTGAATTGCCGTCTCACCGGGAGCCGCCGAATTCACGCCGCCGTAGCCAAGGTGATCGTAATGGGCCCCGAGCACGATCGTCTCCCGTGGGTCGATGGCCGGTGCCTCACCAGCCGCGGCCGCTCCCTTGCCCGGCAGCAGGGCAAGCACATTGCGGGTCTGTGTCTCCTTTCGCTCGATGGCGGTCGTGCCACGGATCCGCCAGCCCTTCAGGGCCGCGCTTTGTGGTTTCAAGGAATCGTCGATGGTCTTCTCGATGGTCGCCAGATCGCGGCCCAGCGATTCCTTCACGCCCCGGTCGAGACCGGCGCGCCGGACATGGAG
>JAYQOK010000022.1:0-22814 GCA_038144795.1 Candidatus Kuenenia sp. | reverse complement strand
CCGTGATCACGGTCTGGGTGAACTGGAGGACGATCGTCGCCTGCGCGACGCCGTTCGGCGCGACGGACATGGAGAATCGGCATCGTTCGCGTGGTGGAGCCATCGCCCGCCCGCGTAAACGCCATCAGGTCATCATCGGCGCCGGCATCGTTGCAGAACACGAGCCCCCCAACCTCATGCTCTGATGCATTGGCCACCTTCCGCGCCAACGCGGCATATTGAGATGCCTGATTGCCATCGAACACGCTGTGGGGGTTGTCTTTCTGGGGCTCCTGGCGAACCACGATCACGGCCGCTCCTTTGGCAAGGCTGCCATGGCCGTGCGGCGAAACAAGCGGGGCATAGTCGTCATATTCCTCGGCCGGCGCGGTGATGCCGAAGCCGGCAAACACCAACGGCAGGTCGAAGGGACCCGAGCCTCCGGCGGCCAGCGGCGTAAAGTCTTTTCCCAGTTCGAGCGGCACGATCGGCTTCGTCTCAGTGGCATCGGCGGGCCCGACGAGTTCGAGGCGGTTTTGGCCATCTGGCCCAAGCGTTGCCTCCAGAGTCATCACGAAAGGCTGCACGCCCTCCGCATCCCCCACCTGCGTCTCCAGCCCAAGGCCAACCAACTGCCCGGCCACCCAGTCAGCAGCCTGCTCGATGCCGGCAGTCCCGGGGCCGCGGCCCTCTCGCTCAGGTGCTGCAAGCCATCCGACCGCCTCCTTGAGACGCCCCGCCTGGCCGTCAACGGGTGGCGTGGCTGACGACTCGACTCCGCGCACCTCCTCAGCAACTGCCGCCAGCATGGCAACGGCCACGAGCATGGCGGCCCGCCGATGACTCCAAAACGGCCTTCGAACGATCTGTATGTGAAAAATACGCATGCGGGTCTCCCGTAGAAAAGCAGATATCTTCATTCTATACGTCGCTGAGGTGACGGTGAGCCACTTCCAGTCCGCCCAGCAAAAGTCCAAAATCCCCTCACCTCCCAGACGAAGCAAGTCTCTACAATCTTCACTGGGGAATCTCGAGCAAGTATTGGAGAACGCCGAGTGCCGTCACTACTTGTCATTCAGGGCCGCGATTCAGGAGCCCGGTTTGACCTCACCAATCTTGAGGGCCCGCTGAGTATCGGGCGGGAAACGGGCAACCTCTTGCAGTTGCAGGATAATGAGGTTTCGCGGCGGCATGCCGAGATTCGCCGTGTCGGCGCGACTTTCGTACTCGACGATCTGAAGAGTTCCAACGGAACCTTTGTGAACAGCCACCGGGTCGAACGGGCTGAACTGACTGATGGCGATCGCCTTCAGATCGGCCGCACCGTGATGGTGTATGCACCGGACGGGGCAGATCAGGCAACGTTTGGCATCGCCGATGTGGTGGCAACCCAAGGCGACGTCGACGGCTCCCGCATCGTGCGGTCGATGGCCAAGGAGGAAGTGGTTGCTGCCTTTCCTCTCACCGACACACAGCACGATCGGCTCGCCAAGGCCCGCAGCCACGTGCAGGTGATGTATCGCACCGCCCTGGCGGCCAGCCACACGCTCGATATCGACGAACTCCTCGGCCGCATCCTTGAACTCGTTTTCGAGTGGGTGGCGGCCGACCGTGGCTGCATCATGCTCGTCGACTCGGAGACCCGCGAACTGAAGACGAAGGCCCGCCGCGATCGGCATGGGGGCGCCGCCACCTCAATGGCGATCAGTCGTACGATCCTCGACTACGTGCTCGACAAGCGGGAGGGCGTGCTCACCAGCGATGCCCAAGACGACGACCGCTTCGCCTCGGGCAACAGCATCGTGCGGACTGGGGTTCGCGAGGCGATCTGCGTGCCGCTCCAGGGCCGCTACGACACGGTCGGTGTGATCTATGTCGATACGATGGTGCCGCTGGCCGAGGCGATGGAGTCGGGGCAGCGACGGTTCAGCGATGAGCACCTCAAGCTAATGATCGCCATCGGCCATCAGGCGGCGCTGGCCGTGGAAGACACCACCCACTACTCGGCGATGCTGCAGTCGGAGCGACTGGCCGCGATCGGCCAGACGATCGCCACGCTTTCCCACCACATCAAAAACATTCTCCAGGGCATCCGGGGCGGCAGCTATCTCGTGGAGATGGGTCTCGACAACGACGACCTCGCCGTGCTGCAGAAGGGCTGGGACATCGTCCGTCGCAACCAAAATAAGATCTCGTCGCTGGTGATGGACATGCTCTCCTTCAGCAAGGAACGCGAGCCCGATCCGCTGCCATCTGACCTGGTCAGTCTCATCGACGACATCCTCGAGACGGTACAACAGCGGGTCGATGAGGGGCGTGTAGAGGTGCACTGGAACAGGCCGAGCGGTCTCCCGCGGCTTGTCTTCGATCCGGAGGCGATGTCGCGAGCTGGGCTCAACGGCGTGTCCAACGCCCTCGATGCCGTGGACGGGTTGGATGCACCCCGCATCGACATCGCCGCAGAGAGCGACGCCGCGACCAACCGCGTGCGGATCACGGTGGCCGACAACGGGGCCGGCATGGATGCGGAAATCCTCGCCGACATCTTTACGCCCTTCATCTCGACGAAGGGGGCCAAGGGCACCGGCCTCGGCCTGACGGTGAGCCGCAAGATTCTCCGCGAACATGGCGGCGACATCACGGCCACCAGCACGCCTGGCCGGGGCAGCAGGTTTCTGCTTGAGTTTCCGCTCGTGCGGGAATCCGACGGTGATCAGGGCACGCTCATCTCGGCCGCAGCGCCGTAAGCACCCGTTCCATGTCGGCCGGCAGGGGGGCCTCCACGGCGAGCCGCTCCTGCGTGGCCGGATGCGTGATCTCGAGCCGGGCCGCATGGAGTGCCTGCCGCGTGAGCAGCGGTCCCTCGGCCAGCGGATGGGTCGGCGGCAGCCCGAAGAGGGAAGGCTCAATGATGGATCGACCCGAGTACAGCGCGTCGCCGAGCACCGGGCAGCCCAGCGCCGCCAGATGCACGCGGATCTGGTGGGTGCGGCCGGTCTGCGGCATCACCTTCACGAGTGCCGCCCCCTGAAACCGCTCCACCACTTCGTAGCGTGTCACCGCCTCGCGGCTGGTGGCATGATCGCGGCGGACGGCCATCTTCTCCCGCTGGTAGGGATGGATGCCGATTGGCAGGTCGATCTCGTCACGGTCAAACTGGGGAGCCCCCTGCGTGATCGCCAGGTAGGTTTTGCTTGTTGTCCGCCGCTCAAACTGCTTGGCCAGAGCATGATGGGCCTCCTCCGTGCGGGCCACGACGATCACCCCGCTGGTATCACGGTCAAGCCGATGCACGATGCCCGGTCGCGTGGGGCCACCGGCGGTGGAGAGGCCGACCGTGCCCGACTCGGCCGCCCGTTCGAGATGCCACTTGAGTGCGCCGGCCAGCGTGCCTTTCCAGTTGCCCTTGGCCGGATGAACGACCATGCCCGGTGGCTTGTTGACGGCCGCCATCCACTCGTCGAGGTGGAGGAACTCGAGTGGGATCTCCTCGGCGGCGGGCCCGGCCCGTGGCGGCGCGGGCACCGTGAAGCAGACGAGCGAACCTGCCTTTACCTTGAGCGAGCCGCGGGCCTGCACGCCATCCACCCGCACGGCCCCCTTGTCGATCGACCGAGCGAGAAACGACCGGCTCCGATCGGGAAAGCGGGCTGCCAAAAAAACATCCAGCCGGGTGCCGGCCTCTTCCGCGGCGACGACGAACGACGCTTCGTCGCCGGCGACCCAGGGCACATCAGGCGGGAGGCCGCTCACACCTTCATCCGGGAGGTCGCTCGAGGCCTCATTCGGCTGGCGGAGGAGCGGCGGGTGAGGTGGGTTCGTCGGATACGGGGGCTGGTTGGTCGTCACCAAGAGCGGCTCCTGCCCCCGTAGCGGCCGGCTGGGGCGGTGTGAATGACTGGGCCGAAAACCAATCGTACCATTCCTTCGCCACCGGCCGATCCAGGGCTGCCACCCGTTGCTCTGCCAGATGGGCGAATCCACCGGCTGCCTGCTCGGTGGCTACTGCCTCGTAGCCGCGGCGGGCATCGTCGAGTTGCCCTAGGCTTTCGCGGGCCTTCGCCAGCCCGAAGGTGGCCCGTGTCGCCAGCAGGCCCCGCGGCCGGTCGGCCAACACGGCCGAGTAGGCATCGACGGCCGATTCCAGTCGCTGCCGCCCCTGCTCCTTGTTGGAGAAGAGGAGATCGGTTCCTTCGCTCACGGCGAAGTCGGCCAGCACCACCTCCGACCACTGGGCTGCTGGAGTGCCGGGGTAGCGTCGGATCACGTCGCCGAGAGAGTCAACGAGCATCGGCTGACTGTCGCTGGCCACCGCATCGAGGAAGGCGTCCCAGCTCTGGGCCCGGCCGGCCGTTGTCTGATTCGAGACCAGCAGCCAGGCGAGCACGGCGAGCGCCGCGCCGCCGACCGCCATGACGATCGCATTGGCATGGGGACGCAGGCGATCGACGAGTTCGAGCGTCTTTTCGGCGAGCGCGTTGTCGGAATCGATCTTGGGATCCATCGGCGTCGTCTCTCCTCGGGGCGATGAAGCAGGGAATAGAAACGTTCCCCGCATGGCCCGTCAAGGCGGTTGTGCCGTGTGCTACATTCCACTCCCTACCGCTCCCGCGAGCCAATCACCACGCCCCGCATCTCCGCCCGATCACCGCACGCATGGACGCTGCCCCCAGACTCAATCCCGCCCAGATGCAGGCTGTCACGGCCCCGGTCGGCCCGCTGCTGGTGCTGGCCGGAGCGGGCACCGGCAAGACTCGCGTCGTAATCGCCCGGATCGCCCACCTCGCGCGGCAGGGGAACTGCCCCTCGCGGATCCTTGCCGTCACCTTCACCAACAAGGCGGCCCGCGAGATGCTCAGCCGCGCCAACATGCTCCTCAAGCGGAAGAAAGACGCTCCGCGACCGGAGATCTCCACGATCCACTCACTGTGCGTTCGGATCCTGCGGCGGCATGCTGCCCGGCTGGGCTATCCGGAGCGATTCTCGATCATCGACCGGGGCGACCAGGAGGGCACGGCCCGCAAGGTGCTCAAGGAACTGAAAGTACCGGAGGCGACGCTGCGGCCGGCCGACCTGCTCGATCGTGTCAGCCGCTGGAAGAGCGTCGGCATCCGCCCCGACGACGCCTTCGCCAACCTCTCCGGCGATGCCGATGAATCCTGGGAGCTCGCGGCCGCGGGCTACCGTCGCTACCAGCAGGCCCTGCGGGCCACCGGCGCCGTCGACTTCGACGACCTGCTGCTCGTCGTCGATGAGCTCTTCACGCAGCACGAAGACGCTCGTCGACAGGAGGCGAGCCGGTTTGATCACCTGCTCGTCGATGAATATCAGGACACGAGCGGGATCCAGGAGCGGATCCTTGCGGCGCTCGCCCGCGACCACCGCAGCCTGTGCGTGGTGGGCGATGACGACCAGTCGATCTACGCCTGGCGGGGCGCCCAGATCGCACACATCCTCGACTTCGCCCACCGCTGGCCCGGCGCCACAGTGGTGCGGCTTGAGGAAAACTATCGGTCCACGCCCGAGATCATCAAGGCGGCCAACACACTCATCGCCCACAACGGCCGCCGCCATGGCAAGACGCTCGTCTCGAAGGCGCCGCACGGCGTGCCACCGACGATCATCCAGGCCCAAGACGAGGTCGATGAATCACAGCGGGTGGTGGGCGAGGTAGAAAGCCTGCTCCGCGAAGGGGCCACGATCCCGGCGGAAACGGCGATTCTCGTCCGCACCGGCGAGCAGACCCGTGTCTTCGAGCAGGAACTGCGACGCCGCGACATTCCCTACGAACTGATCGGCAGCCGGTCGTTTTTTGACCGCCGCGAAGTGAAAGACGTCATGGCCTTCCTCCGACTCCTCGTGGAGCCCGACGACGATCTCGCCCTCTCCCGCATCGCCAACGTGCCGCCACGCGGCCTCTCGGCCCACACGATTGAAAAATGCCGCACCGCCGCTGCGCTCGCCGGCCACAGTCTGTGGCAGGAATTGCAAGCTGCCCGTGGCGCCGGTCGGCTCACGGCCGCCGCCGGCACCGGCATCGGCCTGCTCGAGCGGTTCATCACGCTCCGTCACGGCGCCGCGCAGGCCGGCGCCGCCGAAACGCTCCGCACGCTTCTCGAGCAGGCTGGTTACCGCCGTCATCTCGAAAAGGAATTCGAAGAGGATCTCGCCGAGGCCGAGATGCGGTGGCAATGCGTCGAAGAGGTTGCCAACGCGCTGGCCCACTACGAAAAAACCCATGGCGGCAGCCGCGACGACGAAGGCTTCGCCCGACTGGTCCGTGGTTTCCTCGACGACCTGATCCTCGAAGTCACCGAAGCCGAGCGGCACGAAAACGACAACGAAAAAAGCAAGGGCAACAAACTCCGGCTGATGACGCTCCATGCTGCCAAGGGGCTGGAGTTTGACTGCGTCTGGATGGTGGGCCTGGAAGAGGGCCTCCTGCCGCATATCCGCTCGCTCAACGACGGCCTCCAGGCCATCGACGAAGAGCGGCGGCTCTGCTACGTGGGCGTCACCCGCGCCCGCAAGCGGCTCTCCCTTTCGCTCTGCCTGACCCGCATGAAGTGGGGCAAAACCAAGCCCTGCCGCCCAAGCCGATTCCTCTACGAACTCACCGGACAGGCCGAAAAATTCCAAGAACACCCCGCCGAACCAGCCACCTCGGCGCCGCCGCCTGCCAAGGGAAAGAGAACAGCCAAACGCGTCGCGAAGCGGCGGTAGGCTCCTCCTTGGTCGTAAGGACACCGGCTGCGTTCATTTTGTTGGGAGTGTGAGAAAAGCCGGTTTCCAACGGGGGCCTTCCTGTCGGGTGGGCTACGAGGCCGCGTTTAATCGTGCTGAACGTGATCCCCTTCGGCACGGGAGCGAGGGGGCTGCTCGTGCCACGGAGCCGGCGTATGCAGACAATCGCAGCAAGGATTGCGGAGCGCCGTCTGCATCCGAGCGAACGAAGGGCAGGATGCCCGTAGTGAGCGTCCGGCGATGTGGCACAAGCAGCCCCCTCGCGGCGCGCACGCTTGCGGGTCCCTTGAATCACCCGCGCAGCACGCCAGGCAGCATCCTCGCCAGTTGCCAGACGCCGCTGCCGCCACGAGCGATCGCCCCATACATGTCCACAAGCCCCCGCGCGAGCACCGCCCCACCCGAGTGCCACGGAAACCACGGCGGCATCAACCGCGAGGCCAGCCGGCCCCGAATGATCGAGTTGTGCACCAGCGGTAGGATCAGCGGATCGTGCACGAATCCGATGCCGCTTTTCGGATGGCTGCGGGTGCCGCCGGGATAGCCGCCCCAGGGAATATTCGCCATTGAATAGGCGAGGGCCGCCCAGCAGTTCCGGGCCACGACCCCAAACGGCAGATGTTCGAGCAGGAGATCCGCCCGAGCGGCATCGCGGGTGGAGAGATATTCAGGCACGGTCACGCTGGCTGCCAGCGAGCCGGGCAGGCTGCGGGCCAGGGCCGCGGCCCGGGTGCAGTAGGCCTCCACGTCGGCGGCCTCGATTGGAAGTTCCCCTGCCACCGGCCCAAACCATTCCCGTGCAATCCAGGCCTCGTCGGCATCGCCGCGGAGGCTGTCGCGAAACACCCAGGGGAGCGTGCCATCAGTAGGCGGCGTACGGCCCGAGATTTCTTCCCAGAGCGGGACAGCCCCTGGATACCAGGCCGGCCGCGGGGGGAGGCCTTCGAGCCGGCGGCGGATGAGGCCGATGAATTCGTCGCGTTGATCCCAGCTTCGGCAGGTGACGACGAGCTTCGTGGCGATGCAGTTAAACGACGTATTGTTGGCGATCGAGGCGGCGATCGTGTCAGCCTGAAATCGCAACTGGGCGGGTGTGTAGCGGCCGGGCACGACAAACCACGGCGTCACATTGCCCAGTTCGCAGGTGATGGGCTTCGGTGTGCTGGCGGCCACCGCGGCGTAGGCTGCGGCCCCGCCGGTGAGATGCACGTGGGTGACCGTGTCGGCGGCGATGGCCTCACAGGCGATCTCGGTGCCGCCCACAACGAAGTCCACCAGCCCCGCATCGACCAGCGGCGCCACGGCGTCGCGAAGGACTGTGGCGAGCGGTTCGTGGGCGGGGTGGAGTTTCACAAGGGCCGCCCGCCCGTGCTCGAAGATCTGGCAGATCGCATCGGCGACGGCGAGGCCTGTCACATTGCCCGCGCCAAGCACCACTGCCACGCCGCCCTCCTGCGGCCGCGCAATGCACTCCTGCCGCCAGGTTTCCAGGAAGGCTTCGATGTTTCCGGGATTGGTACACCGAGCAGTGGCCCGATACCCCTGGAAGATGGCGGCGTCGAGGAAGCCGCGGACTGGGAGCAGATCGACCTCGACCACGCTGGCGAGGTCGCTTCCGCTGGATCGGTGGGCGATCCGTGGCGGCCCGGTGAGCCGAGGGTGGCCCGTGGCCACGATATCCTCCAGCGCCCGCGCGGTAAGTAGGAGGAGCCGCAGCGTGGCGAGCGGACCCGTTGCATATTCTTCGGCGCGGGCGGCGGCCTCGTGGGCTGCTCCTTGCGCCCGCTTGATCGCGATCGCCACCTCGGCCCAGGCTGGCGCTCGAGCAGCCACGCTCCGGGCCGTGGCCAAGGCCAGCTTCGCCCGCGCTGCAGGGTCGGCAGCCGCATGCCGCGCTGCTCCGGAGCGGAGTGTCCCGATCATGTCAGTGAGTGAATCGATCATGGCGTTGAGCTTTCACACCCTACTTTCCCACGCAATGGCGGGAAAAGATCCTATCGAGCAAATCCGTGCCGATCACGGTGCCGGTCACCTCGCCGAGGGCATCGATTGCCTCATGTAGCAGGCCCGCCACGACGGCCTCGTCGGCCATGCCGATCTCGTCGCGAGCCGCAGCGATCGCCGCCTGAGACGCAGCCACCGCCCGCTCCGCCTCGGCCACGCCCACCCGCATCCGCAACGTGGCGGGCGAGTGATCGCGAGCGGCCTCAGTGACCTTCGCGAAGATCGCCTGCTGCAACTCTTGAAGGCCAGTCCCGGCAAGACTACTGGTACGGATCACCCCATCTGCAGTCCGGGCATCAGCCGCCAGGTCGCACCGCAGCACGACATCAATCCGCGGCACTTCGTCAGCACGACCAGACTCCGCAACAAAAGCGATCTCCTGCTCATCAACCGCATCTCGACAGGCCACGATCACATCGGCGCGGACCACCTCGTCACGAGCCCGCCGATCTGCCTCTGCCGCCGGTGATCCGTCATCGGTCGCGGCCGGTTCGGCCAATCCGGCGATATCCACGAGCAGACAGGCACTCCCGGAGGCCGGATCATCGAGCCGAGCCACAAGCCAGTCGCGGGTCGTGCCGGCCTCGTTAGCAACGAGCGCCTCATCTCGGCCGACGAGCGTGTTGAAGAGGCTGCTCTTGCCGATGTTGGGCCTACCGACCAACACCACGCGGGGAAGATCACCGCCAGCGACATCACGGCCGGCCAGCTGCCGCATAACGTCTGCCAGCCCGTCTGCCACCGAGCAAACGCGATCGGCGAGATCATTCCAGGCCGCCGCTACGGGCACCGCATCAGGCGCGGTCTCGTCGGCAAAGTCGATGCCGGCTTCCACATCGGCCACCAGATCGAGGATCTGCTGACGGAGTCGCTCGAGTTCACGGCCCACGCCGCCGGCCATCCGGTCAAGCGCTGCCGACAACTCGGCCGGCGACCGGGCATCGACAACAGCTAGCACCGCCTCGGCCTGCAAGAGGTCAAGCCGCCCGGCCAGGAACGACCGCAGCGAAAACTCTCCCGGCCGCGCCAGCCGCGCCCCGAGCCGGCAGGCCTCGGCGATCACCGCATCCACCAGCGGCGGCGAGCCCGGCAACTGGAGTTCCGCCAGTGGTCCTCCCGTCGGCCCGGCGGGGCCGGGCCAGTGCAACACGTGCAGCGGCACGCAGCCCCATTCCCGTCCGAGCCCTTCCGGATGCAGCCGTCCATACACCACCCGCGGCCGCTCCCCGACCTCCGCAAACCCTTCCGCCTCAGGGTCCACCAGCGCCGCCAACACCTTGGTCAGCAGATCACCCGCCAGCCGCACAATCGCCCGCGAGCCGCCGACGGGCACCGTCGCAGCAGCCACAATCAAGTCGGTGGGAAGAGATTTCAAACGGTGGGTCATAAAAACATTGGTGCTTCGCGAGCCCGAATAGGGTTCCCCGAATTTACATTCTCCATCGCTTCATCCGTGAGGGGCTGCCCATGCCCCAGAGCCGGCGTATGCAAACAAGCGCAGCAAGGATTGCGGAGCGTAGTTTGCATCCGAGCGAGCGAAGGGCAGGATGCCCGCAGCGAGCGTCCGGCGACGGGGCATAGGCAGCCCCGAACCGCCGCAAGCCTACGCCACGTGCGTCACCGCTTCTTCCGCGACTCACGTTTCTGCCGCGCCGCGTCTGCCGCTCCGACGGTCGCCTTGCTCTTGCCAACGGGGCTGAAGATCACGTCGATCGTTTTCTTCGGTGCGGTCGCCGCTCCGGCGGTGGCAGGCGTCGTCTGCGGCAGGAGGAGCCGTTCACCGATGCCCCACAGGCTTGAGGCGATGAAGTAGAGGCAGAGGCCGCAGGGCACCTTGAAAAACATCAAGGCCATGAACCACATCATGTACTTCATCACTTGCTGCTGCATCTGGGCCTGCTCATCGAGCGCTGGCGGCATGAAGAGCTTCTGCTGCCAAAGGAAGAGCAGGATCGTGAACAAGGGAAACAGGTTGAGGTAGGGGCCGAGCCAGCCCTCAGGCGCCGTAAGAAACCCGGGAAGGTAGTTCGACCAGTCGAAAAACATGTCGGGGGCGGCAAGGTTGGAGCACCAGCGAATCACCGAACTGAAGAGCGGCGCCTGCCGCAATTCCACGTCGGTGGCCAGCGAGCGATAGAGACCCATGAAGATTGGGATCTGGAAGAAGACGAGCAGGCAGCCACCCATCGGGTTGTAGTTGTGTTTTCGCCACAGCTCCTGCGTGGCCTGTGTCCGTTTCTGGGGCTCGTTTTTGTACTTCTCCGCGATCGCCTTCATCTCCGGCTGCAAGACCTGCATCTTCTGAGATGAGACGGCCTGCTTGCGGCTGATCGGAAACATGGCGCCGCGTACCATCACGGTGAGAAGCAGGATCGCGATCCCGTAGTTGCCAACCACCGCGTGAATGGCGTGGAGCACCGCGATTAGCGGGCGGGCCACCCAGCCAAACCAGCCGTAGTAGACGAGGTCGTCCATCGCCGCGCCGGGCGTGCCAAACGAGGCCAGCAGCTCCGGCCGCTTGGGGCCGGCGAAGATTTCATACTGGTGGACCACCGGAGCGTCGGCGGCAACCTCGATCGGCTGCGACACGAGCCGACAGGTGACATCGACCAGCTTGCGTCGCGCTGCCGCGGGGATATCGCCAGCGACGAGCGGCCGCACCTCTTCCAGCTGCGGTGTATTGGGGCCATCGGTCACGGGGATCAGGGCTGACGCAAAGTAGAGGGCATCGACGCCGGCAAACGAGAGCGGCTTGCCTTCGAGCACGGCCGTGGCCGGATGATCGAGCGAGCCGTCGGCCATCTTGAGACCGCTGACGAGTGTCGACTGTTCGCCGATAAACCGCATGGCGACGTCGCGGACTGCGAGCGATCCCCAGCCGCGGGCAATGCGGGCGGCATACCACCAGCCCTCAGTGGGCAGCCCGGTGGGGCCGTCGAGGGCGTAGACCACTGTGGTGGGCTGCATTGACGTGAGTTCCACCGTGAGGGCGAGTCGATAGCCATCGTCTTGACCGGCCTCGTCGGCGGTCGGCACGGCGGCATACTCCTTGGCGACCGTGAGACCGTTGGGGAGCCGCCTCGTGAACCGCACCCGTCGGCCGTCGCTGGCCGGATCGCTCGCCCAATCGATCTCCTGTAATTCCTGGCCCGGCAGCTCGGTAAAGATTTCTGGTCGCTTCAGTCCATCGCGAGACTCCAGCGACAGCCGAAATGAAAACGGGTCGCACGCCTGCCCACGCGGATCGGCCACCGTCTGCGTCTCAAACTCAGGCCGCACCACCTCGAGTGGCCGGCGAGTGAGCGTGGCCTGCACGAAGAGTGGGCTGCCATCCCGAACGAGTCCGATAGCGACGGTCTGCCGAGGCTTGGTCTTCGCAAGCGTCTCTTGCAGGCTGCGGGCATCGGGGATCGCGACGCCGTCGATCGTGGTGATCAGATCGCCGGCGCGGATGTTGGCCTCGGCAGCTGGCGTACCGGGCCCGACGACGCCGACGCGGCATCCTTCGGGAGCAGTCTCAACAGCCAGGTGGCCCAGGTAACCAGAGCGGTCGTCCTGATCATGAAACTGGCTGCCAGCCAGTTCAATTCGCTGCACCGCCGCGCCACGGCTGGTGAGCGTGACGAGCATCTTGAGCGGCCCATAGGGATCGAGCGAGCCCAGCGTGCGATATGCCCGCTCCGCCGCCGGTGCCGCAGCATCACTTTCCGCCGCCACATCCCCCGTCGGCTCGTCTGTTGCCGCCGCCCCATCCTCCGTTGCCCGCTCCGCCACATCTCCACCTGCCTCGCCCGCAGCGGGCTCCGCCAGCGCGACCACCTCGGCCTCTCGCTCCGCGGCCGGCGGCTTGGGAAACAGATAGACCTGCAGCAACTGGCTTCCGAGCACGATCGCCAGCGAGATCGCAATAAAAGAGGCGTAACGGCGTTCCACAATTACTCCAGTATGAATACGAAGGCTCAAGAGTATATCGCACTCGCTGATCGTGATATGCACGACGGCGAAGTACGGACGCGTCGGCGTTTCCTCGCCCCGAAGCGGACGCTTTCACCTCCCCAGGGCGGCATTTCACCGCGAGGGGCTGCCCGTGTCCTCGAGCGGGCTGTGGGAGCAAGCGAAGCCATGGAAGGCCAAGCGCCGCGGACACCGCAGAGAGCGGAGGTCTGGAGGACCGACGCGAACGTCCGGCGACGGGGTGGGGGCAGCCCCGTTCCCCGTCAGCGTTATTCCGGCAATTCACCGCCCCTGCGCAAGCCGATCCCCGAGGAAGTTGTCGAGATCAGGAATGGCGTGGATCTTCTCCCGAGTCGTCTCGAAGGGATACTCGACGCGTCGATACCGCACCCCCCCATCGTCGAGAATCACATAGCAGGCCCGCCGATCCCCATCCCGCGGCTGCCCAACCGACCCCACATTCACCATGGCCTTGGAGTCTGGCAGCGGAATTCGACACTCCGTTTCTCCCGCCCGTAGCGAGGGCGCGGTGAAGTCGGGCGACGGCGTAAACACGCCCGGGATATGCGTGTGGCCCTGGAAGCAGTAGCGGGTGATCAGTTCGAAGATGTGCTCCAGCTTCAGCGGGTTGTAAATGTCTTCTGGAAACACGTATTCATCGAGCGGCCGCTTGGCGGAACCATGCACGAAGAGGAGGTAGTCTTCCGTGTGGGTGCGGGGCAGTTCCCCGAGAAAATCAGTGAGCCGATCGGCAGCATGCTTGGGCTGGCGGTCGTAGCGTTCAAGCTGCTGCCGTGTCCAACGGATCGCCCGCTCGGCGCCCACATTGAAGCCGTCGGGATCGAAGAGGGCGCCCTGATCATGGTTGCCGAGCAGCACGAGACTGCAGCGCTCCCGTACGATCGCCAGGCATTCGCAAGGGTTGGGCCCATAGCCGACGACATCGCCGAGGCAATAAATGGAGTCGACCTGCTGAGTGTCGATATCCTCGAACACCGCGTGCAGGGCTTCCAGATTGCCGTGGATATCACTGATGATGGCCCGCTTCACTCGTCATCACCTGCTCGTAGCGGGCTCCGAACGGCATTGTGAGGAAACCCTGAGGGTACGATCGATGCCGGGGCACGGTCAAGCAGTTGCAGCCCCTGCCCGGCAGCAGATTCAGGCATGATGAACGTTCTCGCCATCGATACGAGCCTCCCCACCGGGTCTGTCGCCGTCCTCCGGCGGTCGGCCGAGCGAGTCGATCTGGTCGAGCGTCCACTCGGGGAGGCAGGTGAACATGCCCGTCGGCTGATGCCGGAGTTGGTGGCCGCGGCGGCCAGCCAGGGCTGGCGGATGTCCGACGTCAACCTTGTGGCGGTCGTTCGCGGCCCCGGATCCTTCACCGGCTTGCGGGTCGGTGTGACCACGGCCAAGGCACTCTGCTGGGCAACTGCCGCACGGCTCGTGGGCGTGTCGGGCTTCGAGATCGTGGCGCGGCAGACCGCGGCAGCCTGCGACCTTCCGGAGGAGATAGCGATTGCCTTCGACGCCGGCCGCGGCGATGTCTACGCGGCCTTGGCGATTCCCGATGACACGGCCACCACCGGCTGGTCAGTGACGGCGGGTGATCTCGTGCCTGCGATCCGCTGGCTCGATTCGCTGCCCGCTGGCCGGCGGGTGTCGGGGCCGGCGCTTGCGTTGCATGCGGCTGCAGCCGAGGCCCGTGGGCTTGCCCTCGCGGCGGGCTCGGCATGGTGGCCCTCGGCGGGTGAGGCGGCCGCCATCGCTATGCTCCGCGCGGAGGCGGGTGAGTTTGCTGACCCGCACACGCTGCTTCCCGAATACAGCCGGCCGAGCTACGCGGAAGAAAAAAATCCCGCTCCCCCGGGCTGAGGCATCGCCTCTCTACAAGTGGTGGAGCAGCGGCTACGATCGCTACTGGTTCACGACTTCCGCCGCTGATTTTCTCCCGGACCGCCAGGGGGCTTGCCGCATGCGACCGATCCGAAAACTCCTCGTCGCCAACCGCAGTGAGATTGCGATCCGGGTGTTTCGCTCCGCCCACGAGTTGGGCATCCGCACCGTGGCGGTCTACGCCCACGAAGACCGCTTCGCGCTCCATCGGTTCAAGGCCGATGAGGCCTACCTCGTCGGCAAGCCTGGTGAGCCGATCCGCTCCTATCTCGATATCCACGGCATCGTGGCGATCGCCAAGGAACAGGGGATCGATGCCATCCACCCCGGCTATGGATTTCTTTCCGAAAACCCCGAATTCGCGGCCGCCTGTACCAAGGCGGGCATCATCTTCGTGGGGCCGCGGGTGGAGCTGCTGCAGATGCTCGGCGACAAGACGGCCGCCCGCGATCTGGCTGGACGGGCGGGCGTCCCGATTCTGGCGGGCAGCCCCAAGCCGGTCACCAGCGCCGGTGAGGCACTCGATATCGCGAAGCAGCTCGGCTGGCCGGTAATCCTCAAGGCGGCCCATGGCGGCGGCGGCCGCGGCATGCGGGTTGTGCATGGCGAGGATGAACTCGCGGCGGCGCTCGAGACCGCCCAGCGGGAGAGCCAGTCGGCCTTCGGCTCGAGCGCCGTCTTCGTCGAGAAGTTTATCCAGCGGGCGCGCCACATCGAGGTGCAACTGCTTGGCGACATGCATGGCAACCTCGTGCATCTCTTCGAGCGGGATTGCTCCGTCCAGCGGCGGCACCAGAAAGTGGTCGAGGTGGCCCCGGCGCCAAACCTCGCTCCGAAGCTCCGCGACGAGATCTGCCAGGCGGCGCTGGCGATCGGCCGCACTGCCCGCTACGAGAATGCAGGCACGGTCGAGTTCCTGGTCGATGCCGACACCGACCGCTTCTATTTCATTGAGGTCAACCCGCGGATCCAGGTGGAGCACACCGTCACTGAAGAGATCACGGGTGTCGACATCGTGCGACGTCAGATCCGCGTGGCCGAGGGCTGGAAGCTCTCCGACCCGCAGATCGGCCTGCCCGACCAGGCGGCGATCCGCTCGATGGGCACCGCGATTCAGTGCCGTGTGACGACCGAGGATCCGGAAAACCGGTTCCTCCCCGACTACGGCCGAATGACGGCCTATCGATCGGGAGGCGGCCTCGGCATCCGCCTCGATGCCGGCACCGCCTTCTCCGGCGCGGTGGTGACGCCCTACTTTGATTCGCTGCTGGTGAAGGTGACCGCCCGCGGCCTCACGCTCGACGAGGCAGCCGGCCACATCGAACGGTGCCTGCAGGAATTCCGCGTCCGCGGCGTGAAGACCAACATTCCGTTTCTCATCAACCTCGTCACCCATCTTGACTTCCTTGCCGGGAAGTGCACCACGCGGTTTATCGACGAGACGCCTGCCCTCTTCGACTTCCCGGTTCGTCAGGATCGGGCCACCAAGCTGCTGGAATATCTGGCCGACGTGATCGTCAACGGCAACCCGCTGGTGAAGGGGCGGCCCGCGGCCGTGCGAAGGGAGCCGGCGATCGTGCCCGACTACGACCACATCGCCGCCCCGCCGCCTGGCCTCCGCGACAAGCTCAAGGAACTCGGCCCGGAGAAGTTCACCGCCTGGGTCCGCAGCCAGCGGCAGCTGATGATCACCGACACGACGATGCGGGATGCCCATCAGTCGCTCCTGGCCACGCGGATGCGATCGCACGACATGCTCGCCGTCGCAGATGCCTATGCGCATTTGGCCAGTGGCCTCTTCTCACTCGAGATGTGGGGCGGGGCCACGTTCGACACGGCGATGCGATTTCTGAAGGAGTGCCCGTGGGATCGACTGACGCAGCTCCGTGAGAAGGTGCCCAACATTCTCTTCCAGATGCTGCTGCGGGCCAGCAACGCTGTCGGTTACACGAATTATCCCGACACCATCGTACAGGCCTTCGTGAAGGAATCGGCTGACGCCGGCATCGACGTATTCCGCGTGTTCGACCCGCTCAATTGGGTGCCGAACATGACCGTGGCGATGGATGCGGTGATCGAAAGCGGCGCGATCTGCCAGGCGGCGATCTGCTACACCGGCGACGTGCTCGACCCAAAGCGGACGAAGTATTCGCTCGCCTATTATGTGGAACTCGCCAAGGAACTCGAAAAACGCGGCGCCCACATGCTGGCCATCAAAGACATGGCCGGCCTCTGCAAGCCGTTCGCGGCGGCGAAGCTGGTGAAGGCGCTCCACGACGAGGTTGGCATCCCGATCCACTTCCACACCCACGATACGTCGGGAGCCTCGCTGGCCAGTGCGCTCGAGGCCGGTCGCAACGGGGCGAGCGTGGTCGATGCCGCGATGGCGCCTTTTGCCGGCCTCACGAGCCAGCCCAACCTCAACGCGATCGTCGAGGCGGTCCGCAACACGCCGCTCGACACCGGTCTCGATCCCGACCCGCTCCGCCATCTCACCCACTACTGGGCGGCGGTTCGCGACCACTACACGGCGTTCGAATGCGGCATGAAGGCCCCCGATGCCGACCTCTACCTTCACGAGATGCCCGGCGGCCAGTTCACCAACCTGCTCGAACAGGCCAAGGCGTTGGGGCTGGGCGACCAGTGGGAGGACGTCTGCCGGGCGTATGCCGACGTCAATCAGCTCGTGGGCGACATCGTGAAGGTGACGCCCACGAGCAAGGCGGTGGGGGATCTCGCGCTCCTGCTCGTCACGAACGGCATGCAGGCCTCCGACCTCCTGAACGATTCCCGGGAGCTATCGTTTCCCGAGTCGGTGCTCGATCTGCTGGCCGGTCGGATGGGCCAGCCGCCGGGAGGGTTTCCGCCGGAGGTGGTGAAGCGAGTCGTTCGTAACGGCGAGGTGATCACTGGTCGGCCGGGTGAGTCACTGCCGCCGGCCGACTTTGCTGCCGCCGAGAAGACGGTCGGCGAGTTGCTCGGCCGCATGGCATCCCCCCGCGAGGTGCTCTCGTGGCTCCTCTATCCGCGGGTGTTTCAAGACTTTGTGCAGTTTGTGGCTCGGCATGGCGATGTGAGCGTGCTGCCCACGCCGGCCTTTCTCGAGGGGCCGAAGCCAGGTGAGGAGCTGCCGATCAGTATCGAGCCGGGCAAGACGCTGCTGGTGCGGCTGCTCACCGTGGGCGAGCCGCATGCCGATGGCACACGAACCGTCTTCTTCGAGCTCAACGGCCAGCCGCGGAGCGTTTCGGTGACCGACCGCACGCTCGAGGGGCAGGTGCAGCGGCGGCCGCGGGCGGTGACGGGCGATCCGAACCAGGTGGGCTCGCCTATGCCGGGGCTCGTCGTCACCGTCGCCGTGCGTCCGGGCGACAAGGTGACACAGGGACAGAAGCTGCTCAGCCTCGAAGCCATGAAGATGGAAACAACCGTGCATGCCGACCGCGACGGCACGATCGCCGAAGTGCTCGTATCTCCCGGCACGCCCGTCGAGCCGCAGGAGCTGCTGCTTCGCTACGGGTGAAGTAGGGTGCCTCAACGATCAAGCCAGGCACTGCCTTGAAGTGGCTGTCGCGCGCAACCATGCGGCCGCCATTTTCGAGCGCGGCGGCCGCGATCCAACTGTCATTGGTTGGGATCAGCGTATCTTGCCGATTGAGAATCGCCACGATTGCGGAGTAACGCTGAAGGATAAAAAGGATAGCCCGGTCAATGGCAGCCGGTTTGTTAGCCATGCAGGGCCGGTAGCTGGTGACCTGCCCCCCAGTGCGGTACCAGTTTTTAAGTTAGGGTTTTGCCCTCCAACAGACCAGCCCTGTGCGGTTGCGGAGGCGTAGCCGTAGCAGCCACACAGGGCTGCAGCGACTCAGGGGCCGGGGGCCGGTATCCCAAGGCACTGTGGGGCCTGACGGTGTTGTAGTGCTGCCGCCGCCGCGCAAGCATTGGCACCGGTACGGCGTCTTTGCGCCGAATCACCCGCCCAGGCCCGCCGTCACGGCACTGGCTATCAGGAACGTCGGCAAGCGGCGCGAGGCCGCGTCTGACGGGCATGCGAGTGATGGGCACGGCACCGGAGGCTGCTGTGACATCCGACCGCCCGACGAACTGCCCGCGATCGATATCCACAGCCTCAGCCAGTGGTGGGAGATCCCGGGGGTTCGGTGCCTTGCGTCCGACCCGGCTTACACGCTGTGGATGCCGGCCGGCTACTCCTCGTGGCCGGTCGGCTTCCGCTCTTTCTGAAGGGTTTCCAGATAGGCGACCAGGTCGCGGATCTGCCGCTTTGAGAGTTGCTTGGCGATGTCGGCAGGCATGCCGGAGAGTCCGGCGGAGGTCTCGTCGATTTCCTCCTTGGCGATCATCAGTTCCTTCGCCTCCGGTGTGATGATCCGGAAGGCCTCGGCGGTCTCCTCTCGGACAATGCCGGCCGTCGTCGTCCCATCGGCCAGCAGGAACTGCACCGTCGCGAAGTCTTTGGCGATGGCCGCGTTGGGGTCGACGATCGACTCGAGGAGATACTCCGTCGGTTTCATTTTGCCGATCTCCGACAGGTTCGGGCCAACCTCGCCCCCCTTGCCGTTCACCTGATGGCACCGCAGGCAACTGGCCGTCGTGTTCTCATGAAAGATCTTCCGGCCCGCGGCCACATCTCCACCGGCCAGGCACTCCCGCCAGGCGGCGAGTGAATCCCTGGGATTACGGGCGACCTCAAGGCTCGTGACTACCTCAAGCAGTGCCGGCGTCTTGCGGGCCGCAGCCGCCTGGAGCAGATCGAGTCGGATGGCAAGCGGCCCCGTACCATCAGCTTGCCCGAGGAGGGCGGCCTGCAGAACGGCATCGGCAGCAGCTGTCTTCAGGGCAACCAGACTCTCGATCGCCGCCTGTTGCTCGCCGACATTGCCATCGTTCAAGACAGCCTCGAGTTCAACCACGGCGAGGGCCGGATCGATCCTGCCGAGAAGCCCCCTCGCGGCAGACCGGACCGCTGAAGCAGGGTCACGAAGCAGCATCCGCATCCGCTGGCTGACCGCCGCCAGTTGCAGCCGGCCAACCGCGGTCACTGCCGCCGCCCGCACTGCCGCCGGCTGTTCAGCGTTGTCCATCACCGTCAGCAAGGTCGGCACGGCGGCGGCCACCTCGTGCTTTGCCAGCAGGGCGGCAGCCTGCTCGCGGACGGCATCCGGTCCCTCAAGCATGCCGGCGAAGTGGGCGGCAACCGCGGCGGCTGCGTCAGCTGCTGGCCGCTCAGTCAGTGGCCGGTGCCGGTTGGTCACCCGGTCGAGTGCCGGCGGGCTTTCCCAGAGATGCAGTTCCTCGATGGCTTCCAGCCGCAAGGCCTCGGCTAGCCTAGTGTCGGCTGCCAGCCGGGCGACCCGGTAGGCCTGCTCGGAGCCGCCAAGCCGGAAAGCGGCGTTCATGGCCCGGCGGCGGGCCGATTCAGTGAGATCATCCCGGCAGGCAATCGCCGCGAGGGCGGCCATTTCAACCCCGTCCGACTCATCGTGAATCGCCCGGGCGGCCGCCGTGACGACCCGCGGATCGGCATCATCGAGAAACGCCGCGAGCCCCCCGGCTTGCTGCCGACCGAGGGCGACTACCGCCCCCAGCCGCACAGCTAGCTTTGGGTCGGCTACCAGCCCGACCAGATCGCCCGCCGGCGATGCAGCGGCCAAGCCAAAACAGGCAGCATGCCGCAGGACGGCATCGACATCGTCGTTGCGGGCCAGGAGATCGATCAGTGCAGGCACGGCCGCAGCCACCTGGGAGTGCTCGCTCGCGGCAGCGATCCGCCCCAGGGCAATCGCCGCCGCGGCCTGTTCGGCAGCGGAATGACCAGGGCCCAGCAAGCCGACCAGCTGGGGCACCGCCTCGCTCCGCCGGGCGTCGCCGAGCACTGTTGCCGCCTGCCGGCGGACTTCACTGTCGGGATCGTCCAGCAAGGCCAGCAGGGAAACGGGTTCGATTACGTCCCTCCGCAGCAACTGCCCGAGCCCCCAGACTGCATGGAGCCGCGGCCGCAGCGGCCGGGCAGTATCGACTGCCGCCTGTTCCAAGAGGACTGCCTGGTTCTGCTCGGCCAACGCAAACTGAGCCCGCTGCCGCACTCGACGATCGGCGTGATCGAGCAACCGCTCAAGCTCCGCGGGCGACCGTTTGGCAAAGCCTTCCCGAAACAGTGTCGCCACCTCGGCGGCAGCCACTGCCTCCGGCATCGCCCCGGCGTAGATCCGGCCCTTGCCTGTGCCGTCCCAGCCCTCAATCCAGTCGCTCAGATAGACGCGGCCGTCGTAGCCAAAGTCGACATCAGTGGCGAGCACACCCTTGATGAACCAGTCGCTGTCCGCGAGTTCAAAGCTCGCGCCCTTCGGCTTGACGGTGAACGACCGAATGCCGCTATTTGCCTTGCTCCCCCGGAAATCAGTCAGAAAGAAATAGCCGTCGTACTGCTGCGGCAGGCCAACGCCGGGGTAGGCCGTAAGACCGGAGGGTCCGTCGCCGAGATTGGCGACCGGCGGGACGATCGCCGCCGGCTGCACGGCAGTGGTTTTCTCGTCGGCACGGTAGGGACACCAAATCCGCTCGCGGTTCCAGGGCCCGCGGTCGGGCAGGTACTGATAGTGCATCCGCCAGCCGGCGTCGCCGCCCTCAACGACATGGACCCAGCGGGCCCGGTCGCCGGAGTCTGAATTGTTATCGCCGGTGAAGAGATTGCCGAAGTCGTCGAAGGCAAGTTCCTGAGGATTTCGCAGGCCGTAGGCGAACTCCTCCAAGCCACTGCCGTCACGTTCGCAACGGAAGACCGCGCCTGTCTCAGGTCGCACAAGCCTGCTGCCCTCTGGCGTCAGCACGTTGTAGCCGCGGTCGCCGATGCTGAAATACACGCGGCCGTCGGGGCCGAGAGCAAGGCCATGCATGTCGTGGCCCCGGAAAGCGACCCGCACACCGTAGCCATCGTGCAGAGCTTCTCTCTGTTCAGCCACACCGTCGTCGTCGTCATCCCGTAGCTGCCAGAGCCGGGGAATGCAGGTGTAGTAAACGTCGCCGTCAATCGCGAGCACGCCGGCCCCGGTGCCCTCTTCGATCTGATTGAAGCCGGCGGCGAAATCGGTGACGCGGTCCATCACGCCGTCGCCATTACTGTCGGCAAGCAGCCGAATGCGATCCTCATGCTCGGTGTAGGCCGCCGCCTTGTCACCGAGAAACTTCCGGAACATCGCGACCCGCTCGGTGACCGTCGTGAGCGAGAGGTCGGTCTCGAGCCAATTCCCGTGGCCGCGGTTGTCTTCGACACCCCGGCTCTGCCGGAAGGTCTCGCAGACATAGATCCGGCCCTGCTCATCGAGACAGAAGGCGACGGGGTTCGCCACCAGCGGCTCGGCGGCCACGGCAGTCATCGTCATACCCTCGGGCAGCGTAAATCCACTGACGGCCGCGGTGGCGTCAGCCATGCCGTCGGCAAGTGCCGCAGGCCGGCCGAACGCAACCGCCACCGCAGAGACGGCGATGGGAATGAAGCAGGAGCGGGATAAATGGATACAAACGCTCGGCATGTTGTTGTCTTTCGTCCACTACAACTGACGGGCACTCGGCGACAGCAGCAGTATGCTGCCACCAACTCGGGGCACCGTCTGCCGGCAGGCTTGTTAACTGATTTGATGGTAGCCCCGATTCTGAGGTCAAGCGAGGCCGATTGGCCAGCCGTGGGAAATCTTTTAGCACCGGGGCAGTAGCACTTCTTTGCAGTCAACGACGGCGTTGAGTGCGTTGAAACGAAAGTGGGGATTTGTCTGGGCCTGGAGTCGATGGACCTCGTGCTCCAACGCCACGGCCTCCCACCGTGCCGCAGCGGCGGAGGCAGTGGAGACATGCCGACAAAACCCTGCCGAATCCGGAGCTGAGAAGAGCCTTGCGATGAGCCTATACGAGAGTCCCCAAGGAGCGACGGTGCGATTCCTTTCACCTGCGGTAAGATTGACGGAAGCTGCTGGAGTTTCTGACTCCTCTCCAGTTTTTGACCGGTGGCCTTGAGAGAGCAGGTAAGGACATCACCCATGGCCACACCCAATAATCAGGCCGGGCAGGCCTCGACTGCCGCGGCGGGGGTGCTTGTCATCCTCGGAGCCTCGGGCGATCTCACGAAGCGGCTGCTAATGCCAGCTCTCTACAACCTCGCCTGCGAGGGGCTCCTGCCGGATGAGTTCGCCGTCGTCGGCATGGCGTTGACAGACCTCACC
>JAYQOK010000021.1:0-34091 GCA_038144795.1 Candidatus Kuenenia sp. | reverse complement strand
GGCATGGATGCCGAAAGCGATGCTGGCATCGAGTGAGCGAAGGGCAGGATGCCCGGAGCGAACATCCGTCGATATGGCACGGGCAACCCCGGGCCGGTTGGGCGAGTTGGTCATGGCAACCGAGGCTCTGGCCGTTACAGCCAGATGTGCAACCGCCCATCGAGCATGTCCGGGATCTTCTTCCCTATGATGCGGCGGATTCGGTCGTCGGTGTAGCGGGTGGAGAAGTGGGTGGCGATGATCACTTCGTTGCGAAATCGCTCCCGGCGGGCCAGCAGGTCGTCGAGGTGCATGTGGCCGTATTTGTGGATCTTCTCCTTGCGGTGGGAGTGGGCCACGAAGGTGAGTTCCGTGATCAGGATCATCGCCTCAAACATGGCCGGGCAGCGGTCGAGGCCTTCGGGCGAACTGTCACCCAGGTAGGCCACCAGCGGCGTGCGGGCCTCCTGGGTCACCTCCACGCCGGAGAGCCGCAGGTCGCGGATCTTGTCGCCGGGCAGACCGTGGTATTCGTGCTTCAGTTTGCGGCGGCGATCCCAGACCACGAAGCCGACGCTTGGCAGTGTGTGGGTGGTGCTTGAGACGGTGACCACGTGTTCGCGGGAAAGCTCGATCTCATCGCCCGGCCGGGCCGGGAGAAGGGTGCACGGAAGCCGGCCCCGGTCGAGGCGACTGACGGCCCGGAGCAGTTTCTCGATCGGCTCGATCGAGGATTCTGGCACGTAGATGGTTGGGGGCTCCATCTTCATCATCCGTCGCCGCGCCACGTAGACCGGCAGGGCGGCGATGTGATCGAGATGCGTGTGGGAGAGAAACCAGGTGCTGGTGGCCATGAAGCCCCAGGGCTGGCCGCCCAGATCGAAGCCGAGCTTGAGCTCCGGAATCCGCCAATAGCTTTGCACGGCAGCGCGGGAGTAGCCCTCCACCGTGAGCCCCTTGTGGGTGATGGTGCGGACCGGGGCGTTTTCGATCATGCCGCGACTCGGGGCGGGGTGGTGGCGGGCTCGAGCCAGATCTCGTCGAAGAGCTGCTCCTGAGTGGCCGAAAGCCGACCACGGCGGACGAGTTCTAGCACCGCCAGAAAGATACCCACCATTTTTGATCGCGACATATCCTCGTCGAAGAACTCCGTGAAAGCCGCCCTTCCCTTTTCCTGCACGACCGCTGCGACCCGCTCCATGTGAACCTCGATCGGCGTGTCGTCGTGCACAATCTGCCGAGGCTTCCGCCGCTCCTTTTTCCGCAATACCCGCGACATCGCCCCGACGAGATCCCACACATGGGCGTCGGCGATCGTCACCTCGGGCGGCTTGCCTTTCTCGACCTGCTCTTCGATCGGCAGCCGGGAAAATCGCAACTCCCACTGCCGGGCCCGATCCTCGAGCAGTACGGCAGCATCGCGAAACTGCTTGTATTCGAGAAGTCGCCCGACGAGATCCTCTTTGACCAGTTCTGCCTCCTCTTCGATTTCTTCCGGCCGTGGCAACAGAGCACGGGCCTTGATCTCGAGGAGCACACTCGCCAGATCGACAAATTCACCGACCTGGTCGATCGCCAAATCTTCCAGCACGTCGAGGTAGGCGATGAACTCCTCCGCCACCTTCGCGATCGGCACTTCCGTCACATCCACCTCATGCTTCTTGACGAGGTAGAGCAGCAAATCCAGCGGACCGGCAAAGACATCGATCGCGACTTTAAATTCCATCCCGCCATTTGCGGAAACAATCGAACGCACGTCAAGACAGAATCACCCTCCCCCTTTCCGCAAACACAGCGAGGGGCTGCCCGTGCCATGGAGCCGGCGTAGCTGGCAAGCGCAGGCATGGATGCCGAAGCGCAGCCAGGTCCGAGTGAGCGAAGGCCTGGAGGGCCGTAGCGAACGTCCGGCGAAGTGGCATGGGCAACCCCGGAGCCAACCAGAGCTTGGAGTGCGTTTTCGAGTATGATACCGTCTATGACTCACGAAACCCTCTGGGCCCCGTGGCGGCTTGGCTACGTGCAGGGCTACGACACAGGCGAGCCGGCCACCGCGATCGAGCCGCGGCAGTGGCGACCGGGTGCCGATCACGATTGCTTCCTTTGCCGGGCGACGGCTGCCGAGCCCGACCACGACCAGCAACTCGGTGTGGTGGAACGCACCAGCTCAAGCATCGTCGTGATCAATCGGTTTCCGTACTCGAATGGCCACCTCCTCGTGGCCCCCCTCGACCACCGAGCGGCGCTCACCGATCTCACAGACTCACAGCTCCTCGATCTTCAGCACTGCCTTACCTTCTGGTGTCGCGTCATCGAGGGCCGCATGCAGGCGCAGGGCTTTAATGTCGGGCTGAATCTCGGCCGTGTGGCCGGCGCCGGCCTGCCCGGCCATCTTCACTGGCATATCGTGCCCCGTTGGAGCGGCGACGTGAACTTCATGCCGACAATCGCCGGTGCCCGAGTGCTGCCGCAGTCACTCGACAGCCTGTGGGAGCAACTGACCGAAGCCAAGCAACCCCTGTCGAACGCCAGGTGACGACCACCATGACGCCCCCCGCTGACTGGCAGGCTCGCGAGTCACTCCTCCTCGCCCCCTACGCGATGCATGCAACCGACTCGGCGGGCCGCGTACACCTTGAGCCACCCCATCCGATCCGCAGTCCGTATCAGCGTGACCACGATCGGATCGTCCACTCGTCGGCCTTTCGTCGACTCGCACATAAGACTCAGGTCTTCACCGGCTATCTCGGCGACTACCACCGCAGCCGGCTCACGCACACCCTCGAAGTGACCGGCATTGCCCGCACGCTCGGCCGCGGGCTTGCTCTCAACGAGGATCTTGTGGAGACGCTCGCCCTCGCCCACGACATTGGCCACCCGCCGCTGGGCCATGCTGGCGAAGACACGCTCGACGAACTTCTCGCTGACGAGGGAGGCTTCAACCACAACGCTCAGGCGTTGCGGATCATGGAACTGCTCGAGACCCGCTATCCAGACTTTCCCGGCCTCAATCTCTCGCGCGAGATCCTCGAGGCCCAGGCGGCGCGGGTCAAGGGCCGGCCGGCGGCTGGTATCCGGCCGACTGCCGCGCCGCTTCTGGAAACCCAGGTGGTCGATGCCGCCGACTCGATCGCCTACGACACGCACGATGCCGATGACGCCATCGAACTCGGGCTGGTCGCGCTCGAGGAATTGCTCGAACTGCCTCTCGTGGCTGAAGCCGCCGCACGGGCGGCCGATCGCTACGGCCCGCTCGATGGCATTGAACGCCGTCGCGCGTTGATCCATGAACTCGTCGATATGCAGGCCGGTGACTTGATCAAGCAAAGCCAGGCTGCCATCGCGAGGCTGGGCATCGATTCCGTGGCGTCGGTTCGCTCCCAGCAGACCGCCGCCGGTCAACCGCTGCGGATTGTCACCCACTCGCCACAGGTCGCCGCCGGCAAGAAAGACCTCGAGGCATTTCTGTTCCGCAAGGTCTACCGGAGCGAACGGGTAATGGGCGTTCGGCTGGCGGCCCAAGAAAAACTCTCCCGCCTCTTCCACTGGTACTGCGACCACCCAGATTCAGTCGCCCCCAGCTATCGGGAGCGAGTCTCGTCCGTCGGGCTCCGACGCAGCGTAGCGGATTACCTCGCCGGGATGACCGATCGCTACCTGGAATGGGATTACGACCGCCGCGTGTGATATAGTAGGCAGCATGGCCACGATCATCCTTCGCATTATCTTCCTGCTGGTGTCGGCCGGGGTCGCCGTCCTCATGATTAATTCGGAATCTCTCCGTGATGCACCGACCTGGGTTCCCTGGACTATCCTTGGAAGCATGATTGCCGGAACGGTGGGAATCATTGGCGTTGACGTGTCGCTTCGTCGGAAGGACCTGACGGTCATTACGGCGGTCTATTTCGGCCTCCTGATCGGAGTTTTTGTCACCTACATCGCTCTCTTGGCACTCGCTCCGTTTTTGCCGGCAAGCGCCCAGCATCCAGTTCATCAATGGCTACCGCCCATCCTCGGTGCCGTGCTGTGCTACGTTTGCACAAGTCTGCTATTACAGACCCGCAGCGACTTTCGATTCATCATTCCGTATGTTGAATTCGCTCGCGATGTGAAGGGACTGCGGCCCAACGTGCTTGATTCCACTGCAATCGTCGATGGACGCATTGCCGATCTGGTAGAAACTGGAATTTTTCAGAGTCGTTTTGTGGTGCCGACGTTTATCGTCGACGAATTGCACGAGGCGGCCGATTCACCCGACAAGTCTCGTCGCATTCGCGGGCGCCGCGGTCTGGATATTCTCAACCGACTCCGCGGTTGCAAACTCGTTGATCTTGAAGTGCTGGCGGATGATCTGGATTCCGGGTCTGACGCTTCTGACGAATCGAGGCTGGTCGAAATGGCGCGGCAGCTCCACGGTCGCATCATCACCAATGATGTCAATCTCTCAAAGGCAGCAGCTGTGCGATCAGTCTCGACAATCAACCTCAACGAGGTGGCGTTATCGCTGAAGCCATCATTTGTTGCAGGCGACACGTTTGAGGTGCGGCTTGTAAAGCTGGGCGAGGAACCGGGCCAGGGAGTCGGGTATCTCGATGACGGGACCATGGTGGTCGTGGAAGGGGGACGCGACCGGATTGGCCGCAGCGTACGGGCGAGCGTGACGAGCACGCTTCAAACATCAGCCGGACGACTGGTGTTTGCCAAACCTGAAGCCTGACCGACAGCACCTCCGAACGAGACAGGGCTGGTTTGAGGAACACAACCACGTCGTCTCCGGGGGCCGGCTCTCCCACGCATGTGATCAGACCGTCCATCCAGTGCGGTATTCCCGCGCCAGCAGCGTGTTGGCATCGGCTCGTGATGATCTCAAGGCATCTCCGTCCCAGGCAAAATCCCCCTGCACTCGGTAGGCAATGTTCGCCAACAGCACCGCCTCGGTCAGCGGTCCCGCGTAGTCAAAGTGGCACGATGCCCGGGCCTCCCCGCGACAGGCATTTAACCACTCCCGGTGGAACCCCGGCGATGCGTCGAGAGTTCGCGGGGGCTCTGAAACATCGGCAAATACTCCGGCCGGCAAGAGCTTCCAAGCCCCGAACCCGCACAGCAGCAATCCCTCGGATCCGATAAAGAGCGTGTTGTGCTTGTCGGCCAGTTTCGGATCGATGCCCTTCTCACTGAGCACTCCAGGAACCCCCTGATACCAGTGGAGACTGACCGGCGGAAGCTGGGTCCCTGTCGAAGACGTGCGCGCCGCAAAATCAAGCCGACTCTGCAAAGCTTTCGGCGTGCGGTCGAGATCAGGTTCGGGACCGCCAGCTGAGACGTGTATTGGCCGTCCCAATTTGAGGGCCCAAAACGGTATGTCGAGGATGTGACAGCCCCAGTTGCCGGTTTCACCCGTGCCAAACTCCCACCAAAACCGCCAGTCATAGGGCGCAAAACCACTGGAGTATGGCCGCTCAGGCGTTGGCCCCAACCAGAGATCCCACGCCAGGCCTGTGGGGGGGCATCCGTTCTGCCCGGAACCGCAGGCATGCCTCGGCCGCTCTTCACCCAGGAGTGCACTTCGCGAATCTCACCGATCATCCCCGAACGTACTAACTCCACGCCCGCGCGCAACCCAGTGAGGGCGTGCCGCTGGCACCCCAGTTGCGTAGCCACGTTCTTCACCCGAGCCGCCTCCGTGAGTCGCCTCACTTCTACGATTTCGTGGGCCAGAGGCTTCTCGAGATAGATGTGCTTACCTCTCTCGATTGCCCACCACGCTGGGTGAAAGTGCGTATGGTCTGGTGTGCTAATAACGACCGCATCAATGTCCCGATCCATCTCATCGAACATGCGACGAAAGTCGCTGAAGCGGCGCGCTGATTCATACTTTTCAAATGACTTAGCGGCTCTTCGCTCGTCGACGTCACACAAGGCAACAACGTTTTCTTCCTGGACCCCAGAAATATTGGCAGCCCCCCGACCCCCGACCCCGATACATGCGATGTTCAGGCGTTCGGATGGCGCTGCTGTGGACGCAGAACGCACACTATGCGGAAGCGCAGCCCCACCGATCACGGCAGCCCCGATGGCCAAATTCGAGCCGCACCATTTCGAAAAGTGTCTTCTCGACACGCTCTTGAGACTTGGGCCTCGATTCGGCATCGCGCACCTCCGATTTGCGAGTTCCTCTTTTCTCTTACAATAGAGTGAATCTGGAGTTTTCGTCATGTTTGGCATCCGCTCCTCGTCTCAGGCTGTTTTCCTGTCTCTCCTCTTGGCAGGACGGGGCGGACATGTCTTGAGAGCAGCCGATGAAACTCCCGGAGCGGTGATCTACCGCGATCATTGCGGCCGCTGCCATGGCGAAAACGGCGAGGGGACTGCTGACACCCCTGAACCCCTCATCGGCGATCGTTCGATCAACCAACTCGCCGCGTACATCGACGAGACGATGCCTGAGGATGATCCACAGGCGGTGCGTGAAGAGGCCGCCCGAAACGTCGCCGAATTCATTCATGGGACGTTCTATTCACCTCTGGCCCGTGATCGTCACCGTCCCGCCCGCGTGGAACTCTCACGCCTCACCATACGAGAATACCTCAACACCCTGGCTGACCTGTTCGCAAGCTTCCGCGGCCGAGGCCCAAACGCCGATCTCCGGCGTGGCCTCCGCGGTGAATATTTCCACGGCCGTAACTTTGACCGGAAGGACCTTGTCTTCGAACGGATCGATCCGCGAGTCAATTTCTTTTTCGGTGTCGAAGGACCTGACCCTGAGCAATTCGAGCCCAATCGATTTGCTATCCGGTGGACGGGGTCGATCGTGCCCCCGGAGACGGGACTCTATGAGTTTGTCATTCGTACCGAGCACTCGGCAAAACTAGCCCTCAACACAGCGTGGTATGAACCGCCACTCATCGACGCCTACGTGAAGTCGGGTGCGGATACAGAGTACCGTGCCAGTCTGATGCTCCTCGGTGGCCGGACGTATCCACTGCGGCTGGAATTCTCGAAGGCCAATCAGGGCGTCGACAACAAGAAACATGAGCCTTTCACCGACGCCTCGATCACGCTGCTGTGGAAGCCGCCGCATGGCGATCTGGAGCCAGTGCCGGAGAGGGTGCTCATTCCGCTCGACAGCCCGCAGGTATTCGTCATCACAACCCCGTTTCCTCCCGATGATAAGTCGATCGGCTACGAACGGGGCACGACGCTCTCAAAGGAATGGTTTTCTGCCGCCACGGTGGCCGCCGGCGAGACGGCCGACTACGTGATCGACCACATCGAACATCTGGCCAACGTGAAGCGGGATGCCCCCGACCGCGCCGACAAACTGCGGCGGTTTGCCGCGACGTTTGCCGAGCGGGCATTCCGCCGCCCCCTCACCGATGACCTCCGAGCCTTGGTGATCGATCGCCCCTTCGCCGACGCGCCCGATCTCGACACCGCTCTCAAACGATCGATCCTTCTCGTGCTCGGCTCACCACGGTTCTTGTTTCGCGAGTCGGCCGCTGTCACCGATCCGTTCGCCACAGCAGCGCGGCTGTCGTTTGGACTTTGGGACTCACTCCCCGACCAATCACTCTGGGAAGCCGCAGTGAAGAACCAACTCGCCACACCGGAGCAGGTGCGGCGGCAGGCCGAACGCATGGTGAGTGACCGGCGGACACGGGCCAAACTTCGTGACTTTTTCTTCACCTGGCTGCGCGTCGACCTTGGCCCGGAACTGACGAAAGACGCGTCATTCTTTGGAGATATCTCACCCGGGATCACCGCCGACCTGAGAACCAGCCTTGATCTTTTTTTGGATGACGTCGTCTGGACGAGCGGTGACTTTCGCCGGCTGTTCACTGACGACGAGGTCTATCTGAGTGAGAGGTTGGGCCCCCTCTACGGTGCCTCGTTGCCGGGCGAGACTGGGTTTCGTCGCGTGCGGCTCGACAACGGTCGCCGCGGCGGTGTGATCTGTCACCCCTACCTGCTCTCAGTCTTTTCCTATTCGAGAGCAACTTCTCCGATCCATCGCGGCGTCTTTCTGGCCCGCAGCGTGCTGGGTAACGTGCTCAAGCCACCACAGGAGGCGATTACACCACTTGCTCCAGAGCAGCATCCCGACCTGTCCACCCGCCAGAGGGTGGCGCTGCAGACGAAGGCGGTCGCCTGTCAGAGTTGCCATATGATGATCAATCCACTCGGCTTCGCCTTGGAAGACTTCGATGCAATCGGCCGCTACCGTACCGTTGAGCAAACTGCCTCGGGCGAGGAGGAGAACGTGGATGCCACCGGGTCGTACCTGCCTCGTGAGGGCCAGGAGGCAGAGTTTCGTGGTGGGCGGGAACTGGCAGCCTATCTGGCTGTTAGCCGCGATGCGCAAGAGGCGTTTGTGCAAAACCTGTTCCACGCGCTGACAAAGCAGCCACTGAGGGCGTGGGGGGGCGACACCCTGAAAAATCTGCACACATCATTCGCAGACGCCGGATTCGATATCCGCCGCCTCATGGTCGATAGTATGGTAGTGGCGTCATCGCCGCCGCAGAACGCGGTCGCCAACGTCACCCCAGCCGGCCACTCAGTCGGAAACGAAGAGAACCAGCCATGACTGCCGCTTCCCTGCTCTCCCGCCGTGCCTTCCTGCGTCATCTCGGCGTCAGCTCGGCCGTGCTGCCCTTTCTTGGCAACCTCCCGAGCCTCGCGCTGGCGAGTTCGACCACGGCGAAGAAGCGACTGATCATCGTCTTTAGCCCCGACGGCGTCGTGAAGAAAAACTTCTGGCCGACCATTCCGGGCCGATTCATGACGCCCGGACCGGTGCGGGTACCGGTGGGGCTGCCGGCAAGTCTGCAACCGCTCGACCCGTTTCGTGACCAATTGCTCACCCTCAAGGGCGTGCATAATAAAGTGCGAGGCGACGGCGACCTCCACATGCGTGGCATCGGCTGCCTGCTCACCGGCATCGAACTCTTCCCGGGTAATGTGCAGGGCGGGGGCGACACGCCGGCGGGCTGGGCCAGCGGTTTGTCGATCGATCAGGAGATCAGGCGGCACCTCCAGTCGCAGCCCCACTCGGCCACACGGTTTGGGTCGCTTGAGTTTGGCGTCCTCGTACCCAATCGGGCCGACACATGGACGCGGATGGTTTACACCGGCCCCAACCAGCCAGTATCGCCGATCGACGATCCTTACCAGATGTTCCACAAACTCTACGGCCAAGCGAAGGACCGTGAGAGCCTGCAGAGTGTGCTCGATGAACTTCGTGAGGATCTCGCCACGGTCGCAAGGGCACTGCCTGTCGAAGATCGGAAGATCCTGGAGCACCATACGGCGCTCGTGCGGGATTTTGAAAGGGAATTGGCCACGCATCACGAGACCATCGCCCATGCCGTACCGAAGCTGGAAGAGGGCGTTGTCGAGCAGAACGACCAGATGCCGAAAATCAGCCGGATGCAGATCGAACTGGTAGTTTCATCATTGGCAGCCGACTTCACGCGGGTGGCAACGCTGCAATACACGAATTCGGTCGGCCAACCCCGGTTCAAGTGGCTGGGAATCGACGAAGGGCAGCATGAACTCTCCCACGAACCCAACAGCAACGAGGCTGCTCAGGACAAACTCACACGAATCAACGCCTGGTATGCAGGCGAGATCGCCCATCTCGCCACGCGGCTGGCCGAGACGCCGGAGCCAGCGGGCGACGGCTCGCTCCTTGACCACACCACGATCCTCTGGACAAACGAACTCGGCGAGGGGAACTCCCATTCCCACACCGACATCCCATTTGTCCTGCTCGGCGGCGGCCTCGGCTTCACGCCTGGCCGAGCGGTCGAGTTTGGCGGCGTGCCGCACAATCGGCTGTTGCTCACTCTGGCCCACGCGATGGGTCATACTGACCTCAGTCGGTTCGGTAATCCCGACTACTGCGGCGACGGCCCACTCACCGGGCTGGCGTAAGAAAAATAGCCTCAGTCAATCGCCGGGCTCGTAAGGATTCTGGGCGGCAGTCATGGATACACAACTGCCGGAAAATGCAGCGGCGTTCTGTTCACCCCTGGCCCGCGCTTGGGCAGAAGGCAGCGAGCATACATGTGCCGCAGGATGGGCTGCGGGCGTGGCAGACGCGGCGGCCGTGCAGGATCAGGGCGTGGTGCAGAAAGGTCCACCTCTCCTCTGCGAAGAGTGACATGAGGTCCTGCTCCACTTTGTTCGGGTCATCATACCGGCTGAACTTCAGTCGGCGGGCAAGCCGACCGACGTGGGTGTCAACAGCAATAGCGGGCATGCCGAAGGCGTTGCTGGCGACGACGTTGGCGGTCTTGCGGCCCACGCCGGGAAGCGCCAGCAGGTCGTCGTAGTCCTCCGGAACCTGTCCCTTGTGTACCTCGACGATCCGCTGAGCAGCGGCGACAATATTCTTGGCTTTGTTGCGAAACAGGCCAATTGATTTGATGAAAGGCTCAATCTGCTCAGGCGTAGCCTGCGCCAGTGCCCGCGCGTCTGGGTATTCAGCAAACAGGGCAGGCGTAGCCGCGTTGACGCTCACATCGGTAGCCTGTGCCGAAAGAATCGTAGCCACAAGCAGTTCGAAGGGCGTGCCAAAGTCCAGCTCAGTGGCGGCATCAGGGTAGCCCCGAATAAGTTCTTCGAGTATCCGCTCGGCTCGGTACCGCTTGTCGGCGTTGCGCTCGCGAGGCATGGATTGTCAGTCGTTGTGGTGTGGCACGTGGCCTTGAGCCGCCAAGCTAGCTGTTCATCGATCGCACATTAGCCTTGAAAACTGCCTCTTCACAAGATCGCCCACGTCGTTAGGTGGCCCGGACGGCATGCCCCCGGGTCCAACGGCGTCGATCTGTGGATCGCGTGCGAAGCTCGGACGATAGGAAGATTGAACCGCTTGGGTATCATCAGAACCGTGGTACCGTACTTTTTCCTCCGCCGTCCCGACACCCAAAAATCACCAACTCTGCCTTTAGAGAACATCTCATGACTATTCCACCAATTCTTTTCCGTCGCCCGCTCGTCGCAACCGCCATTCTTCTCGTGGCAGCCACTGTGTGCCAAGCCAAGCCCACCGGCAATCCGGCCTACACCGACCCGAAGCAGGCCGATGCCGACTTCATCTTCCAGGGTGAATACGCCGGCGATCTCACGATCGACGGCCAGCCGCTCAAAATGGGCGTGCAGGTGGTGGCACTCGGTGACGGTGCCTTCGACGCGATCGGCTACCCGGGCGGCCTGCCTGGTGCCGGCTGGACTCCACCGAACAAAGTCTCCGGCAAGGGCAAGCGGACAGGAGAGGGCGCTGCCGCCTTCGTGACGCTCGAGGGGGTCGACTGGGCGGGGGGTCCCCGGCGGGCTGAGATCCATCTGGTCGACGGCACACCGGCCGTCACCATTCTCGATGACACCGGCAACCGCATCGCGACGCTCCCCAAGGTGCATCGCCAAAGCCCCACGCTCGGCCTCGCGGCACCTGCCGGTGCGGTCGTCATCTTCGCCGGTACGAATACCGACAAACTCATCAACGGTCGCATGACGGACGACGGCCTCCTCATGGAGGGCGTCACCACGAAAGACGCCTTCGGCGACGCCACCTGGCATATCGAGTTTTGCCTGCCCTATCAGCCCAAGGATCGCGGGCAGGGCCGGGGCAATAGCGGCGCCTACTTTCAAGGCAGTTACGAGACACAGATGCTCGACAGCTTTGGCCTCGAAGGCAAAGACAACGAGTGCGGCGGAATCTACAAGGCGGCGGCCCCGAGCGTAAACATGTGCCTGCCGCCGCTCGCATGGCAGACCTATGACGTGGAGGTGACGGCCCCGCGGTTTGCAGACGGCAAAAAGATCGCCAATGCTCGGCTCACCGTACGACACAACGGCGTGCTGATTCATGAAAACGTGGAGGTGCCAGGGATCACCCCTGGCGGCCCGCAGAAGCAGGAGGCACCAACCGGCCCGCTCCATCTACAAAACCACGGCAACCCGGTCCGTTATCGCAACATCTGGGTGCTGCCAAAATCGTGACGCCAATCGCCGCCAGCAAGTTCCGCAACACTTCAGAGATATCCCGTATCCTTTCCGCAGCCCGGCGAGTACTCGTAACCGGGCTGCACGGCGTGGCTGCTGATGTGGCCGTGGCCGCCTGTAACCTCGCCGAAGCGATCGGGGCGGCGATCGATGCCGGTGACACTGAGATGGCCCGCCCTGCCGGCCCCACGATCGCCCGCGCCGGTGAAGTCACCGCCGACCGGGAGGAACTCCGCTACCGCGCCGATCTGGCGATCTTCTGGTTCTGCGATCCGCGGGGAAGCGACCCGATCGTCAACGAGTGTTTTGGAACACCGTCTCCCCCACCGCAACCTGCGTGTCGCACGCTGGTCGTGGGGCCTGTTGCGCTTGCCGATGCCGACGTACATGTGTCGCTCCCCCGAGAGGCAGCCGTTGATGCGGCGCGGGTGATGCAGCATCTTCTGTTGCACGGCATGTCGGCGGCTGCCGGGGAACCACTCTTCACGCCGTGCACGACCGTTGTCGAGGCGATCGACCACGCCGCCTGCGTGGCAATCATCACAGACCACGATGGCGATGCGCTCGGCCTCGAGGCGTGGAGCGTTGTGAATCTGGTCCGCTCGATCAGCCGCTGGAAGCCTGCCTTCGAGATTCCGTTGGCAGGCCTCGATTCGAAAACAGCAGCGCATGTGCTCACTTGGCGGTATGGAGCCGCCGGGGCGATCGCGAAGGCTGATCGAGCTGGTGGTCGCTTTCTGCCCGGTGAAGCTGCGGCAGCGTCGCTCATTAAACGGGGTGAGGTCGACTGTGTGGTGGTGGTCGGCAGGCTGGCGGCCGGCGTCGCGGAAGCGCTGCAATCTCACGGAGGCACCGTCTCCGTGATCACTCTCGATAATCCCAACCCTGCCTGTTTGACAGCTGACCTTGAATCGCTTGCCGTGGCAGCCCGCGCAGAGGCCGCCCCATGAGTACCTCCGCTCGCTTTGTGCTCACCGGTGGCATGCTCCACGACCCAGCGAACCACCGTGACGGCATCGTCGCTGACATCTGGGTCGATGGCGATCGTATCGTTGCTCCACCTGTCGATACGACGGGCTTTACGACGATCGACGCGCGTGGCCTCGTCGTTATGCCTGGCGGCATCGATCTCCACAGCCACGTTGCCGGCACGAAGGTCGGCGCCGGACGCCGTATCGCGCCGCAACTGGCCCGCTCCCATCCGGCCGCCGTACCCACAATTCATTCGACCGGCGGCCTCTACGCCGCCCTCGGCTACACGACCGTCTTCGATGCGGCCATCGCCACCGCGGCTGCTCCAATAGCCCACATGGAGCTGGCCGACCTGCCGATCCTCGACAAGGGGATCTATCTCTTGGCAGCCGACGATGAGGCAGTTGTTGCGGCACTCGACCGCGACGACCTCCGCACAGCAGCTCGCCTCGTTGGCAAGGCGATCGGCAGCGGGCGCGGCTGGGCTGTGAAGGTTGCCAATCCAGGTGGACCCTCCTTTTGGAAGTATGGCCGCCGCGGTGACCACCACGATCTCGACACGCCCCTCCCCGGCTACTCGCTCACACCCCGGCGACTGCTCGACCGGCTGGCCCGCGTCGTGCAGTCGCTCGGGCTGCCGCACCCGCTGCATGTGCACACCGCCAACCTCGGCCTGCCCGGCAACTGGCGAACGATGCTTGAGACCATGCGGACGTTTGACGGTGTGCGGGCCCATCTCGCCCACGTGCAGTTCCACAGTTATCTCGGCGGTGAACTCGACACCGACTCGTTCGGCTCGGGCGTCGCCCCGCTGGTCGAGTGGTTTAACGCTCACAACGAACTCACGCTCGACGTCGGCCAGGTGCTCTTCGGCGATACAGTGGCAATGACAGGCGACTCGGCGGCAGCCGAGCATCTGGCCCATGCCACAAACGTGCCCTTCATGTCGCACGACCTGCACCTCGAAGGGGGTTGCGGCGTGCTGCCGATCACCTACCGGGAAAAAAGCCTTATCCACGCCTGGCAGTGGGCGATCGGTCTGGAATGGTTTCTCACGGCCGACGACCTGTGGCGCGTCGTGCTTTCGACCGACCACCCCAATGGGGCCCACTTTCTCGCCTATCCGCTGCTTATGAAGTTGCTGGGGGACGAGGGCTTTCGTCGGGAGTCGCTGGCCCGCGTACACCCACAGGTGCGGAAGCGTTCACCGCTGGCCGGCATCAGCCGTGAACTCACCCTGCAGGAACTTTGTATCATCACTCGTGCCGGCCCTGCACGAATCGCCGGGCTACCGCACAAAGGACACCTTGGCATCGGCGCTGACGCCGACATCACGCTCTACCGGCCCAATCCTGATTTAGCCCGGATGTTTGCGATGCCGGCCAAGGTGTTCAAGGCGGGCGAACTGGTCGCTGAGGATGGCGAAGTGCGGGCAACCCCGACGGGGGAGACGCTTCAGGCTTGTTTGCAGGGCTGAAGCGGTGAGCATGACGCGCGGTTTCGGTAACGTTTGTGGTGCAACTCCATTCTTGTAGGGTAATCTCTGGTAAAACGACTGACAGCGACCACGCCCTTACCATGAAGCATTTCTGGCTCGCCACCGCCGTGTTTCCTCTTGTCGCGGCGGCCTTCTTGCACGTGGCGGTTGGGAGGGCTCAGGAACCGCCGTACGATGTGCGGCCCCCTGCGGAGCCACCGTATTATCGTGTCCGCTACGAGGCATCGGCCGAACCGGGAGAACTCATCTTCCCGGTTACATACACCGTATGGATTCCAAAGGATGTGAAAACGCTCCGCGGGATCATCGTGCACCAGCATGGCTGCGGTGAGGGATCCTGCTCGTCCGGGCTCACTGGCGCCTACGACCTGCACTGGCAGGCACTGGCACGAAAGCACGCCTGCGCCCTGATTGCGCCGTCGTATGAGCAACCGCAACAAGCCGACTGCCAAATGTGGTGTGATCCACGCAACGGGTCCGCCAGGACCTTCCAGCGGGCACTCGTCGATCTGGGGACGATGGCGGGCCATCCGGAACTCGCCACAGCCCCCTGGGCCCTCTGGGGCCACAGCGGCGGCGGGCACTGGGCCGGCGGCATGACACTGCTTCATCCGGAACGAACCGTCGCCACCTGGCTGCGATCGGGCGTGCCCCTCTTTGAGGCTGATGAAAAGCGGCCTTCCATCAAAGCCCATGGATTGCCCGAAGCGGCACTCGCGGTGCCGATCATGTGCAACCCCGGTACGAAGGAGGGAGTCACGGTCACCGACAATAAGTTCAAGAGCGTGTGGCCGGCAAACCAGAAGTTCTTCGAGGCAGTGCGCTGCCGGGGCGGCCTCGTTGCCGTCGCGATCGATCCACTCACCAGCCATGAGTGTGGTAACCAGCGGTACCTCGCCATCCCGTGGCTCGATGCCTGCCTCAAGGCTCGCCTACCGAAGCGGTCCGGTGATCCACTAGCGGCGATGCCCACCACCAGTGCCTGGCTGGGGCCGATTACCGGCGGCGATGCCACGCCGGCCAAACACTTCAGCGGCGACCCGCTCTCCATGGGCTGGCTGCCCGACGGGGCATGCGCCCAGAAATGGATGCAGTATGTCAAAGACACCAACGTCGTCGACACGACGCCTCCGCCCACGCCGACAAACCTGCGGCTCAGCGGCACCACGCTCACATGGGATGCCGTGGCCGATCTTGAAAGCGGCCTGGCTGGATTCGTGATCGAGCGCGACGACAAGCGAATCGCCTCGCTCCCCGAGAAGCCGAAGAATCCCTTCGGTCGACCCCTCTTTCAAAACCTGCTCTACAGCGACACCCCCACGCAGCCGCTGGTGCCGCTGGAATTCGCTGATGCGACAGCTACGCCCGGCGCCACCCACTCCTACCGCATCCAGCCCATTAAACCGGTCGGCATAGAACCCCCACCCACCGCAGCTGTAACCTCCCGCAAGGCCGCGAACACGCCCCCCCCCCCGGCAGCCATCGTCGGCTTTCTCTCCGCACGCTGCCTCAACTGTCACACCGGTGACGAGAGCGAAGGCGGCCTCGACCTCACCACACTGCCGCCAGCCGGCATCGACACGGCCTCCGACCGCCGCTGGTCCCGGATCATCGAACGGGTGGAAAACGGCGAAATGCCGCCTCCCGATGGCGAAGCCCCGCCTGAGCAGGATCGCCATGCGTTTGTCGCTGCGACCGGTGATTGGCTGCGTACTGCGATTCATCGGCGCGATGCCGAAGAGGGACGCGTGCGAGGCCGGCAGTTGTCGCCCCGTGAAGTGGAGCGTTCACTACACGCCCTGCTGGGAATCGATATCCCATTGGCCGAGATGATTCCGGTCGAGGGCCGGCCGGCAGAGTATTCGACCGTCGCCGAGCGGCAGACCGTGTCGCACCACCGGTTGGAAAGCCACCTCGCCGTCGTCGATGCGGCGCTCGATGAGGCTCTTCGTCGGGCCACGTCACCGCCGGATAGTTTTACCTGCGACTTCGCAGCGGTGGACATCGTCCGCACCAATCCCAAGGCCCGCTGTCGCGAACCGGAAATGCTCCACGGCCAAGCGGTCATCTGGGCCAACGGTATCACCTATTACGGCCGGCTGCCCGCAACGACGGCGCCCGCCGATGGCTGGTACCGGTTTCGCCTCACCGTCAGTGGCCTCAATCTCCCCAAGACCGGCGGCGTGTGGAGCACGGTCAGCACGGGGCTCTGCATCTCGAGTGCGCCACTGCTGCAGTTTGTGACCGCTTTCGAGGCGCTCGAGCAACCACGGGAGATCGAGTTTGAGGCGTGGCTCCGCAGGGGACACATGCTGGAGATCCGGCCGGGCGACAGCACGCTCAAGCAGGCGCGGTTCGAAGGGGGCCAGATCGGTGCCGGCGAAGGCGAGCCACAGCAGGTGCCGGGCATCGCCATGGAGCGGCTCACGATGGAGCGAATGCATCGCGGGCCCGACGACGACGGCGTGCGACGGCTCCTCGCAGGGGACTTGGCATGGGAGAAGAACGAGAACAACGGCCGCTGGCATCCCGTCCCCCGGAAGCCTCAAGACGATCTCGCGGTGCTCATCAAGGCGTTCGCCCGCCGCGCCTTCCGTCGCCCGGTCACTGACGCCGATCTCTCTTCGATTGTCGCCTTGGCGACCGACGTTTTCCAAGACAGTCAGAGCCTCGAGGCGGCCTTACGGGCCGGTTACCGCGCCGTCCTCTGCTCGCCTCGCTTCTTCTACTTCACCGAGTCACCGGGCGCGCTCGATAATCATGCTGTGGCCGTGCGGCTTTCCTATTTCCTAACCAGTGAACCGCCCGATGCAGCGCTCTCGGCGCTGGCCGATGCGGGAGGGCTGGGCAATAACGCGGTTATCAAGGCAGAGGCCGATCGCCTGCTGGCCGCTGGTGGTTCGCGCCGTTTTGTGGAGGACTTTGCCTCAGAATGGCTCGACCTCGACCAGATCGACTTCACCGAGCCCGACCGCAAGTTTCATGGTGAGTTTGACGGCGTTGTGAAGCACTCGATGCTTGCGGAAACCCAGGCTGCTCTGCAAGACGCGCTCGATCATGACCAGCCCGTCGCCGAACTCTTCGCCTCTGACTCGACGTATCTCAACAGTCGTCTCGCCCGCTACTACGCGGTCGATGGTGTGACCGGTGATGAACTCCGTCGCGTCGCCCTGTCAGCCGACTCTCATCGGGGTGGGCTTCTCACTCAGGGAGCGATCCTCAAGATCACGGCCAACGGCAGCACGACATCTCCCATCGTTCGCGGCGCCTGGGTGAGCGAGCGACTCCTCGGCGTGGAAATTCCACCGCCGCCCTCGGGCGTGCCGGCGATCGAGCCCGATATCCGTGGTGCGACGACGATCCGTCAGCAACTCGCCAAGCACCGTAGTAACACCGCCTGCGCCTCGTGCCATCGCCTCATGGATCCGGTCGGCTTTGCCTTGGAAAACTTCGACCCTGCGGGGCAGTGGCGGAAGAACTATCGAATCATCGATGCCACGGGCAAACGCCACTATCCGCCGATCGAAGCCAGCGACAACCTCGCTGATGGCACGCCATTTTCCGGTATCGATGAGTTGAAGACCGTTGTGGCAAGCCGTCCCGAACAGCTCGCCCGCAGCCTCGCCGGCCACATGGTCATCTATGGAACGGGTGCCCGGCTGTCATTTGCCGACCGGGACGCGATTGCTGAAATCGCAAGCACTTTAGGTGAAAAAGACTATGGAATGCGGTCGATTCTGCACGCCGTGGTCACCCACCCAATTTTTCTGACGAAGTGACCGATTAGGATAACGGTTTGAGACTGGCTTTCGAGATGTGAGGTCTGATCCATGAATCGCCGTATTCACTTCGATTTCCAGCGGTCTCTTGATCGTCGCACGCTGCTCAAGGGGGCCGGCGTGGCGATGGCGGTGCCGTGGCTCTCCGCGATGCAGTCGGCCTTCGGCGAATCGGCCGCCATCCGGCAACCACGCCGGTTTGTGGCAATGTCGCTGAGCCTTGGCCTGCTCGCCGACAATCTCAACCCGCAGCAAAGAGGCCGGGGCTATACGGCTCCCCGCTACCTCGAACCATTGGAGGATCTTCGTGATCACTATACTGTGGTCTCCGGCACATCGCATCCCGGTGTTTCAGGCGGCCACCGCGCCGAGGCGAGCCTGCTCACCGCAGCACCGATGACGGCTGCCGCTCAGTCTCGCAACACCATCTCCATCGACCAACTGCTGGCCAAACACCTCGGCGGCGAGACACGCTTTCCCTCGCTCGTGCTTGGCCTTTCTGGCTCAAGCAGTCCCTCGTACACTGAGACGGGCGCGATGATTCCGGCGGAGGACTCGCCGGCTCGGCTCTTCACGCGGCTCTTTGTCGCCGACACGCCGGCCGATCGGGGGCGGCAGGTGCAGCGGGCCCGCGAGGGCCGCAGCATCATGGATCTTGTGGCCGACGATACGCGATCCCTCGAGCGGCAACTCGGCCGAGGTGACCGGCATCGGCTTGAAGCCTATCTCACGAGTGTCCGCGATCTGGAGAAGCGGCTCGTGGAAAGTGAAGCCTGGGCCAACCGGCCCAAGCCTGCCGTCGATGTCACAAAGCCGATCGACATCGGCAATCCCAACGACTTCGTCGGCCGCCAGCGGCTGATGAACGACATGGTGCGGCTCGCGCTGGTCACCGACTCGACTCGGTTCATCACGCTCCACCTCGGTGGCGGAGGGGGTGTGGTGCCGATGGCGGGTGTCGACGAAGGCTACCATTCGCTCTCTCACCATGGGCTCGACGCCGAAAAGCTCGCCCAGTTGGCGATTGTGGAAACGGAAGTCGTTCACGCTTGGGCTGATTTCCTGCGGAGCCTGCAGGCCGACGACGAGGGCAGTGGCACCGACAGCAACAGTGGCACGGTTCTCGATCGCACCACGGTGCTGCTCACCAGCAACCTCGGCAATGCCTCGAGCCACGACACTCGCAACATGCCGGTGCTGCTGGCCGGCGGCGGCTTTCGTCACGGCAGCCACCTCGCCTTCGACCAGAAGAACAATCACCCGCTGCCCAATCTGTTCGTGTCGGTGCTGCAGCGAACCGGCCTCGAAACGGAGTCGTTCGCCACCTCGACCGGCACCCTGCCGGGGCTCGAGCCCGCCGGCCGCCTCCACCGATCACGGTAAAAATTTGGCGGACGAATCACCACACCATTCGGAGACAGGTATGTGGCGTTTTCTACTGTTCGCTTGGTTGATTGCGGGGGTGGCCAATAGGTTAGCCTGCGGCGCCGATGGATCGCCAGCAGCCACGCCATCTCGGCGGCCGAACATCGTCTGCTTTTTGTTCGACGACCTCGGCTGGGGCCAGCCGCAGTGTTATGCGTCGGACTCGGCCCTCCGCACGCCCCATCTCGATCGCCTGGCCCGCGAGGGCATGCGGTTCACCGACGCTCACTCCGCCGCGGCCGTCTGCACGCCCACTCGCTACGGCCTTCTCACCGGCCACTCTCCCTGGAGGATCGGCCAGTACGGCGTGCTCACGACATTCTCTCCCCCGATTATCCCACCGGAACGAATGACCGTCGCCTCGCTGCTGAAGTCATGCGGATACGACACAGCCTGCTTCGGCAAATGGCACCTCGGCATGAACTGGGTCGGCATTGAAAGCTCCAAGGACGACACGCTGCCCATCGGTAGCCGTTGCACCGATGGCCCCACGACCCTCGGCTTCGAAACGTTCTGTGGTTTCACCCACGCCCGCAACATTGAAACGATGATCGAGCAAGATCAGGTGGTCACGCACGTCGCGGCCGTAGACAACCAACCGCTGCTGTTCGACAAGACGCTCGCCTGGCTTGAGAGCCGCCGGGATCGGCAAGAGCCGTTCTTTCTCTATGTGCCCGTCTGCCCGCCTCACACGCCGGTCGTCCCTGCGGCTGAGTTTCGGGGCAAGAGCGGGGGACGTGATTTGGTCCGAGACGACCCGCAGTATGCCGATTGGGTATATCAGGGAGATGCGATGCTCGGTGGCATCATGGAGGCGCTGGAACGACTCGGACTCGCTGAAGAGACACTTCTCATCGCGACTTCCGATAACGGTGCCGAAGGGCGACCCTATGCCCCGTGGCGAGATGCCAAGCGAAGTATCCACGAGGGCGGTCACCGAGTGCCTTTCGTCGTCCGCTGGCCAGGCCATGTGCAGCCGGGATCAACCTGGGAGCACACGGTCTGCCTCAACGATCTGATCGCGACCGTTGCGGAGATCACGGGTGTCACGCTTCCTCCCAACGCAGGCGAAGACAGCGTCTCCCTTCTGCCCGCCCTGCTCGGCCGCACGAGCACCCCAACCCGTCAGACAACGGTGCACCAGTCACTACGCGGTGATCTGGCGATCCGAAAGGGGCCATGGAAGCTCGTCTTCACCAAGGGTGGGGAATCACGACTCTACAACCTCGATCGTGACCCTGGCGAACAGTCACCAGTGACCGACGCACCCGAGCAGGTGTCGGGATTGACCACTGCGATGCAGCACTGCGTTGACAGTGGTCGGAGCACGGCCGGATCACCGCAGAAGAACCGAGTGATTCCCACACAGTTTCAGAGGACACCCCGAACCGCCTCGCAACCCAACGTGATCGTCATCCTCGCCGATGACCTCGGCTACGGCGACGTCTCATGCAACGGTGCGACACGAGTGCAGACTCCCCACATCGACCGACTGGCCCGGGAGGGACGACGGTTCACCAGCGGCTACTGCTCCGCCTCGACGTGTACCCCCACCCGGTACTCCCTGCTCACCGGTGAGTATGCGTTTCGCCGCCCGGGCACCGGCATCGCTCCGCCAAACTCGCCCTGTGTCATCCCTGTCGGCGCCCCAACCCTGCCCGCCATGCTGCAGCAGGCTGGTTACCGCACGGCGGTGGTTGGGAAGTGGCACCTGGGCTTGGGTGAACGGGGCTTCGGCCCCGACTGGAACGGCCGCCTCGCCCCCGGGCCACTCGAACTCGGCTTCGACCAGGCCTTCATCCTGCCCACGACCAACGACCGTGTGCCACAGGTGTTCGTCGAGGGACACCATGTGAAAAACCTCGACCCTTCCGATCCCCTCTGGGTCGGCACGAAGAAGCCCACGCCCGATCACCTCAACGGCATCGACCATCGTGACCGATTGAAGATGGACTGGTCGCACGGGCACAACAACACGATCCACAACGGAATCGGTCGAATTGGTTTCTATACCGGAGGCACGACGGCGCGGTTTCGCGATGAGGATCTGGCTGATACCTGGGTCGCGGAGAGCGTACAGTTTATGGAGTCATGCACTCGTGCCGATGCCAAGCGGCCATTTTTCCTCTATCTGGCCTCACACGACATCCATGTACCGCGGGTCGCCCACGAGCGGTTTCAGGGGGCTAGTCCACTCGGCCCGCGAGGCGACTGCATCATGCAACTCGACTGGACTGTGGGGCAACTGCTCAAAACCATCGAGCGGCTCGGGATTGCCAACGACACGCTCGTGATCTTCTGTAGCGACAACGGCCCCGTACTCGATGATGGCTACAAAGACGATGCGGTTGAGAAACTCGGCGATCACCGGCCGGCGGGGCCTTTTCGTGACGGTAAATACAGCGTCTACGAGGGAGGAACCCGCACACCCTTCATCACGTGGTGGCCGGGCCGGATTGCACCGGGCGTAAGCGACGACATCGTCTGCACGATTGATCTTCCCACCAGTCTTGCTCACCTCGCCGAGCAGCCGGTGCCCAAGGGCACTTTCCTCGATAGCGACAACGTGCTTGGGTCCCTCTTGGGTGACCCCGGGGCTCACGGCCGCTCAGCGCTCGTGCAGCAAGACAACGGTTCATCGGGTCGCTTTGGCTACCGCGAGGGCCACTGGAAACTCGTCCGGCTCCCGTCCCGCAGACAGAAGGGAGCCGGCCAGACTGAAGTGAAGCCGCCCTCTGTCATGGAAGCACTCTACGATCTTGATGCCGACCCGGGTGAGACAACCGACGTTCGCGACGAGTTTCCCGACATCGCCACGCGGCTCTCAAAGAATCTGGACGCGATCCTCAAGCGATGACAGCCTGAGCCTGTCATCCTTCCGGGAGCCTCAAGCCCGGGTTATCTGACGGCGGCGAGCAGCGCGGAGATGAAGCGATCGGCTGAAAAATATGTAGCCGCCCGTTCCTGAGACGCAGCGCCAAGTTGGGAGGCAGCCACGTCGTCCTCGATGAGGGAAAAGGCTCGCCGGGGAAACTCACTCTCCGGACGCGGCGGCACGATCCAGCCTGTCTCTCCATCGATAATCGCCTGCCGCGCAGCTTCGCTGTCGACCGCCACGGTCGGCTTGCCTGCCGCCATCGCATCGAAGAGACCACCCCCCAGGGCGACCTCCCCAGGCTGCCAGACAAACCGCACCTCGCGAAGCAGATCGGGCAGCCACTCGCACGAGGGCATGATCCGCAGCCGGTCGGCCAGGTGCTGCACGCGAGCCCGGCGGTGCAATCGATGCACCTGTGGTCCACTCCCGATGAGCACATGCTCGACATCCCGGCGGACCACGCCGAGCTGATCGATCGCCCACAGCAGCCGATCAAGCCGTGATTCGGCGACCAGCGGGGCGACGCAGAGCGACCAGATCTTCGTGGGGTCGAGCCCCAACTGAATGGCCAGTTCCTCCCGCGTCACCAGACCCGCAAACGCCACGTCGGCGACGGGCGCAAGGATGTCGAGGCGCTGCCTCGCAACACCGGCCTTTCGACAGGCTTCTCCAACCGACTCTGATGACGCGATAACGCGGTCGGCCCGAGTGACCGCCCAGGCATCTCGTAGTCCCCGCGGGGCCACGGCCACGCGACACACCAGCCGCGGCCGCCGGCCCACAGGCGACGCAAACCGGACCGCAGCAACAGCGGCTGCGGCCTGCGGCCGCCCGAATGAGAAGACCGTCGTTGGCTGAATCCGTTGGACGAGTTTCACCAGCCGGCCCACCGCAGCCGCATCGGGCTGTGAACGGTGGCCGATCTGATGCACGGCGATGCCCCGGGCAGCCAGCCGCGCTGGCAATGAACCCACCGCTGAAGTAAACGCGACATGCACCTCACCACCGCTTGCTGCAAGCCCGGTTGCCGCGACTTCCACCTCGCGTCCAACACCGACCGGGTCAGCCCCGCGGACTACCAGAAGAATTGAGTTGCCGGTCGGATGCCACATCGGGCGGTGCTCTGCGGATGGCCTCGATGTCGTCGGGATCGAGGGCGGCAAGGTAGGGCAGGTGACGAAACCGGCCGTTGAAATCGAGACCATACCCCACGACAAACTCGTCGGGAATGTCGAATCCCACGTACTCGGGTTCCATGGCCACTTCGGCCCGCCCCAGCTTCCGCAAAAGCACGAGCGACTGTACCCGCGCCGCCCCCCGCCGCCGCAGTTCCGTGACAAGGGCTTCGAGCGTACGGCCGGAGTCGAAGATATCGTCGACGACGAGTACCTCCTGCCCAGCGATATCGGGAAGAAGATCAAGCCGCAGATCGAGCTCACCAGGCCTCGTCGCTGTGCCACGATAACTGCTGGCCCAAACCATCCCCACGAAGATCGGGCCATCGAGCCGCCGAATCAGGTCGGCCACCACCACAATGCTGCCGGTGAGCACGCCCACCACCGTGAGCGGCCGACGGCCCACATCGGACCTCACGGCATCAGCCAGCCGGGCGATCCCGGAGTCGAGTTGTTCAGGAGTGAGCAGCGTGCGCATGATGGAGGAGGCCGAGAAAGAGCCCTGATCATAACCCCCTGAAACACCCATTGATAATTGCTGCCTGTGAATCCGTGATGGGCTGCCCGTGCCAAAGAGCCAGCGTTGGCAGCGAGCGGAGGCAGGATGCCGAAAGCGAGGCTGGCATCGAGTGAGCGAAGGGCAGGATGCCCGAAGAGGACGTCCGGCGATGTGGCATGGGCAGCACCGAACCACGCACTCCAGAGCTTTTTTCCGTCCGAACAACGAGGTGTTGTCACGATGCATGATCCCTTGCCGTCACGTCCCCACTGGTCCGTCATCGACGTTGCCGGCCATACATGCGAGGTCTTTGCGCCGCCGGAGCCTACGCCGGGCAAGGCGGTGATCTACCTGCATGGCGTGCGGGAGCGGTGGCTTCGCGAGTCCATCGGGCTGCGGGATGCCATCGAGGCCGCGTTGCTCCCCGTGATCGCCCCGCGGACGGGCCGATCGTGGTGGCTCGATCGGCCCATGCCCGGCTTCGATTCCGAAGTCACCCCCGAGCGGTATGTCATCGGCGCGGTCCGCGACGAGGTGCACCGGCGGTTTGGCGTCGCATCACCCGGCATCGCCCTGATCGGCACGAGCATGGGGGGCCAGGGGGCGCTCCGCATCGCGTATCGTCATCCCGCGATCTTCCCGATCGCAGCCGCCATTGCCCCGGCGATCGATTTCCATCTCGCCATGCGGGAGGCCGGCGACCGTGACAACGGCGTGCTTTACGACACGCTCTGGCAGGCTTATGGCGACGTCGAACGGGCCCGCCAAGACACCGCGATTCTCCATGTCCATCCGCTCAACTGGCCACGACACCAGTGTTTCGCGAGCGATCCCTCCGACATCCACTGGCGGGACGGCGCCGAACGGCTCCACAGCAAACTGGTGGCGCTCGGCATTCCACACACGGCCCTGCTCGAACCCCGCGGAGGCGGCCACAGCGCAGTGTTTTACAACGCCATTGCCGCGGAAATCGTACAGTTTGTGCTCACCGCACTCGACGCCGAGTCGCGTCACGTGCCAGGCCGTGGCTGATTCAACTGCTGGGCAGGGGCAGCGCCCATGCCCGGCACTGAGAGCCCGCGGCCGGCACCGCTGACCTGATCGAGATCAATGAAGCGGGCATCTTCCACGTCGACCCGATTGATCGCCCGCCAGTAGAGAATCTTGCCGGCCGACGCCGAGGAGGTGGGCCCGCCCACCCGCTCCTGGCGAAAGAGCTGCGCGTCGCTGCGGCCATCCCCCTCGAAGGCGAGCAAGTCCTTGGCCTCACTCCAGGAGAGCCGCGTGCTACGGGCGGTAAACGTCTCGCCCTCGACGAGCACATTGCCACCGGCGGCCAGTTCGATCGCAGTCTGCCGCTGGCCCGGGCTCACAGGCGACTGCCCCACACTCAGCACGTCGCTGGAAATATTTACCGCCCGCGGCGGCAGGCCGCCCGGGGCATGCGGATCGAGCGTGTCGCCCCACTGAGCCACCGGCCCCCAGATCGCCTCCACCCGCTGATGAAACTCCATCACGCGATGATTGATGTTGCCCCGCAGGCCCCGCTGGAAATCGACGCCGAGATAGGTGAGCTCATCGGGCAGTGGCAGCGAGGACGGCGCTGCGGCCGCTCCCGGCGCCGCCGGCATCGCCATGGCGGGCGACTGCCCATACCGCGTGCTGGTGAGGCGGCCCGGCCCGGTGCCGGTAAAGCCCCCCGTCGCCCGGTCGAGCACGAGATCCCGCACAAAAAGCTGCTCGACCGATTTCGAGCCATCCTCCGCCGTGTTCTGGCTGTCGATCCGGACGCCACTGCCGCAGGCGATCCGGGCCACCTCCGACCGCTGCCCGCGCTGCTTGGCCGGATCGGAGAAGTCGATCGGCTGGGCGAGGATTACATCGAGGGAGCCTGCCTTGAGCGCCGTGCCTCCACTGCTGGTGACCACGCGGTCGACAAACCGGGCTGTGAGCCCGTCGAAATCCATGCGGCCCTTCCAGGTAACATCAAGCGTGCCCGGCTGGGCCGGCGCAGCCGGACGATTGGTTGCGGCCGTGGCCACTGCCAACGACTCCAGGCCGTTCATGCCCCGCGCCATCGGCAGCTTGAGCCGACCGGCGCCGTCCACCGTCATCCGATTGCGACCCCGGTCAAACTCGATGAGCGGCCCCTCGAGATCGACGCCCCGGCCGGTGATCGTGGCTGGCCGCCCCGACACGATCGCCCGGGCATCGAACCGCGTGGCCCGCACGATCTGGGCCTGATCTCCGCGAATGTCGAGGCCCGCCTCGCTCGTGCCGGCGGGGCCGGCGTTTTCCTCGACCAGCCGCACCTGCCCCTCCATCGACATCTCTTCGACTTGATTGCCTCGTGGGTCGAGCACCACCAGTCCCCGCACGAGTGACCCGGTGGCCGCGAGCCGGCCGCGGAGCGGACGGTCGGCCGCCGGCTGCGCCGGAGACGGCGTGGGGGAACCGACTGCCGGCGTCGGGCTGGCTGCCGGTGACGGGCTGGCTGCGGCGGTCACGTCGGTCACCGGCGCCGCATGCTTAAACCACAGCTCCATCCGTTCAGTGCGGGCGACGAGCTGTTCGCTGTCGATCTGTACGGTGCCGCGGGCAAGCATGCGCGAGGGCTGGATACCCGAGAGGCCGGCCGAGGCCGGTGGCGGCGGCGACTGCCCGCGCGGCGGAGCCACGACCTCCAGCCAGAGGTGCATCTCGGCCGCCGTCAGCCGTCCCTGCGACTCGACCGCCACCTCGGCCTCACCAGCCAATGAGGCCACATGCCCGGCACCATCCGGCCGCACCCGCAGCCACTTGCCCCATGTCGCCTGACCGGCAGGCCCCTTCTCCGGCTTGGTCCGCAGCCAGCCGGGCCCCACGGCCATCAGCGAGCCCGGCGCGCCGGGCGGCCCGGGGGTATAGTCGATCGAGGCCGCCTCCATCTGTGTCCCCTGGGCGACGAGCGATACCGGCTCTTCGCCATCGAGCAGAATCCGTCGCGTGGCGATCTCGTAGCCGAGTCGTGCGCCGCGGGCCTCCAGGTTGGTGCCGGTGCTGCGAGCGATCACGGGAGTGCCACGGGCCTGAATCTCCACCGGCTCCACGCCACCGCGGAGGCGGCCCTCCCCTTCCCCGGCGTCGTCGCCGAGAATGATCGCCAGCAGATCACAACTGAGCTGGTCGAGCCCGCCATCGGGCAGATGCCGCAGCACCTCAACCCGTTCTTCGAGCGTGATCACACTCGCCGACACATTCATGCACAGCGCGCCGGCGCAACTCACGAGTACGGGCGGCGCCGGCTGCGTCGTATCGCGGGCGTCGGTAGGCTGGCCGCCTGCGGGTTCCTGCCCCGGGAGAATGCCGCCTGAAAAACCCTCAAGCCGCATTCGCACATCGCGGTCGATGCGAATCGTATCGACTCCGCCGATGTTGGGGCCGTGTTCATTGGCGCCCGGCCGTGGCATGAGCACCGCCACCAGCGCCCGCCCGCTGCCGGTGGAGCGACCGTAACGAAACTGCACCTCTTCGTTGGTCCGCACTTCGAGTTCTGCCAGTTCGATATCGCGAGTAACGATCTCGATGTCATCTTCAGCATTCGGCGCGGTCGCGGTGCCGCGGATCGTCACCTGGCCCCGCAGGCTGCCCCCTACGAACTTCGCCAGCCGCCCCTGCCGCAGGTCGATCGGCTCATCAAACTCCAGCACCGCCCCCTGGGGAGCCCGGAGCACGATCGTGCGGCCCTCCGGCTTGCCATCGACCACGCGGTTGCGGTCGGGCAGCACGACGAGCGTACACGGCACGAGGTTCACACGACCGTCAGGAAGCGTTTGGTAGTTCTTGAAGAGGAGCCGCATCTGTCGGCTCTCGAGCATGATCGGATCGTCGAGCTCCCATGATCCTTCTGGCAGAACGTCACTGAGGACGGCAAGCCGCTGGTCGGCTCGAGCCCGGATCGCCGCCGCCTGTTCCGGTGACAGTTCGACTCCGTTCACGGCCACCACGATCTTCGGCTCCACCCAGGGTACAACAGCCAGCCGGTAGAAGCCCGCCATGGCAAGCACGATGAGAAACACCCGCGCGGTTCGTCCGAGGCGATGTTCCATGAGTGCTACGCCGAGTACCTGCTCACGCCGAATATCTGCTGACGATGGCCTGCCACTGCCCGCGGGCCTGGAAGAGTTTTTCTGTGACCTCGCGGACGGCCCCCGCGCCACCGGGCAGCACGGTCACCAGCCGGGCCGCCGCCCTCACTTCCGCGCAGGCATCGGCCACCGCCACGCCCACGCCACACCGCATGATGCAGGCGAGGTCGGGCAGGTCATCGCCGATAAACGCCGTCTGCTCCCAGGTGAGTCCGGTCTCTTCGAGAATCGCGGCGACGGCCTCCTGCTTGTTCTGCACCCCCTGTCGGACGAGCGTGAGGCCGAGTTCTTCGGCCCGCAGGGCGACGACATGACTCGACCGTCCGGTGACGATGCCGGCGTGGTATCCGGCCCGCTGCCAGAGTTTGATGCCGAGGCCGTCACGGATGTGAAACGTCTTTGCCTCGATCGCGTCATTGGCCCAGGTGACGCCACCATTCGTCAGCACACCGTCGCAGTCAAAGAGCAGTAACCGCACGTAGGCCAGCCGTCGTTCGAGGGCGGCCTCGTCGATCGTGGTTCCGGCCGTCGTCATGGCGGTTTCTCGCAACGCGGAAAGGCGGGCTCGATTCAGGCCGCCGCCGAGGGGCTGCGGACAAAGCTCGTGGCCTCTTCGGCGGGCACGAGCCCGACGAGATCGACGATGTCGAGCAGGCCCACGGGCCGGCCGTCGGCAGCCAGCACGGGCAGTTCGCTGATGCGGCGGGTCTCAAGGATCACGAGGGCATCGCTCAGCCAGGAGCCGACGGCGACAGTCGTCGGCCGCCGAGTCATCACCGCCCCGATCGGGCCGTCGATGGCCGCATCGTTCCGCCGCTCGAAGAGCCGGGCCAGATCGCTGTCGGTAAAGATGCCGCCGAGCATACCGGACTCGTCGATTACCATCACCGCGCCGGTGCGTCGCATCGGCAGGGCTTTCGAGAACACGGCCCGCACCGACTCGTCGGGCTCCGCGGTGCGACACTGCGCGAGTGGCCGCATCGCCTCCTCGACCCGCATCAGCTGGCGGCCGAGGCTGCCACCTGGATGGCGAGCCGCAAAGTCTTCCGGCGTAAACTGCCGCAGGCCGCTCGTCACAAGCGCCACGGCATCGCCGAGGGCCAGCATGATCGCCGTGCTCGTGCTCGGGGCGAGCCCATGCTCACAGGCTTCCCGCACCCGGCCGGTGGTGAGCACCACGGTGGCTGCGCGGCCGAGCGTGCTGTCGGCCCGGCCCGTGAGGGCGATGATCGGAATGTCGCGGGCAGTCACATGCGGCAGCAGCCGCGTGATCTCCTCGGTCTCCCCCGACTGCGAGAGCGCGAGCACCACATCATCGCGGCGCAGCGTTCCCAGGTCGCCATGCATCGCCTCGGCGGGATGCAGGAAGTGGCTCGGGCTGCCCGTCGAGGCGAGCGTCGCCGAGATCTTCCGGGCCACGAGGCCCGCCTTGCCGATCCCCGTCACGACCACGCTCCCAGTACAGTCGGCAACCAGCCGCACGGCCCGCGCGAAGCCGCTGCCCAACTGGTCGGCTGCAGTGAGGATCGCCTCCCCTTCAGCGCGGAGAATCTCCTGGCCGCGGGCAAGCAGGTCGGCATCCGTCGGATCGGCGGCGGCAGGGTGGTCGTCCATAGGGGGCGGGACTATAGGCCGACTGCGCAAACACCGCAACGCGGCTTTTCCGCATCCTGCCAGTCATTTCATCGATGGGCAGCTCGGGGTCGCCCGTGCCACGGAGCCGGCGTTTGCAGCGAGCGAAGGCAGGATGCCGAGAGCGAAGCTGGCATCGAGCGAGAGCAGGGCATGGATGCCCGCAGCGAGCGTCCGGCGAGATGGCACGGGCGACCCCGAGCCGCGTCACCGCAGGAGTCACGCACCCGCGTACCGCTTCGCCATCTCGGCCAGCGTGATGCACTTCACCTTGCTGGCGTTGCCCGCCTGGCCAAACTGCACCATTCGCTCCGCACACACCTTCTTCATCGCCTCACGCGACGGTTTCAGATAGTCCCGCGGATCAAACTTCTCCGGCGTCTCAAAGAGCACCTTGCGGATCGCGCCGGTGATCGCCATGCGGCAGTCGGTATCGACGTTGATCTTGCGGACGCCGTGCTTGATCCCCTTCTGGATCTCCTCGACCGGCACGCCCCAGGTCTGCGGCATCTTCCCGCCGTACTTGTTGATGATGTCCTGCAGCTCCTGCGGCACGCTTGATGAGCCGTGCATCACGAGATGGCAATTCGGCAGCTTGGCGTGGATCTCCTCGATCCGCTTCATGGCGAGTACGTCGCCGTCGGGCTTGCGGGTGAACTTGTAGGCACCGTGGCTCGTGCCGATGGCGACGGCGAGGGCATCCACGCCAGTGGCGGCCACGAACCGGGCCGCCTCGTCGGGATCGGTAAGCAACTGATCGTGCGACAGCTTGCCGGTGGCTCCGTGACCATCCTCGGCCTCGCCCTCACCGCTCTCGAGCGAGCCGAGGCAGCCGAGTTCGCCTTCGACCGACACGCCCTGCCGATGAGCCAGGACTACAACCTCCTTGGTCACCTTCACGTTGTAGTCGAAGTCGGCCGGTGTCTTGCCGTCTTCCTTCAGTGAGCCGTCCATCATCACGCTCGTGAAGCCATGGTCGATCGCGCTCTGGCAAGTGGCCGGTGAGTTGCCGTGGTCCTGATGCATGGCGATTGGAATACTCGGATAAAGTTCGGCTGCGGCCAGCATGAGGTGGCGGAGGTAATTGTCTTGGCTGTATGAGCGGGCGCCCCGTGAGGCCTGCACGATGACGGGCGAGTCGGTCTCCTTCGCTGCCTCCATGATCGCTTGGATCTGCTCCATGTTGTTGACGTTGAAGGCGGCCAGGCCGTAGCCATGTTCGGCGGCGTGGTCGAGCAGGATGCGCATTGGGACGAGGGGCATGGCAGAATCTCCTCAGGCAGGGGCGGGATATCGGTCGCGGGGCTTGAAAGCATAGAAACTCGCAGTTTTCTTCACAAATGACCCCTGCTAAAAGGCCGCGTGCTACGATTCGGGAGTTCCTAGCATCGGATGCGGCCCATGGACTTCAAGCCCACCACCGACCCCTTAAAAAGTTTCCTCTTCGTGGCGGGGGGCTGGATCTGCGTGGACCTGGCGGTGATCGGCTCGCTGCTGCCGCTGCTGCCGACCACGCCATTTCTGCTTCTTGCCAGCTGGTGCTTCTACCGCGGCTCGCCCCGCATCCATGCTTGGCTGCATCGGTCGAAGACCTTCGGCCCCACCCTCGACGATTGGCAGCACTATCGTGGCATTCGTCGCAGTGTGAAGAACCGCGCCTTCGCCATGGTGGGGGCGGTGGTGCTTGTCAGCATGGTGCTCGGCAGCCTGCCCTGGTGGCTCAAATACATCGCGCTGGCTGCGGTGGCCGTCGGGCTCTACACGATCTGGAACGTGCCCACTATCCCCGACGAAGCCCCACTCTCCCCACGCACCATTGCGGAATGACTGCGCACACAGTTCAACTGTCGATGTCGCTGCGTGGTTCGGGGAGGAAGAAACTTGCGACGAGGCCGATGACGCAGATCGTGGTGCCAACGATGGCTGCGGCGGTAGAGAACTTGAGCGGTGCCGATTCGTAGGGCATGAAGCCGGCGACAACCGAGGTGACCGCGGCGGCAGAGGTGCCGATCATGCGGCCGCCGATGTTGGCGGCAAAGCTCTCGCCCGTGCCACGGAGGTGCACCGGGAAGACATGTGGCAGATAGTTGCCCCAGAAAGAGAGTTGGCCGACCGTGACCAGGCCGACGAGAAACATGCCCACCGACATCGTCGTGATCGGCAGCCGGCCGAGATAGGCCCATTCCAGGGGAATCTCGAAAAACGTCGTGTTCGGCCAGCGGACGAAAAACCAAAAGACAAGTGGCACGAGGAGCAGCCCGGGGATCTGCAACATCCTGAGCTTCCAGCCCCAGGCTAGGGCCGCCGCCAGCACAGCAGCCATCAGGCAGCGGCCGACGAGCCCGCCGAGTTCCTGTACCTTGGTGTATTCAGCAGCCGTCTTTTGGCTGGTGCGAGCTCCAGCAGCGCGGGATACTGCAGCCAGCTTTTGGGGATCGTTTTCGCCCTTCTCCCGTGCCGCAGCAGCGGCCCGCTCGCCGGCGTTCGTTGCCGCCTCCTTCACCTCGGCTAGCCCCGGCACCATCTGTGGCATCTGCTGGATGGCACCAAAGGCGATGCCGAGTGTGCAGGCAAAACCGATGGCGGTGGTGAGTGTCGTGCGGCGGAGTTCAGGGGCAAACAGCGCCGCGATGCTCGGCCGCTTGAGGGTGCCGGCCGCCCGCTTGGCTGCCCACACGGGCGACTCCGGCAGGAACGGTCGAATGATGATCAGAGGGAGTGCCGGCAGCAGCCCTGACATGAGCGTGTATCGCCAGGCCTCATGCTGGTGGGCGGGCTCAATCGTGCCGAGGAATGAGAGCCATGCCGGGAGTTGGATCGCCGGAAAGCCACTGCCGTATTGAATGGCGATGCCGTTGGCGACGGCAACCATGAGGCCACCGATCGATGAGAAGGCCTGCGTGTACCCGAGCACCCTCTCCCGCTGCTTCGGGTCGGGAAAGAGCTCAGCCAGCCAGGCCACCGCCGCGACAAACTCGACGCAGACACCGACGAACACGAAGCAGCGGCAGACGAGCAGCATCCAAAGGTTGGTGGAAAATCCGGCGAAGAAGGCGGCAATCGCATAGATGAGGATGCTCCAGGTGAGCACGCGACGCCGGCCAAGACGGTCGGTGAGGTAGCCGCCGAGCAGGCCAAAGAGGCCGCCGCACAGGGCCGGCACATAGAACAGGATTCCGACCCATCGCAAGAAGCCCGGGCTACCCGGCTGAAATCCGCCCAACTCCAGGAGCGCTGGCCGGGCGATCAGGGGCAGCATGAGCAATTCATAGATGTCGAAGGCAAATCCGATGGCGGCAATCGCACACACTAGCCAGCCGATCAGCGTCAGCCGACCGGTCGCGGTCATTCCCGGAGAGGCCGGGGAACTATTCGGGGAGTGAACCATTCGACGACCTCGCGGATAAACCAAGATACGAAAACGGATTGCCGATCAGTCCGGTCAGCCTATCGGCAACCCGGCCCCCCGTCATGGCCGTGGCCTCAAGGGCCGATCGAAGGCGGGCACTTGGCAAGGAAATCACGGGGGCCGCGGGTCGTATAGTAGGGGTAGGCCACGGTGCCAGACGGTGGACCGGCGGGGGTAGTGGCGCCGTAGTCTGAGCATTCAAGAGCGGCCCGCTCTTCAGGCGAGAGATGGTGCTTGGCGAGGCCACCGTAGCGGCCGACATGCCGCGGGCGGCAGGTACCGTCAGCGCAATCGTTACAACCAGCGGGGCCGCAGGTGCCGGTTTCGCAGCCACCAGGACCACAGGCACCGTTCTCGCAGGCTCCTCCCTCACAGCCCCCGCCATGACGATGACTGTAGGGGCCATCAGCATTGAGAAGAAACAGCCGATCGATGATCGAACAGCCACTTGACATCGAGATAAACGACATTGCCAGCAGCAGGCCGTAGGTGCGTTTCATGGGAGGGTTCCATAGGGCCAAACCGAAAACATCAAAAGTCTGGCAAGGAGTATCGGTCACCGGGGTCGCACCGATTGAGAAAACCGTATGCCCACCACACTGGGAAACATAGATAAAGGTAGGGCCGACGAAGAAACTTGCCTGGGCTGGCTTGGCCATGTAGCCGGCCGTTCGCGGCGGGCCTCGTGGCCTCCCCGCTCGCGGATGCCGCC
>JAYQOK010000020.1:16507-34775 GCA_038144795.1 Candidatus Kuenenia sp. | reverse complement strand
GCCGCCCGCTTGGCCAGGTCGGCGAGATAGGCGGTGTCTTTCGCCTTGTCCTTGAAAAACTGGTTGACGTATTCCACCGCCTCGATGCCGTAGTCCTGCTTCGCGGCGCGGGGGAAATCAAGATTGTCGAGCTCGCCCGCAAAGATCGTGCGATGCAGCGACCACTGGGCGAGGGAGATGCGAAACAGCGGTCGGTCAGCGGTGCGGGCGGACCGCGCCGACCGTGGGAGGCAGGCGGTTGCCGCGAGGGCGGCGGCAGAGGCGAAAAAAGTGCGGCGAGAGTGGGCAGCGACGATCATGGCAGGCTCCTCAATCAGCAGGCATGAGAGATGAGAGTGGTCAATCAGATTGCTTCGGGCGTGTACGTTTGGCCGCGGTAGTTTCGGGCGACACCGATGAAGATGATAGCTGCCAGCAGCATGACGGCGGTGAAAAACCAATAGTAGTTGGCGCCCGCCAGCCAGCGATCGACGGGGGGGCGGCTGATGAGGGCATTGACGACGGCGGTGAATTCGTTGCCGAGGGCGATGCTCGCCAGATAGAGGCTCATCACGATCGACTTGATGCTCGGCGGAGCCTGGGTGTAGCTGAATTCAAGGCAGGTGATGCTCACCATCACCTCCGCGGCGGTTAGCAATGCGTAAGCGAGCACCTGCCACGCGATCGAGGGCGTGCTGCCGGCGTCGATCCAGGCCTGGATCAGCCCGCTGATCGAGAAGGCAGGAACCATCAAAAACATCCCCAGCCCGATCTTCCGCAGCGGAGTGAGCGGGAAGACCCGTTCGATCGCCGGATAGATGCCATACGAGAAGAGGGGCACAAACAGCAGAATCAGGAGTGGATTGACGGCCTGCAACTGGCTTGGGAGCCACGTGATCCCCAGCAACTGCATGTCCATCGACTTGGCCTGCAGCACCCAGGCGCTGGCCGTCTGGTCAAACAGGCACCAGAAGGCGGCCACACAGAGATAGATCGGCACGAGGCCGCGGAGAGCCTGCACCGACTCGCCGCTGAAGGCCTCCTTCATGAAGGCTGCGCCCCGCGGTGGCACGTGAACGAACGTGTTGCGGCCGAGCCAGAAGACAAACGTGGCCAGCGCCATCAGCACGCCGGGCACACCGAAGGCCAGTCCCGGGCCCGGCCGGATACCGATGCTCGCCAGTCGCCCGGCAAGGCTGCCGAAAACACTTTGAAAGCTTGCCGGATCGAGCAGGATCGGTGTGAGCAGGGTGCTGGCCAACGCGCCAAGATTGATCGCCAGATAGAACCAGCCGAAGACCCGGCTGAGCAGGTGGCGATTGCCCGCCCCAAACTGGTCGCCCACATGGGCCGACACACACGGCTTGATGGCCCCGGTGCCGACGGCGATGAGCGCGAGGCCGAGGCCAAGGCCCAGCCGCGTCTCGTCGAGAGCCAGCGACAGGTGGCCGAGGCAATAGATGACCGACAGCCAGAGGATCGTGCGGTACTTCCCGAAGAGCCAGTCGGCCAGGATCGCACCGACCAGCGGGAAGAGATAGCCCGCTACCACGAACGAATGCAGGTAAAACTTGGCGTCGCTGTTGCTCATTACGGCGAGATTGCCGCTGCGGTCGAGCAGGTGCTCGGTCATGAAGACGGCGAGGATCGCCTTCATGCCGTAAAAGCTGAACCGCTCGGCCGCCTCATTGCCCACGATGTACGGAATGCCCGGAGGCATTCGCGAGGTGGCAGCGGGGCGGGTGTGGTACGACGTCTTCATGATGGCGTGAACCGTCCAATGTGGACCATACTGTGGCATGCCGCCAACAGCAGATTCGGATCCTTTTGTGAGGCCTTCCCTGATCATCACCGTCGACCGTCTGCCCGCGTGGATTCTGCCTGCCTGGGGGGCGACCTGGGTGGCGGCCCCCGCGATCGATGCCCTCGCAGCCGAGGGCGTTGTGTTTGACCGCCTGCTTACTCCCTCGACGGATCCGCGGGCGACCGCCTGCGACCTGCTCGGGCAGGGGCGTGAATCACTTCTGGCTCAGATCGCTGCTGCTGGCCGCACGGTGGCCGTGGTCTCCGATCAGACGGCCATCGTGGAGGCGGTCGAACTGCCGGCAGGCGTTGCCGTGACACGCGTCGAGCCAATCCTTCCTGCCGAGCCGGCTACCGAAGAGATGGCGACGAATCTCGGCCGGCTTTTCGCCACGGCTGAGCAGGTGATCTCCAAGGAGCAGTCCGCGCTGCTCTGGGTGCATGTCGGCTGCCTCGGTGTGGCGTGGGATGCCCCCGATGAATTCCGCGGGGCTTATCTCGACCCCGACGACCCTCCTCCGCCCCCCGGCTGTTGCGTGCCGAATCAGGCCGTCGATGCCACGGCCGATCCGGATCTGCTGGTAACGCTGCGGCATGTGTTTGCCGCCCAGGTGACCCTGCTCGATCGGTGCGTGGGCAGGCTTGTGGCGGCGCACCGAACCCTGGCGAGGCCGGCAGGCGGGGGGCCGATCCTCATGGCCGGCCTGCGGGGGCTCCCCTTGGGTCTCCATGGCTGGATCGGTGGAGCGGGCGATGGCCCAGAATGCCAGCCTCCGTTCAGTGAATCGATTCATGTGCCGGCCGTCCTCGTGGACTCGGCGGGACGAATGGCGGGCCAACGGTATGGCGGCCTGGTAACGCCTGCCGATCTCGGGGCCACGCTCGCCGAACTCGTCGGCACCCCGGTCTCCGGGCAATCCGGCGACGATCCTTCCCGCGGGCAAAGCCTCGTGGGCCTGCTAGCCACCTGGCAGGGTGCCACCCGTGAACAGGTGGTTGTTCGCGGGGCGGCCGGTGACGCGGTGATCACGCCGGCCTGGCACTTGATCACGGCCCACGCCGCGGGGGGCGACGCGGAGACGCTGCTCTTCGCCAAGCCTGACGACTTCTTCGAACAGGCCAACGTGGCCGATCGCTGCCGCGATGTCGCAGAGGAATTGGCGGGAGTGGTGCGGCAGAAATAGGCATCTTTGTTGCGGCTAATCGCCCTTCCGCCGGCGTCGCAGGCGCCGCTAGCATCCCGGGCGGGGTGGCCTCGCTCGCCGCGGCCTCCCTTGTGTGTCCATGCGTGTGTATGAATGTCTGCGCCGTAGCTCCCGAAGTGATGCCGGTCTCGTGACGCGTTTTGTCTTTCTTCTCGCCGTAAGCGTCGCCGGGCTCCTGCTGAGTCCCTGGGCCGCGGCCGTGGAAGTGGCAGCACAGGCAACGCACCACGGTGCCGATGAGCCGCCCGTTGCGATTCGCCTCGAGTGGGGAGATGGTCGCCCGCGGGCCTGGGGCGGCACAATCCGCGTGGTTGACGGGGAGGCGGGCCGTGGGCAGCCTATTCCGCCGCTCCGCTGGCAGATTCTTTGCGCCGACGCCGATGCCGCTGCGTCTTTGCATGCGGAGGGAGACACGATCTTCGTCCGTGATCCGCGGCCACGCGATCACAACGGCGTGGAGTGTGCGATCAGCGATTGGCGTTCGGCACGCCTCGTGGTTCGGCTGGCTCCCCTCGAAGAGCCGCAGGCCGTGACCGAGGTCGATGTCTCCGTGGCCGAGATACTCGCCGATGCGGTGCCCCGCCAGCTCGACGGCGATGGCAACCGACTCACCATCTCCCGCCCGGTTGCCGAGGCGATGCGGCTGGTGTTGCCGCATGGCAGCTGGCCGGCCACGAGCCGTGTCTACCGGGCCGGGGCGGCCGTGCGGATGGCGGTGCATCCGCTGTTGGTGTCTCGCGCCGGGGTGACGACGCCGCGGGAGGTGTCGCTACGAGTGCGGGATGTCATGGCCGATGCCGATCTGCAGAGCGACACCAAACTCATTCATCCCGATGACACGCCGCCGGTGCCCGCGGGAGACGGCCTCACGGCGCAGTCTTTTCAGCCTGTCGACTTCGAGATCGTGCTGCCTGATCAGGATGCTGCCTGCACCGTCACGCTCGAGATCGTCGAACGTGGCAGCCTCGGCTGGGCGCGGGGAGTAGCCAGCCGCACGGTCGAGTTGCTCGCGGTGAGTGATGAGCCGGCGGCAGCACCAGCAGGCGAATGGCGGGTGGTCTATGAGCTCGATCCGGCCAGTCCACGGCTGCATGAACGGATGCGGCGGCTATCGAGCACAATTCCCGCACTGCCGATGCCGTCGTTGCCGGTGCCCGCGATGAAGCTGCCCGCGCTCCCCTTTCCGTCGATGAGCCGTCCAAAGCTTCCGCTGCCGAAAATCCCATCGGTGTCGTCGATCGTGCCGCGGATCAGCGGCTTGCTGAACCATGGCGACTCGACCGTGGAGCCGCATCCCCTCGGGCCGATGCTCCAACTGCCGCCGGCCCGCGGTGAAGACCGACCCACGTGGGAGGGAATCGTGGTCGCCGGCGCCGAGGTTGGCATGCCGCATCTCGTCGAAATTGAATATCCGCAGGATCAGCGGGCCACGTTCGGCGTGAGCGTGCTCGAGCCAGGGGGCACTGGCGGCATCGTGCGGGCTCAGTATGCGGGCGGCTTCGTAGTGGAGCCTCCCGTGCCGGGCGATGCGGCTCGCGAGCAGGTGGGCCGCCACTCGTTCGCGTTTTGGCCCACCAGCACCGCTCCTGTGGTGCTCGTCATGAATGCGTCGTCGCAGACGCCGGCCGCCTTTGGCAAGGTGCGGGTGTTTGCCGGGCCGGCCCGGATTCCGAAGATGCAGGCCGTGAGGCCGAATGCGGGAAATGATGCCCGCGCGGCCCGGCCGATCCATGGCTTTTTCGCCTCGCCGGCGGAGATCGCGGTGGGTGGTGGCGGCAGCGTGGGGGCCGACACGGCCTGCCTGCCGGCTGACTGGGCGGGCACGCTGGCGGGCGTGCGTCGCTCGGCCGACTGGCTTGCTGCGCAGGGGGCAGAAGGCGCGATGGTGACGGTCTATCGGGATGGCGCCGCGATTTGGCCCGCCGACTTTACAAAGGGGGTGCCGCGATGGAGTGGAGGAGGTGCCGAGACCGATCGTCGCACGGCGGCCAAGGATGTGCTCGAACTGCTCTGCCGCGTCTATGACCGGGAGGGGATGCGGCTGGTGCCGGCCCTGGCATTCAATGCCCCCCTGCCATCGCTCGAAGCGACGCTGGCCCGCGGTGCCGGCCAGGCAGATGCTGCCGCGGGCGCCGTGCTTGTGGGAGGCGATGGCAAGCCCCGGCGACTCCCGGGGCAGTCTGCATGCCCGCACTACAACATTCTTGATCCGCAGGTGCAGCAGGCGGTGGAGGCGGTGGTGGGCGAACTCGCTGGCCGCCTCGAGTCTGCCGCCGCCGTTGACGGGGTGGCGATCCTGCTGCCGCATGATGGCTGGCTGCATCTGCCCGGCGTGGCCTGGGGGCTCGATGACGTCACGTTCGCGCGTTTTGCCGCCGCGACCGGCGTGCGGGCCGGCGACGGTGCCGACCGTTATGCCCAGCGGGCGGCCTTCGTGTCTGGGCCGGGCCGTGAGGCCTGGCTGGCCTGGCGGAGCCACGAAATTGCGTCGTTCTATTCCCGTCTTGCCGAGCTCGTGGCTGTCGGTGGGAGCCGTCGCAGCCTCTACGTCGCCCCGACGACCCTCCTTGCCGAGGGAGAGGTGGCTACCCGGCTGCGGCCTTCGCTTGCCGGTTCACGAGCGGCCGAGGCCGACCTGTGGCGGGAGATCGGCGTCGATCCTCCGACCCTCACGGCCGATGAGCGGGTGGTGTTTCTCTCCCCGCATGTGCATCGCGCCGGGGGCGGGCTCATCGACCGAGGCACGGCTGAGCGGGCCAATCGGTCGGCGGGGCTGGCGCGGGGCGTGGCGACTGCCCGGCGACGTGGCGCGGTCACGATCGAGGTGCCTCTGAGGATGCAGGTCGATGACGTGGTGCCGCATGGACCGTTTGGATCGGCAACTGCAGAAGGGCCCGTTGCGATCCATGCTGTACGGAGCGGGGCGGCGGTCACGCGGGCCTGGGCTGAGTCGTTTGTGGCCGGTGACGCCGAGGTGATCTTCGACATGGGGCTGACGTATGCCCAGCCCACGCTGGCCGGCGTGCTGGCCCGGCGGGCGTTTGCCGCCTTGCCGCAGGGCGGGCTGACGCTCGTCGATCCGCTGCCGGCGCCGCTGGTGATCCGCACCGGCAGCTCGCAGCTGGGCACGGCGCTGTTGGTGGTCAATGCCTCGACGGTGCCGGTGCAGGCCGCAGTGGAGCTCAGCGGCAAGCCGACCGTGGCTGCCGACGGCGTCGATGGTGGGCGGCTGCCTCTCGACGAGCAGGGGCGGCTGTCGATCCCGCTGGAGCCATGGGGTATCCGCTCGGTGGTGGTCGACGCGGCCGTCACGGTGGCCGGCGCCCGCACCGAGTTTGCGGAGCCGGCACAGGAATGGATTGCGGGGCGGTTGGCCGAGCTGAAGCGACAGCAGGCCGCCGTGGAGCAGCCCGACCCCTTGGCGGTTCTTGATAATCCCGACTTCGATCTGCCGGGCCCGGCCGCAGGCATCACCGGATGGGAGGTGGTGGACCCGCAGCGGGGCACGCTCACGGGGGGGGCGGACGGGCGCACGGCAGAAGGGGGGGCGGCTGAGTTTTCGTCGGTGAATGGCCTGGCGACGATGCGGAGCAACCCGTTTGTGCCCCCCGCGACCGGTCGGATCAGTGTGGCGGCCTGGCTGCGGGTGGCGGCCGGCGGGCCGCAGCCACCGTTGCGGCTGGCGGTGGAGGGTGTCGACCGCCAGGGCGAGTACTACCGCTTCGCGCCGATGGGTGGCTTGGCTGGAGGGAGGCCGCTGGGCGAGGCCTGGACGCAGTTTGTCCTTCAGATCGACGACCTGCCGTCTGATGGACTCGAGTCGCTGCGGGTGCGGTTTGACCTGATGGGCCCGGGGCGGGTGCAGATCGACGATGTCCGCGTGTATGGCCTGGCATTCAACGAGGTCGAACGCGCGCAGTTTGTCGACCTGATCGGTCGCGCCGAAGCCCGGCTTGGAGCCGGTGACGTCGGTGGCTGCGGCCTGCTGCTCGATTCCTACTGGCCGCAGTTTCTGCTTGTGCATGCCGCTGGCGATGCCGCCGGGGGCGGCGCTCAGCCCGGCGGCCAGGCCATGGCCCGTCCGCCGAGAAGGTGGACGTGGAGGTGATCCACCGTTTGGCCGCCGTCACGTCCGCAATTCACCACCAGCCGATAGCCGTTGGTCAGGCCGAGTGTCGCGGCGACCTTCGTGGCCACCACCATCAGGTGGCCGAGCAAGTGGGCATCGGCTTCCCCGGCCACAGCGAGCGACGCGATCGGCTGCTTGGGGATCACGAGCACATGCACCGGCGCCTGTGGGGCCACGTCGTGAAAGGCGATGCACAGGTCGTCATCGTGCACGATGCGGGCCGGAATCTCACCGCGGATGATGCGTGCGAAGATTGTGTCGGCCATGAACTCACTCGGCTGCCTGTTCGGTGGCTTGGGCAGTGGCCTTCTTCCGCGTCCGTCGCTTTGGCGACCGGGGCAGCGCCCACTCGCGGGTGAGCGTCTCGAACACTTCGGGCGATTCGTACCGCACAATCGTGCGGCCCTCGGGCATGGGGCCGATCAGTGAGCGAAACACCGGGGCGCCGCGGAGGGCGAGATCGGTGCTGCAGTCATCGGTGCCCACCTGCAGGTGGGTGCGGAGGAGGGCTTCGGGAGAGTCGTAGTCGTGAATGATCAGTTCTCCGTCGGTGCCGCGGGTGACGATCCGCCAGGTCTGCTTTGACATCGTGTGGGGCTCCTTGGGGAAGGGAGACGGCCGGCCGGCCAGGGCGGCGCTCCCGTCTGTGAGGAGAGCATCGGGCGGGGCGCGGCGGAGGCTGAACGCTCTGCGTCGCGGCCGTTTTCACCGGAACGCGCGGTGATCCGCGGCATTGCCGGAGTTTTCGGTAAGAACCGTGCAGGTGGATCCCAGGACGCGGGCTCTATCCCCAAGTTTGGGGAGATTTGATTGACACTGTTTCGAACGGAAATTAGTTTTCTCAAACATTCTGCATTTAGCCTATTTTCCCCAAGTTCAGCCGGTCCCGGTTGGTTCTGTTTATCGACGAAACGCTGAGCACATCTGGCACGGTCGCTCAAATTTGCTTGTTTTCAAGGAGAACTCATGCGGCATCTCTTCATGACGGGGGCATCGGGCCTGCTCGGCGGGCAGATTCTCGCTCGGCTGCTCGACCGCGGGCAGCGGGTGGCGGTGCTGGTGCGGCCAACCGCCAAAGAGTCAGGCCGAGAGCGGATCGAAGCGATGCTCTCGCGTGAAGAAACAGAGTTGGGCCGGGACGTGCCGCGGCCAGTTGTGATCGAGGGAGATCTGACCGCATCTTTGTGCGGGCTTGGTGAATCAGATATCGCCTGGCTGCGCCGGAGTTGTGGAGCCGTGTTGCACAACGCGGCATCATTGGAATTTATGGGGGCCGATCGCGCGGGAGAGCCTTGGCGGACCAACGTCGCCGGCACGCGAAACCTGCTCGGCCTTGTTGAGCGGGCGGGGGTGAACGAGTTTCATCATGTCTCCACCGCTTATGTGTGTGGCCTAACGCCCGGGCCGATCACTGAGACGCCCTCGGCTGGTGGCCACGGATTCCGCAACGACTACGAGGCCAGCAAGCACGAGGCCGAGTGGCTTGTGCGGTCGGCGGCGTTTCTCGATCGCCCCACTTTCTACCGGCCGGCGGTGATCGTGGGCCATTCCCAGACAGGGGCCACCGCCACCTATCACGGCATGATGGCCATGCTGCAGTTGATGACCGTGATCGTGCGCAGCCTGCCGGCCGATGAGAATGGCTTTCGGAAGGTTTCGCTCCGGCTCGCGATGACGGGAGATGAGCAGCGAAACATGGTGCCGGTTGACTGGGTCGCCGAAGCGGTTGCCCGCCTCCTTGCCATGCCGGCCGCACGGGGCCGCACGATCCATTTGGCTCCCCATACGCCAATCACGATCCGCCAGATCATCGACGCGACGAGTTCCTATCTCAACTCGGGAGGCCTCGAGTTCTGCGGCCCGCGGAAGCCGGAGGATCTCAACGACGTCGAGAACTTCGCCTACGGGGGCAAGGGCCTGTATGAAGCGTATGAGCAGACGGATCCCGTCTTCGAGACCACATCGATCCAGGAACTTCTCCCTGACCTGCCATGCCCGGTCATCGATGAGTCGATGATCCATCGATTTCTGGCGTTTGGTGATGCCGACCGCTGGGGCAAGCGGCGGCGGCCGAAAGTGGCCGTCGAGGCCTGGAGCGGCGATCTTCTCGAGTCGTTTTCGGCAGACCAGTTGGTCGCGTTGGCCCGGGCGGTAGCCGGCGGACCAGCGGCGAGTCCGCCGAGTGCCATCGGGCTGGACGTCATCGGCGCGGGCGGTGGGGGGTGGACGATCCGTCGCGGCCCGGCGAGCACCGTGGCGCTCGAACGAGGGCTGGACGCAGACGCGCGTGTGTTCCGTCTGTCTGCCGCGCAACTCGAGCGGAGCGGGCGAACGATTGCCGCGGTGAACTCAGATCACGTCCCCGAGCCGACGGCCTGCTCTCTGGAGGCGTCTTGACAAGGTGCCCGGCGTGGCCCGCGCAGAATGGTTGCGGCCGCGCTTTCCTCCCCGATTTCGGCTGCTGCGGTTACGACATGTTTCTGTTTGAGTTTAATGACTCGCCGTGGCTGAATTGGTGGTTTCGGCAGACGCTCTTTGAGATCATGGAGGTATGTAACACAAAGTTTCGGCGGTTTGATAAGGAGGTCGCCAGAGAGGCGTTGGCGATTGCCAAAGCCAATCACCTCACGACCATCGTGGAAATGGGAGCGGGGCACGCCCCCGTAACCAGAGCGCTCGCTGACCTTCAAGGAAGCGAAGGAATCACACTCACTCCCTGCGACCTTCTGCCTCAGCAGGCCGTCTACACCGAACTCAAGGCTGGTTTCCCTGGCAAGGTTCAGCCCCGCTATGACTCTGTGGACCTCGCTCGGGTGAATGAATGGCCGGCCGGGACATTACTCGTCGTCGCATCCTCGTTTCACCACATCCCCTTCGGCAGTCGGAGGCAGGCAATTCGCAGTCTCACGGGGTCGGCTGATCGGGTCGCCGTCTTTGAGCCGATCAGGCGTTCGGCTCTTTCGATGGGCCTGACCTTGACCGCGATCGTGCCCTGTCTCCTGCTCCCCCTTGTTTTGATGAATCGCCCTGGGGGCATTCGACGCGTGGTGACATGCTGGGTCGTGCCTGTCGCTCCCCTTATGTTTCTGTGGGACGCGATGGTGAGCTGCCTTCGTTGTTGGCCTGATGCCACGTGGAATTCCGTCCTCGCGCAGGAGGCTGGAGATCGTTCGCCTCCCCGATTAGTCAGCCGTCTCCACTTTCAGTCGGTCTGCTGGTGATTGTGGTCGGCTGGCCCGGTTGGCCCTCCGCGCATGGGGTCTTCCATGAAGACGGTTCCATCTTTTCCAAGGCGGTAACAAATGCCACTCCACCAGACGCTCGTTGCCAGGCTCGCAACCACGACGCTGTAGAGTGAAACCAACTGTGCCAGTGGGATGGATGCGAAGAGCACAGAAAGCCTGGCCAGCCCCAGTTCCGTTTTTGGTTCACCGCGTGCCTGGAAAATTTGGCCGACGAGTGCGTTGAGTTTCGTAGCCATAAAGAGCAGTCCTGCGACATAGCCGATGCCCGATGTCGCAACAATGGCAGCAGCGGTCGGGGCGTTCTGGGCAATCGCATACAAGAAAATCAAAACGGGCACCCAGACGGCGAGGGCCCCGGCAATCACGCTGAATCCGATACGAATCCAGTGGGGGTGGTAGAGACGCGTCCACAGCATTTGGCGACAGATGAATCGAACACAGGATAGAAGATCGATCGCGTCATCAATGCCCACGAATAATTGGGGCGAGAAAGCCAAGTGTTTCCCGGATCGGAGAATGGCTCCGGCGACCGGCGCGTCTTCAACGACGGTCGTCCGCCAGATTCCCGGGAGCCCAGCCGCTTCAATGTCCTCGCGCCGCAGCGCGATTGCTCCAGCCCACGGAATTGAGAACAGCCACATCGGGATGACGGCACCAGCATTCCAGAGAAACTGGATGACGTCACCTGGGCGGTTGCTGGTGAGGCGATACCAGCGATTACCGAGCGTGGCCCCGGTGCCTGGCTGATCAAGTGTTGCGAGAAGTTCGGTAACCCAGGTGTGGGGCAGCACGGTATCGGCGGCGGCAAAGGATATCACATCGGTGTCGTCATCAAGTTCATCGAGTGCCTGGAGAAGGCTGCTGCAGACAAGCCCACATCGCGGATGCCGATCTCTGAGCAACGTGACTTGTACTCGGTCGCTGTCGGGTAAGGAGAGCGCCTGGCATGCTATCTCGTACGCGGGGTCTGTGGCGGCATCGACCACGATGATGAGTTGAACGTGTGGGTAATCCTGAGAGATGACACTCCTGATCACTTTCGTGAGTTGGTGATCGCCGTTACGAACGGGCAAAACAACGGCGACTTTGGATGTCGCTGCCTCCGGCCGGGGGGTCGGTCTGGATCGGTGAAAAACACGGGCAAAGCGCCACATCACGACCATCTGGCCGGCAAGAGCAAGGCCGAGAGTCAATGCCACAACAAGACCGACTGTCAGCACGGTGAATGTTTCTCCTCGGTGAGCGTCATGTGCAGCGACAGAACGAGTCGGGGACGGCGAGAGCGAATCAGAGGCGATCCTGTCTGCTCCGCAGGTCTCAGTGAGCCGGGGTCGGTGTCGGCTTGACAAGCGGCGGTTGCACGATGCTCACCCCCGACTTGGCCGATGATCCGTGGATCGCGTAGACAACCCCTCGCCACTCGATCCAGCGGGCCGTCAGGCTCTGGGCAATCGCCAGCGCATAGACCCATTGGGTTACGGGGATCATCGCGAGCCATCGCAGGCAGCGATCTGGTGTTAGTAAGCGAGGGAAATTCGTGCGATGGTTGAACGCGGTTCTCACTGCATCGGTAATCGCGACGAGCAGGCAGAGGTTGACAATCTCGTAGGCCCCGACAGAGATTCCGAAGAGCCAGCTCGCGTGACGATGTCCCGTGAGCCAGGTGTACGCCAGGCCTGTCGCCGCCACGGCCAGGGCCAGCGATGTTGCGATGCCATGAGTGGCCACCAACGGCCAGGCAGGATGATGGAGCCGCGCCGTGAGCAGTTGCCGCGTGATCCAGCGGGTGAGCGGGCCGATTGAGATGTCGCAGTCGCGGTCGATCGCCAGGAGCGCCGGTACGAAGCGGTAGGTCCAGCCGGCCTCCGCAAGCGGTGCGGCCAAGGCGGTATCCTCGCAGAGGGTGGTCTCGATCACGTCCGCCCAGCGGCAGTCGTCGAGCGCCTCGCGACGTACGGCAAGGGAGCCCCCCCAAGGAATACCAAACGTCGTCATCTGCACGATCGCACCGGCGTTCCAAATGGCCCGCACGACGGCGGCAGGTGTGTCGCGAACGGGTGCATACCAGCGGTTTCCCGAGACGGCACCCACGCTGGGCTGCAGGCACTCGTCGACCATCGTCAACAGCCAATCGGGATGGACGACCGAGTCGGCATCGATGAGAGCGACGACACGGGTTTCCGTGGCGAGCGACCGCAAAGCCTGGCGGAGCGATGCGCACTTGAGCGAGCCATGGTCGGGCCGCCGGGCAAGGGGTTCGATGACGCTCTCCCGCCACGATGCACCTGTTGCCTCCAGTCGGGTCACGGCGGCTTGGGCGACTTCCCAGGCGGGATCGTCTTCCGAATCGACCACCACCCGCAGTCGCCATGCCGCATGCGACTGACCCGCTAGGGCGGCAAACACGTCATTGAGTGTGGCGTCGCAGCCCCGGAGGCAGAGAATCACCTCGGCCGGCACCTTCGCCGCGTTGCTTCGCACTTCGTTCCGAGACAGATATTCTCGTGTTCGTTGCCGCACGATCCACACAAACCAAAGTGTGAGCGCGACCTGCGGCACCACCAGGGCCGCGAATACGGCCACGACAACTGTTGTCAGATGCGTGGAGACGAGTAGCGTCACGACACCCTCGCTGGTGTGAGGGACAGCGCCGTTGTGGCAGCAAAGCCGGATAATTTGGCAATCGTGGCCTCCAGGAGCGATCGTGCGTCGTCCGCCAGGAGGCGTTTGCGATCGACATGGAAGGCAACGGTTCGCCGGCCGGCGGTTTCATGCGTGCCCACGGCGAGGGCCGTGCCGGGGCGAATCGGGGGCACGATCCACCATCCTGTCAGCCGGCTATCCCCGACCCGGTGCGTGCCGTTGGCATCGGCCAGCGGCGAGCGGTGAAAAAAACGGCCAACATTGGACAGGACGGCGGTGCACTGTGGCTTCGGCCGCTTGACAGTGCGGGCGAGACCGCCGGGGAGCAATCGACCGACATCGAGCGACATCGGAAAGATGTGGCCTAAGGCGTGACTGCGGATGATTTCCATCTGGTCCCGAATACCTGTCGCCAGCATGACGGGATCGCGGCAGTCCTCAGGCCGCCGATCGAGAAACACCATGCTGACCCGATTGGCGGCCGGCAAGACATGGTCGGTTTTGGTTCGTAGGCTCATTGGGATCGCAATCCGAATCCATGAGGACGCTTGCTTGGGTATCTGCTCCGCGATGGCGATCAAGAGGGCCGTCGCGAGGAGGTCGTTGACGCTCACCGCCGACGCTTTGGCCGTGGCTTCAAGACCCGCAACGACCTCTCCATCAACGGTCGCCGCGAGAATCAATGGTTGCCAAGAGTGAGGCGATGACGATGACTCGCATGGTTCCGCCAGAGTCGCCGAAGCCGAGAATTCAGCGACGTCATGACCCACAAACTCTCCGACGCCCTTGAGGCCCTTGGCAAGTTTGGGCAGCATCCGAGAGAACTCAGGCCACGAGGTGGCGATTCGCCCCCGGGTGGTCAAGGCGGCCATCATCGCGTCCGGCGGGCGTCGCCAGCGGGTGCGTTTGCCCTCAGTTGCCAAGAGCCAGCGTTCGAAGAACCCGACGATGCCCAAACCATCGCACGCAGCGTGGTGCACTGCCATGAGAATCGACCAGCCGTCGTTATGTTCGATCACCTCCGCATGAAGAGCATTTCCGGTAGCAGGATCGAGCCGGGGTGGCGAGCCAGCCCACTCGACGTTGTTCTCGGTGAGGGAGGATGCCTTTGACCACTGAAGGCGAGGTGGATCAGCTTCGTACCACCGCGGCCTCCCCCAGTGAGGAGCCATGACACGGGCTGTAAGCAGTGGTTCTGATTGAAGTGTTTTGTAAAACGCCTCCTCGAGCGTGGCGGGCGGAGGGGCGTCGGTGAAATCAAGCCGCGTCACGATCGCCATCGGATGGGATGGTCGGTTGTCGAGCAGCATGTGCTCCTCAAAGGCGGTCAGCGGCATGCCTCGGGGAGGGAGACGAGGGGGCAGAGGCAAGGGGAGATCGATCATTGGGCGCCGCCAATCGTTCCGAGTTTCACCGTGGACTCGGGCTCAGTAATTGTGATTGCGGCGATGGGCCGGTTCAACCGGCCGAATGCCTGTCGATCTTGAGCCCTGGGCAGGCGGTACAGCGATTCACCGCCGCGGCGCCCCCTGCGCGACGCGCCGCGACCGATGCCCGCCCTGGTCGACGAACCGACGGAGGTGCACGCCGAGCGCCACGGCCGAGGCGCTCGCGCGCTGTCGCGTGTCAACAGGCTGGTATCGATTCAGGACCTGCGAGTTCCAGTTCACCTTGCGGTTCACGAACCACCCGGGCAACCAATTGAGGAACGGCACGCGGCCGACCCAGAGAACGTCCGCAATCGCCTCCCCGGCAAGCTTGCGCACCAGGGTGCGAGGCATCCCGATCATCACGTCATCCGACCAGCGCGGAAACGTCCGCAGGAACCACTCGACGAAGGTCTTCATGAACCCACCCAGCGTGGGGATGACTGCCTCGACCAGCGCCCTGCGCTGCGCATCCGCCGCCACCACGATGAGTGCCGCCGCGAGCAGGCGGCCGGATTCACGATCGCGGTCGTAGCCTTCCCTGCCGCCCGCCGCCGCATCCTTGCGCTCCCGGTCGTGGCGCGCCTGCTCATGCCGGTAGATGGCTTCGAAAAGGGTCTCCGAATCGCGCAGGGCGGATTCGCGCCTGCAGGGCAGGAGTTTCTCGTCGATCCCGAGCATTCCGCCGATCCAGCACCAGGTCATCACGTGGTCCTTGCATGCCTCGTCGGAAAGCCGGATGCCGAGGCGACGCCAGCCGCGCAGGACCAGCCACGAGAAAGTCTGCAGCACGAACGCCAGGTGCAGCTGGCTCACGGGGATGGATGCGCGCCCCTGCCAGTCTTGCGCGAGCAGGATGGCCGAGAGCGTATCGGCCGTGGCACCCGTCATCGGGGGCGCGGCCGCGAGGGCGCGCATCAGGGCATGCAGCATCCGGAGCTTCCGGATCCACCGGAACCCTGCGCCGCCCGGGTCCAGCGAGCCCGGCGTCATCACGACATCCACGAAGTCGGCGGTATCCTGCAGGCGACCCCGCACACGCGCCAGCAACTGGCCCGAACCGACGAGGACCGCGGCGATTTCGGGTTGGGCGTAGCACGCCGGCAGACCGGCGCACGCCAGGATGGTGATCCCGGAGAACCGGTGCGCAGCAAACAGCGTTTGCGCTCGATGCACGGTGTCGGGGTCGAGCCATTCAGGCATGGGCGCCGCGGCACCCGCAAGGAAGTCCTGTACGCCGACCGGAAACGAGGTCGCCGGGGACTGCGCGTCCCACCGCAACAACCCTTCGAGCACCTGCGCGGCCCGCAGGTAGTCCGCGGTTTCGCCAAGCAGCGCGTGGACAACGCGGTCAGCGTCCGCATCGCCTGTGGCCTCCCACTGGTGGAGCGGGTCCCATTTCGCCATGTTTCCTCCTGCCCAAGTGAAGACAATCGCGATCGTGCGTCGCCGACGTCCTTCGTGCACATCTCGTAAACTAGATCGTCACGCCTCGCTCGAGTTATAAATATAACTAGCTGCACGGAGTAGGGCGAAAACGCCATAGAGCGTCGCTCGTATTTTATTTCAAGCTGTTCGCATGCGGTAGCGACGAAGCAGCCCTTCGCTACGACCGATGTGATGCTTCAGCTGGACCAGGGTGGTCATTGGTTGGTCGTTTCCGAATTTCATTTACATCTCAATAAGCTTGACTCGATGCCACAATCACTACGACCTGTGCGAATCATGGGTGCGGGGCCCGCTGGATTGGCCGCCGCCATAGCGCTGGCAAAACACGACCGCGAAGTCGTTGTTTTTGAAAAACACTCAGACTGCGGAGCTCGCTTCTTTGGTGATTTGCAGGGAATCGAGAATTGGTCTTCGAAGGTCGATGTGCGACACGAACTTGAGGCCTTTGGAATTCAAGTAACTTTTCCGTGCACACCATTTCATTCTGTACGTGGTGTATCGTGGGACGACGAGATCTACACCTTCTCCAGTGAGATCCCGCTGTACTTGCTGGTGAAGCGTGGAACTGGGGCGGACACCTTGGACGCAGGTCTAAAGCGTCAGGCCCTCGAATTGGGCGTGCGCATCGAATTCGGTACAACCGTTCAAGAAGAAGATGTGGACATTGTCGCAGCAGGGCCGAGATCGCAAGCCATTTTTGCGGTGGACAAAGGCATCATTTTCAAAACCGATCTCGACGACGATGCTTATGTCGTATTCGACAACGGTATAGCATATATGGGGTATTCATATTTACTGGTGAGTGGAGGGCATGGCTGCTTGTGCACGGTGCTTTTTGATCACTTCAATCGCATCCACGATTATTTTGAGAAGACCAAGGAGAGGTTCGAACGCATGCTGGGCCTCACGATTGGAGAGACATCGCCCGTGGGCGGCGTCGGAACTTTTTCCCATCGACATGAATTCGTACGAGGCAATCGTCTCTACGTTGGAGAATCGGCTGGGTTGCAGGACTTGTTGTGGGGCTTCGGAATCCGTTTTGCATTGCAATCGGGAAACCTTGCCGCCCGTTGTCTGATAGAGCAACGCAACTACAGTCAGGCTGCTCGAGCGATGTTCGAACGAAGGTTAAGAGCTGGTGTGGTGAATCGTTTTTTTTGGGAACATTTCGGCAACCGTGGTTTTAAAATGTTTCTCAAACTGGGATGGCGTAGCCGCGAACACCGTCAATTTCTTTTTCGTTTTTTTCAGTATTCGTTGCTGAGGCGGATGCTTTTCCCGATCGCCCTGTGGGACCTTCGCCGCCGGCACCCGAAGTTATTGTATTGATCATGCGAACCAGAAGGTGACCTGCCCCCCTTAAACGAGTTCACTCCGGGAGCGAGAATCCTGGGTGGCTGCAACCAAGGGAGGGCAATCAATGCCACGAGGAAAAGCGGAGCAGGCGGAGGTCCTGGGGCTCGTGCTCGTGCCGCGCCGGTAGGGGTGGTTCAATGTGCGCAGGCTGTGCGCAAGGGGAGATGCGATCGAGGCATCGCGGCGAGGCGTCGGCGGTCGCCGCCGGCTTGCGAGGCCGTTTCTATGGGAGCGTTTTATCCTTGAAAAATAGGATTGTGGCGGCTCCGCCTGGAACGCGATAAACTGGATCACCGGCTCGATTCGGAGGGTAAGCGAATTGGCCAGCGGTCTGACTCGAAATCAGATGTCCCGAAAGGGATTGTGGGTTCGAATCCCATGCCCTCCGCTGCCTCTACCCGCGGTCGATGACCAGCGGGTCGGATGAGTAGAGGTTGCCGACCCGCAGGGCGGCTTTGCCCGCGAGTAGGTCGTCGATCAGATCGCCTACCACCTCCTTTCGCCAGCCGGTCGCCAGCGATGGCGGCGGGGCATCCTCGTCGCGATAGCCAAGCTTCCAGGCAAGCAGGTCTCGCATGTCGGAGGCCGTGCCGACCAGGGCCGGAGCGATCTTCATCTGGCGGCACATGCCCGCCACCGCCGTCGCCATGAACTGCCCGAGCACGGCCACGTGCGACGGCGGCGCACGATGCTTTTCGCCCCCTGGGCATTCGTTGTCGGAAAGAGACAGACCACGGTCGATCGCGTCGGCAAGCCCGGGAAGAATGTGCCGCAGATCCGACCGCTGCATCCCACGGATCGCCGAAATATGCTGCGGGTCGGCGCTCTTCCGTTTGCAGAGCTCCACGAGCAGGTCGTCGCGAAGCACCCGCTTCGGCGGCATGTCACGCTGCTCGGCCACCGCGTCCCGCCAATGCCACACCTCCCGCGCCACGGCAAGCTCCCGCCTCGACAAGCCGCTCAGCCCCGACACCCGCCGCCATCGCTTCCGCGTAAACGACTCGGCCACATCGTCTTGCCACGACTCTATTT
>JAYQOK010000020.1:0-16497 GCA_038144795.1 Candidatus Kuenenia sp. | reverse complement strand
CCCCCCCCCCACACCCGCCGCCAGCGCTGCCGCGTAACCGCCTCGGCCACAGCGGCTGCCCACGACTCTATTTCCGCCGCCATCCAGGCTGTGCGGCCGGTCGCCTCGAGCTTCGCCTGCAGCTTTCGCCACATCCGCTCAAGGTGGCGGACGTCGTCGAGCGCGTAGTCGAGTTGGGCATCTGAGAGCGGCCGCCGTCGCCAGTCGGTGCGCGTCTCCCCCTTGTTGGTCGGCAGGTTGAGCAGCCGGCGGACGAGCGCCGCATAGCCGGCCGGGTAGTCATGATCCACGAGGCCGGCCGCGAGTTGCACGTCAAAAAGATTTGCCGGCCGTTCCCCGATTGCATGGAGAATGAAGCCCATCTCCTCGCGGCCGGCATGCACGATGGTGGTGCGAGCCGGATCGGTCAGGAGCCGCCAGAAGGGCTCGAGTTTGGGCATAGCGAGCGTGTCGATCACCGCCAGCACGCCCGGGGAAGCCACCTGAATCAGGCACAGCTGGCTGCGGTAGGTGTGTTCCGAAACAAACTCCGTATCGAAGCCGAGAAAGGGCTGCGCCGCCAGACGCTCAACGAGCCGGTCCAACTGAGTGGCGGTCGTGACGTGATCGAAGGCGTCGGCGGATGGGGCGGGCTTGGTCACTTTGCAGGCTGGCGGAGAACGTCGCGGCATCAAAGAAAGAGAAATGCCACGAGGGCAAAGACGGGAAGCAAGACTCCCACACTATAGATGAGATAGCCAAAGAAACTCGGCATCCGCACCCCCGCCTGTTCGGCAATCGCCTTGACCATGAAGTTGGGGCCATTGCCGATGTAGGTCATCGCCCCGAGAAAGACGGCACCGAGGCTGATGCCAGCGAGCCGGCCTACCTCCACACCGGCCATGAGCGTGCCATCGGCGGGCAGAGATTGGGCGGTCTTAAAAAAGACGAGATACGTGGGGGCGTTGTCGAGCACTGCCGAGAGCGATCCGGTGGCCCAGAAGAAGGCCTGCGGCGACTGGATGCCGAGACTGGCTCCGTGCTCGTTGAGCAGGGCCAGGGCGGGCTGCATGCAGACGAAGATGCCCACAAAGAGGGCCGCCACTTCGAGGATCGCAAAGTACGTAAAGCCGTTCTTCTTCCGAATCTCGCGGGAGCCCACGCCCAAGGATGCGGTCACGAGCGCCAGCAGCACAGCCTCACGAAGGAAGATCCACGGATGCCAATCCGTACCCGGAATCGCTTTTGACGGATCGAGCAGGCCGACCGCAGCAATCACGCCGAGCATGAGCGGCGCGTTGAGCGTGAGGCCGCTGATCCGCAGCGTGCCGGCGCGGTGGACATCGCGCACAATGTCGCTGGTTTGCTCCCGCGGATAGGCATAGAACGAATCCCACACCCAGTAAATTGCCAGCAAAAGGCCATTGGCAACGAGCCATTCCTTCCAGAGCGACATCGTCCAGAGGAAGTCGACGCCTTGGAGGTAGCCGAGGAAGAGCGGCGGGTCACCGATCGGCAGCAGGCAGCCACCGCAGTTGCAGCCCATGACGATGACGAAGACGAGGGTGTGGGCAACGCTCCGCCGCTGCTGGTTGGTTTCCAGCAGCGGCCGGATGAGGAGCATGGCCGCGCCGGTCGTGCCGATGAAACTGGCCGCCGCCGCACCGATGCCGAGAAATGCGGCATTGACCGTGGGGGAAGCTTCGAGATCGCCCTCGATCCGTACGCCCCCGGTGATCACGTAGAGCGCGAGCAGCAGTGTGATGAACGGCACGTATTCGGCGAGCAGGGCGTTGGCCAGCACGGCACCGGCAACGCCCCATGAGGGGCCGCCGGGGGCCGCCGCCACGACGGAGTGGGCGGGGAAATGAAGATCCACCGCCTCCCGATGGAGAAAGAGATAGTAGCCGAGCGTGATCAGGCCGAGCGTGCCCGCCACGAGGAGTTTGCTGGAGTTGTGTTCCCACCAGTGGGCGAGCTGGGGGGTGAGTGGCAGGATGGCGATCGCCCCGAGGAGCACCACAAACGGAATCACGGCCCACGGGGGGGGCGGTGCTCCTGCCGCATGGCTGTCATCGTCAGCATGCCCTACGGAATGGGATTCACCGTGGTCATCGTGGACCCCTTCGCCCGCGTCATCGTGGGCATCATGCTCGGCGTGGTGGGCGGCTTGTGCAGCCACGAGCAAATCACGACCATACTGGGGCCAGCCGGCTGCGGCGGCCACCGCATACGCCGCTAGGGCGATGCCGAATCCGAGCAGCGCCCACGTTGGATTGGACGAGGCAGGAGATTGGTGTGAGTCGTGCATGACACTTCAACTTCCGGCGGGCAATGAATCCGCGACAATGGTAGGCAGTTCACAGGAATTGCGAAAGGATGAATGACACCGCCACCGCCGTGGCGTCACACGGGGCCCCCGAGATGTGGCTACGGGGCAATGTCCGCATCGTCATGATCCTCAACGCCGCAGCCATGCTGCTTGACGGCGGAGCCCTGATCGCGGTGCTCCAGGCCCTGCGAGGAGACGGTGAGGCCGTGGGCTGGTGGATCATCACCGCGATCGCCGCGTCGGCAGCTTCGTTGCTGATGCTGCTGGCCTGGGCTGCAGCGCGGCCGCGGCTCGTGCGAGAGGGTGATCGGCTGCTCGTGCAGGTGTCGCCGCTGGTGCGGCGGGAGGTGCCGCTGGCTGTGGTCGAATGTTTTTTTCCTGGCTCGAATCCAGTCAATGCCGACGGATCGCCAACATGCAGCGAGCACGCGGCCTTTCGTATCGGCACGCTCGTGATCCGGCTCGCCGAACGCGCTGTCGACTATCGTGCCGGCGACACATTCACTCCCTGGGCGACATGGGATGATTCCTACCTCGTGCTCGACGGCCGTTGGTGCGAGCCGCTTTCGCCGCAGTTGGTCAAAGAGCTGGGCAGTCGCCTCGTGGCTGCGAAGCGGGCCGTGGCAGCAGAGGCGGGCGCATGATCTGGCAGGGGCTGCTGGTGAGTGTACGAGACGCGGGGGAGGCGGAGGCTGCCCTCGCCGGCGGTGCAGCGATCATCGATGTGAAAGATCCGGCGGTCGGATCACTCGGCGCCGCCTCGCCAGCAGCTGTGGCGGCCGTGGCGACAACGGTCGGACAACGGGCGGCATGGACGGTGGCGGCCGGGGAACTGCGTGATGAGCTGGCCTCCCCTGGCACGATTCACCGCTGGCTGGGCGAGATCGCCGCGGCGGCCGGGCCCGCTCCGGGGGCAGTGCCGGCCGCGGTGAAAGTGGGCCTTGCCGGCTTGGCGGGTTCGGCCTGGCAGCCGGCATTTCATGAGGCGATGAACAAGCTCCCGGCGACGATCGCTCGGGTGGCCGTGGCCTACGCCGATTGGGACCGCGTCGCCGCTCCCCATCCGCTCGAGATCATTGAAGCCGCGGAACCCCTCAATAGCGTGCTGTTGAATCCGGCATCCAGTGGCGTGCTATTGATAGACACGGCCGACAAGTCCGGCCCCGACCTGCTCCATGCCTGCTCATGGACTGATCTGGAAACCTGGATAGCCGCAGCCCGCCGCGCTGGGATGGCGGTGGCAGTCGCTGGCCGGCTGCAGTTGGAAGCGATTTCGCAGGTCGGCCGCCTCCGGCCGGATGTGGTCGCATTACGTTCGGCTGTGTGTTTAAATACGAGGCTCGGCCCAATCGATGTGGCACTCGTGCGTCGCGCCGCCGCTGCAGTCGACCTCTTGGAGACACCCTCGCATGGCACCGCTCGAACTTCGCGTCCCCCACTCCCTCAGTCGTGAGGAGATCCATCGCCGGATCGACGCAGGGCTCGCCCGGGCACGATCCGAGTATGAACCGCAGGTGGGGCCGATCGCGGCAGAGTGGGTCGATGCCGACCGAATGACGGTGGGCCTGAAGGTGATGGGAATGCAGTTCAACGGGCAGATCGAGGTGCTCGACAGCGAGGTTGTGGTAAAAGTCCAGTTGCCCGGCATGGCCTCAATGTTCGCCGGACAGATTCGCCAGGGCATCCACGAGCGGCTCGGTGGCCTGCTGGCCGCCCCAGTTGCGTAGAATCTGCCGTCTTCTCAAAAGACGGTATGCCACCCTTTCCCGAGGCCGTCACCTCGCCGCTCCCTCCTCCGGGAAGCGCCGCGATGCCTGCACCAGCTCGGGAGGGTGAGCCGCAGCGCGTCCCCAGGAGGCTCTCGAGGCACGGCGGCAGGGCGATCTCGAGCGGTCTGTCGATCTCTGCTCCCGCGGGCTGGCGATCAGCCCCGATAATCCAGAGCTGCTGCTGAGACGGCGCATCGCCTGGTTTCTTCTGGGGATGTTTGGGACCGCTGCCGAAGACTTCGTCGATGGGCCGCATGGTCGAAGGTGTTGCCATCACCGTGATGGTTTGGCCCACACGCGGAGCGTGCCCTCATGAATGCGCCATGAAAGAGCGAGTGGCGTGAGGATCGCGTCAAGGAGTGCATCGCGGGTGGCCGATCGCACGTCGGCCCGCGCGATCCCGCGAGGAGCGATCCCCCGGGCCGCCAGCGAGGCCGCATCGAGATCGAGCCGCAGGCCGAGCTGGCGGCTGATCGCCGTGAGAGCCTCTTCCAAGGGCGCCTCGAGCCGCAATGTGTATACCTGCTTCGTGCCGGAGGGCTGCGGGGGGCGTTGCCGCGGAGGTCGCTTGGCTGGCGGCCCCGCTCCGGCTGCTGCCGCCGCGGCGTCGGGGAGCGGCACGATGCTGCCTCGTGGCCGAGAGCCGGTGGGGCTGCGCGACCAGGCCATGCGAAGATCGAAATGGGCGAGGATCAGATCGAGCCGATCGGCAAGCGGAAGCGGCGGAAGCTCGGCTGCCGGAAAATGGTCGTGGGGAATACCGTCGAGCCCGTCGACTTTGATTCCTGCCTCCGCTGCCGCCGTGGCCACAAGGTCGCGAGGCCGGCTGCCGGCCGGCCAGTGCCAGGCCGCCGCCTCGGCGAGGGCATTCCGCTGCGGCTCCGGGAGGCGGGAGATCTCCTGCGATCGCGTCTGTTCGGCGGCCACGCAGCGACCAGTCACGGCTGGCAGCGTGATGCGAATCGTCTTGGCCAGATCGATCACCTGCCCACCAGCGCGGGTTGCGATGGCAGTGAGCACGGTGTCGAACGGCTCGCCGGCGGCGACAAGCGTGATTTCTGTGGTGGGATCGAGGCGGCGATCGAGCACGACCGGTTTCCCGGCCAGACGGGAGAGTTGGGCGGCGACCAAGCGAACCGGCTGGGCCGTCCAGGTGGCGTGCACGGGCGGCTCCGCGGCGGTTGCGACCGCGAGGATCGCAAGGCCTGCACAGACAAGGCCTGTAAATGACATGCTGCGCCAGAGGTGACGGCCGCGGATTGCCATCGGGTATTCTCCTCAACCGGATCGGTCTGCCTGGATGTCTAGCCTACGACACGACAAAACCTGATTGAAAGGCTTTTCTGTGGAGATGCAACAATGACTTTTCGTTCCACGGCGGCCCGGTGCGTGATGGCCCTCGATCAGGGCACGACCTCGAGTCGGGCCATCCTCTTCGACCCGCTCGGGCGGCCGCTCGCCGTGGCCCAGCAGGAGTTTCCGCAACACACCCGATCGACTGTGGGTACGACGGCCAGCGGGCAGTCGGTCGACCTGTCAATCGTCGAACACGATCCGGAGGATATCTGGAACAGTCAACTCGCCTGCGGCCGCTTGGTGCTCGAGAAGGCGGGCCTTACCGCCGGTAATGTCGCCGCCATCGGTATCACCAATCAGCGGGAGACCACGATTCTGTGGGAGCGGTCGACCGGTCGGCCGGTTGCGCCGGCCATCGTCTGGCAGAGCCGGGTGTCGGCGCCGATCTGTGAGCGATTCAAGGCCGAGGGGGCGGAGCCGGAGATCCGCCGGCAGACCGGTCTTCTCATCGACCCCTACTTCTCCGCGACCAAAATCGTCCATCTACTGGAGACGATCCCTGGCCTGCGGGAGCGGTGCGCGGCCGGTGAGATTCTCTTTGGCACGGTCGACTCGTTTCTGATCTGGCGGCTGACCGGCGGCCGCGTGCATGCCACCGACGTCACCAACGCCAGCCGCACGCTGCTCTTCGATATTCATCAGATGCAGTGGAGCGACGACCTCTGCCGACTGTTTGGGGTGTCCCGCCAGATGTTGCCCGACGTGCGGATGTCGAGTGGTGATTTCGGAATCACTGAGCCCTCTCTCTTCGGCGGCGGAATTCCGATCCTGGGGTGCGCCGGCGACCAACTGGCGGCGGCCTTCGGCCAGGGCTGCACCGCGGCCGGTGAGGTGAAAAATACCTACGGCACGGGAGCGTTTCTGATCTTTGCGACGGGTGAGCGGCCGGTGCCGAGCGGGAGCGGCCTGCTGACCACGCCCGCCTGTGGCCTCGGTGGTCCGCCCTGCTACTGCCTCGAAGGGGCCGTGTTCGTGGCGGGATCGCTCATCAACTGGCTGCGGGATGGGCTTGGTATCATCGCCGACCCGCGGGAGATCGAACCGCTGGCTCGGAGCGTGCCTGACACTGGCGGTGTGATGCTGGTGCCCGCGCTGACCGGCCTCGGCACGCCCCACTGGGATCCCTTCGCCCGTGGGCTGATCATCGGCCTCTCGCGGGCGACCACGCGGGGGCATCTCGCGCGAGCGGCGATCGAGGCGATCGCGCTGTCGGTAGCCGATGTCGTGGAGTGCATGGAGCAGGATGCCAGGATGCCATTGACCACCCTGCGGGTCGATGGCGGAGCGAGTGCCAACGACCTGCTCCTGCAGATGCAGGCCGACGTTCTCGGCATCGCGGTCGAACGGCCGGCCGTACTGGAGACGACAGCCCTCGGAGCGGCGTTGCTGGCCGGGTTGGCGAGCGGGTTTTATGCCGACGCCCAGACTGTGGCCGAGGCGCGGCGGGTCGATCTGCGGTTTGAGCCAACGATGAATGCTACGGACCGCAACCGATTGCGTTCCCGGTGGTCTGACGCGGTGATGCGGTCAAAGGGCTGGGCTCGGCCTACCTGAGGATCGTGCCCGCCTGAGACGGCGGGTTTTCGGCGACCGCGACCCGGACCGTGTACCGCTGTGGGTTGGCTGAGAACGTTGTTCGTGTTTCGGGCGTTGAGAAGAGATAGATCCGTGACTGGTAGGTCACGCCATACCGCCGCTGCCCGGGCACCGATTTGCCGGCATCGAAGGCGACGACGGGATCGTCGCCAGAAAGCGCTGGAGCAAAGCGATCGGGGTCACTGAGAAAGGCCCGCTGTTGGGCATCGCCGGAGAAGAGGTAGGTGCGGCCGCGGTGGCGAGCCCCGTATTGGGCCCGGCCTTCCACCCACTGGCCTTTTTCGGCGAGCGTGACCGGGCAGTACCCCTCCATGCCCAGCGGCATTGTGCCGTAGGGATCGGTCTTGGCCGCGGCCGGTACCGGCGGTGGTGTGGTGGGCTCGGCTTTCTCTACCTTCGGCGCCGACGAGAACAGGCTGAAGGGCCGCTGGAGTGCTGCCAGGAAGGCGTTGGTGGACTGCGGTTTCTCAGGGCCGGGCTGCTCAGGCGGCGGGGCGGCCTGAAGCGGACTGACTGGCGGAGGTAATGCCCCATAGGTCGCAACGGCCGGGGCGGCGGGAGCAGAGGCCGGCTGTGGCTGGGCCCACGGCTGCGGCGTTGGCTGCGGCAAAGGGGTGCCGTAGGTGACCGCCGGAGTTGCGGCCGGAGTTTGCTGGGCTGAATCGCCCAACCACGAGGCCATGCCGGCCGGACTTGGCGGTGCCGGTGTCGGTTCGATCGTTGGGCGAGCGGCCGTTGTCATGGCTGGCGGTGCTGGAGCCGGGGCGGTATCCCACGGTGCGCGGGAGGCCGGTGGTGGCATCGTCGCCGTCAGACTGGCGGCGGGGGATTCGGCCGGCCACGCGGTTTGAGTTGCTGGAGCCGCGGGAGCCGATTCGAATGCTGAAAATCGCGACAGTGGGCGGCTGGCGGTGTTCTCCGCCGCTGGTGGAGGCGAAAGAAAGTTGCTTGTCGTCGACGCTGTCGGTGCCGGGGCGGTAGCAGCTACTCTCGTCGCCGCTGAAGCGGCCGACACGCTTGGTGAGGACGGAGCGGTTGGGGTCGGTGGCTTGGTGGCCACCGCGGCTACGGGCTGCCGGGCAGCGGCGGCATCCTGCACTGCCTTACCAGCGGCGGCGATGAAACTCGCGGGCGAGTCTGGGCAGTCGAATGACGTGAGCACGCGGTCGTTGTCATCGATCACACAGGCCGTCGGCAGGTAGGTCACCCCCATCTTTTTTGTCGTGGCGGGATCGACGTCGACGTCGATCTTCACCGGCTCGAAGCAGGCGGTGACGATGGCAGCTGCCTCGGGGTTGGTGAGCGTTTTTTCATGAAGGGCCACACTGGCATCGCTCCAAGAGGCACCAAACACGACCAAAACGGGTCGCCGGCTGATGGCAGCCGCGGCCTTCGCCTGCTCGAGCGACGCATGCCAGGGGACAGCCGCCTCGGTCGACGTTGCCCAGCATGTCATCGACACGACGGCGACGGAAGCAATGTGGCTGATCGAATTGGAAAACAGTCGGCACATGGCAGGATGGCCCTCGGGCAAAGAGGTCGGAAATCCACGAATCCACGAACTCGGCGGTGGCTGATGACCACCGCCAACTCCATCAGTGGGTATCGGCCTCTCCGATCGCATGAATTGCGTCAAGAGAATCGGTTTTGCCCAGTCTGCCGGCGTTGCCTGCTCGTCCTGCGAGGGGATGGGGACACGATCTTTCGGGGAAACAAAGCGGGTTCCTCGTTTCCCAGCAGCGGCCGCTTGACAGGGCAGGCTCCAGGCCAGATACTCTCTGGACTGTTTTTCACGGTATCCCCGAATAAGACGAGTGCTTGCTTTCGGGGCTGGGAAGGTTTTCAGAACCATCTTTCGGGATGCGGCTGAGAAGTCCTGGGGCTTCACGCAGCGTTTGGTTCGGCCGCTGGCCGGCGTTACCTTGCGTGATCTGGCAAAGAGTTTTTCCGGATCTATTTCGCATTCAGATTGCCTGTCGTCGCTCGTGGGAGCACCTCGACCGGCCGATGGTTCAGGGCCCCGGAGCGACGGGGTTTCGGCCAAACATCCGGCCATCTGAATGGTTAATCAAATGATGGTGCCACCTGTGTGCCTCCGGTGCGGGGGAATTTCCGCCGTGCCACGGGCCTTTTTTTCTCCGGCAGCGTGTCGGCGAACAGCGTGGCGAAGAGTTTCCTGAGAGTGCAGAGTTCTATGTCGAAGCGGAGGCGATCGAGGTCGCAGGGGCGGGGCGGCTATGGCGGTGGTCAGGGACAGGGTGGCCAGGGCGGCGGTGGTGGCCAGGGCGGTGGTGGTGGCGGCGGCTACGGCCGGCGGCGGCGGTATCGCCGTGGCGGCGGTGGTGGCGGTCCGGTGCCCGCTGGGGCCGGTGCGGTCGACATGGAGGGAGAGGGCATGCAGCCTCCCGACCTGGAGCCTGAGGTTTCCGAAAACGGTGAACCAATTCCCCTCGAGCCAAGCAGTGGCGTCCTCGAGATGCATCCCAATGGCTACGGCTTTCTCCGCGCTGCGGAAACCAACTACGTGCGGGAGCGAACCGATCCCTTTGTGCCGGCCACCACGATCGAACGCTACAAGCTGCGGGAGGGCGTGTTTCTCAAGGTGAAGGTGCAGGCCGGTCGTCGCCAGCAGGGTCCGCGGGTCCGCGAGGTCGAGGAAGTTGAGGGCATGCCGCCCGAAGAGTGGGCAAATGTAAAGCCCTTCGATCAGCGGACCCCGATCAATCCCGAATCGTGGCTTCGGTTGGAGACCGGCCAGCAGCCGATCACGACCCGCGTGATGGATCTGCTCACGCCGCTGGGTAAGGGGCAACGGGCGTTGATTGTGGCCCCGCCGCGAACCGGCAAGACCGTGCTGCTGCAGCAGGTGTCACAGGCCGTGTCGGAAAATCATCCTGAACTTTCGCTCGTGATGCTGCTCATCGACGAGCGGCCCGAAGAGGTCACCGACATGCGGCGGAGTGTCAAGGGCGAGGTGCTGGCCAGCAGCCTCGACTGCGATGTCGAGAGCCATGTGCGGCTGTCACAACTCGTGATCGAGCGGTGCAAGCGGATGGCTGAGGCCGGCAAAGACGTATTTCTCCTGATGGATTCGATCACCCGCATGGCCCGAGCCTTCAACAAGTGGGTGGGCAATACAGGGCGGACGATGTCGGGCGGCGTCGATATCAAGGCCCTCGACATTCCCAAGAAACTCTTTGCCACGGCCCGCGTGTTCGAGGAAGGGGGCTCGCTGACGATCGTCGCCACGGCGTTGATCGACACCGGAAGCCGCATGGACGAACTGATCTTTCAGGAGTTCAAGGGCACCGGCAACATGGAGCTCGTGCTCGATCGGAAGCTCGCCGACCGCCGCGTGTGGCCATCGATCGACATCTCGCAGTCGGGCACGCGCCGCGAGGAGAAGTGGGTCGATCCTGACATGCTCCATGCGGTCAATATGCTCCGCCGCACCCTCTCGTCGATGCATCATGTCGACGCGATGGAGCAACTCACGAAGCAACTGGCGAAGTTCAAGAGCAATCGCGAGTTTATCTCGCTGATCGCCAGTTCCCGGGAGTAGTGGCCGGACTTGGTCCCACGTCAACTGGCGTCAAATCGGGCTCGATCGCTGCTGGAGTCGATCGAGCCAGTAGGCGTATTGCGGGTCACCGCAGCGGAATGAAAAGACCGCGTCGGGCAGTCGGGATTCTTCCGGCCCTGCCGATCGCACCCGCACCACGAGGGCACCATCGCTCCGCTGTTCGATCGACAGCCGTTCATCTGGAATACGGGCGGGATCATGCTGGGAAGGCATCCAAGTAGTATGCCCCAATCACCGGAGTGCTGCCAGATGCTGCGACCATGGTCGCGGGCGTGGTATACTTTCGACTTCTCCGACATCGCGATTTGGGAGCGACATGAGCATGCGGCATTACGCGTCGTTGGCCGACGACTTTTACGTCAACATGAACCTGGCTACGGAGATGGAACTGCCGGGGCAGCGGGAAACTATCCTGCAGTTTTTCGAACGCATTCAGAAGAGATATCCCACGATGCGGAAGTTTTACTGCCGCGACAAACGGGATTTCGTGCTGGAGGAAGATAAAGATCAGGGCCGCTATCGCTGGGCGGCGGTAGAGGCCAAGCGGCTTTGCTCAGGGCAGGTGAATCCGGAGTCGCTTGAGGAGGCCCTCGATCAGCACCGTCTGGTGCTCGGCCTGGCGCCGGCATTTCTTTCGGTCAGCCCGCTCGACTGTGAGGCTCTTGACGTGCTCTTCGGGTTTGATTTCGCGTTCCGCGGAAACCATAACGCCCTGCTGGCTGAGGCCCTCGGCGTGGGGCCGGCTCTCGACCGCATTGGCGAACTGCCGGGCGGCCGCGTGATCAACTACGAGCCATCTCTCACGATGGCGCTCGACGAAGACTGCCGCATCCAGGTGCGGGTGAGTACGGAGACCCGCACCAATGCGTTTCAAGTGCGGACCGGCGAGTTCACCGAGGAGCAACTGAGTGTGTATGTGACGGCCCGGCAGTATGGTAGCCTTGAGCCGCAGATGACCTATGTTGAGGCGATCGACCGCCTCGCGCAGATAGCCAAGGAGGTGGTCGACACATGCGTGATCGACCAGATCCTCAGGCCGCTGGCCCGCACGATCTCACTCAAGTGACGAGGTGGAGCCTTCTTTGTGACGCCGACTTCGGTACGTCACTTCCGCCCACCGGAGGATTTGTCACGGGCGTCGAGATTAGCGGCAATCACAATGCCAATCGCCTCGACCCAACTGGGAACTTCGCGAACGGTATCGAGGCCGCTTTCTGTAATTGACTCGTCTTCGGGAGTGGGGCGTCGGTCACGGCCTTGCGGTGTGCGGCCAGCCTCCTCGACACCGAGGAATTCCAGCCCCTCGTCGTCTTCGTCGAAACGTCCGGCAACCGGGGCGAAGTCATCACGTCGTCTCCCTCGATCCGATCGATTACCGGAACGTGACGAATCATCAATACGGCGTCGCCCCGACTCCCGTTTGGAATCCCTCCGTGGGGTGGCAGATCGTGAGTCATCGCTTCCTCGTCGTCGACGCCGGCCACGCCGCTCACCTTCAACACTCTTCGCTGAGTGTTCTGGTTCGGTGTGTCCTGGCTCAGTGCGGCTGGACGTTGTCGGTCGCGGCGTAGCTCCGTAGCCGGTCGCCAAGGGTTCGTCCTCAAGCTCCTCGAGGCGATGTTCCGACTCAGGCTTTTCGGCAATCGTCCGCTCACCTGCGAGCCGCTCCCGCGTGCCGCGACCCCGACGTCGGCCTCCGCGTCGGCCACGCCGCCGGCGCCGCGGCCGGTCGCCATCGCCTTCCTCGGCATCACCAGACTGGAGTGGTCGTTCGTTGGAGCTGTTACCCGCTGGGGCATCTGCTGGGGCATCTTCTGCATGACGTTCAGCGTCGTCAGGCTCGCGACTATAACCGAAATCAGTTGTTTCGTTGCCAGAGATGGTGCGACGTGCCTCCCGGTCCCTGGCCAGCCCGGTTTCAGCTCGTGAGGCATCGCGTCGACCACGCCCTCCACGGCGCCCGCGGCGCCGCCGGCCCTGACGTTCCCGTCCATCCTGAGAGTCACTTGAATCGCCGCGTTCTCGTGTTTGTCGACCCGCTTCACGCCCCCCTTCCGCCACGATCCCCTCTGCCCAGCCGGCGTCATCCGACAGATCACGTCGAACTTCGACGGTGCTGCTGCGAGGTGCCTCGCGTTCGAGGGGTGGCCGCTCATGCGTTGGCTCGTGCGCCGTCCGCGGTGGCGCATTCAACGCTGCGCGGCCTTCAATTCCTAGGTCAGAGGCCAGTCCGTCCCAGTCGCCGCCCACGGCGGGCCGGGGACGCGACCGCGGCACCTGCTGCGGTGGGCGGGGTCGAGATGGCTCGGAAGCCTGCTGTGGCTTCGGGTCAGAGCCGGGAGTGGCCCCCAGCGATTCTGCCAGGTCAGCCCAGGGATCCTTCTCGTTGGTCATGAAATGCTCTCAATGGGACTCCCATCAAGATACTGCAAGTTGGCGGCTGCGGGCAGCCCCGTTGTTTCCGCGGCCGGGATGGCCCATTCGGACCGTCCCTTCGGATCAGCGGTTAATCGTCCGGATCATGCTGCCATTGTCGGCGACGTCGAACAGGGGCCGATAGGGGCTGGCGAGACTCCGCCGTGACCGCCGAGCCGGGTAGTAGACAACATTAAGCGAGACATTCCACGCGGATGGGGCACTCGCCACGGTGACTCCTGGTATCAACTCACCAAAGTCCTCGGTGCGTCCCGGGATGAGATAGGTGAAGGTGCCCTCCAGAGCCCATGACTTCGACATCGGCGCCCGCATCGATGAGCCGATGATGCCAGCCTGAGAAGCAGTGCCACCGGCCCACACACGCCATTCATTCGCATCACCGAACTGGAGTCGGTAAAAGCCGGTGTAAAGGTCCTCCGTACTCGCCTGCCCTGGTATCCGCGTCACCGGGCCGAAGAGGCTCGATTGCTCGCCGACGTTGAAGGCGCCCCAGAAGCCCAATTCGTGATAGCCCCACACATAACTGGCTTCGGCACGAAGCTGTGAAACGTTGACGTTGTCGAAATAACTGTCGTGAAGGTAGTCATACACAGCTCCTCCCTGCAGGCCACGCCCCTCGAAGGCTCGCGTGAATAGGCCTGTGGTCACAAACACCTGGTCTCGGGCGTTGGTGCGGAACGTCCCAGCGGCGCTGGTGATCGTCGATTGCTGGAAGTTGGTCTGGACGCCGCGGACACCGACCTGCCAGCCGATGCCAAACGCATTCCAGAGCGGCATTGACCAATTGAGATATTCGTTGGTCCCGAAATTGCCGTTGAGCCCCAGATTGCTTTCGCTTTGGAACGCTGTCACCCCGACGCTCGCCGTGAAGTCGCGGTACCACCGCCAGCCGTAGTAGGGCTTGCCGAAACGGCGCATCCAGCGGCAGATGCGGCCATCGCAGCAGTGCAGAGGGAGGGCTCCTCCTTCTTCGTCACAGGCATAGGGATCGTCATAGAATGATTCCACATGTAACTCGGCCGGATACTGACCCATCCACATGGCTTCCCCGGGCATACCATCCGCGGGTATTTCCATGCCACCATCGAATCTCATATCGGGGGAAGTTTCGATGACAATCGGTGGATCAACCACCTCGGCCCGTGGTGCCGGTAGGCCGTTCGATGAATCTGAAGCGGCCGGCTGGCGCGGAACCGTGGAATCGATCGCCGCAGCCTGTGGAACTCGCGTCATAACCGACGGAATGCCGTCGACATTCATCGCGATTCGCTCGCTCGGTTGTCGTCGCGCGGTGTTTTCGCGAGATACAGTGGCGGAAATATTCGGGGAATAGCGAGGAGCAAGGCCACCCCCCAGAGGAGCGATTGGGCGTGCGTCCGTCATGCCATAGCCCGTGTTTCGATCAAGAATCGGGCGCCCAGACTGACCCTGGGGCGTGCGCATCAGCCGCTCGGCGAAGGTCGGAGCAACTGTTGCCGCCTGCTGCCCCGCTGCACCACTTTCGGTGGTGAACCAATCGCCCATCTGCTGCATACCGCGCGCGAGTGAACCACGGAGCGGGGCATACGGAGCGATTTCCGGGGTCCGGGGACGAATCGGGAGAGGGGTGGTGGCAGGTACGCGATCGGGCAGGCTGACCGAAGCCGGCGGTGGACTGGAAGCCGCTGCCGGTTCGGTCCAGGTCTGGGGCTCGGGGGTCGTGGCTATGACATCCGTGGTGGCCGCCTCGGGTGCTGTGGGCTGGGCCTCCTCGCCGCGGCGGGGCGCGGTCGCAAAACGATGGGGCTTCCAGCGAAGATCGCTCTCGTCGTCAGCTCCCTCGACCTGGGCATCTGTGGCCGGCTGAGCAACGCTGATTCGGGGCGCGGCGATGAAGCCACAGAGGGCCAGCATCGCCACCTGAACTGTGATGCCGGAAAGCTTGATGCCGCGCGAAACGCTCATGTCTCTCTCCTTCCGCGAGGACCGTTCCGCCCACGGTGGGCCGGCGCGGTCTATCCAATCGAAAGAGATATCGGCATCCGCACGACCGGAACTTCCGCCAAAATCGACGCGACCCGCAGGTGTTTCCTGGTTTGCGTAGGCTCGCTGGTCGGCGGACGCTCGAGGAGCGTTGGGTCTATCCTCGCACCGCGAAAATCCAAAAGACCGCGTAGCGGCGACTTTTGCTGCCCCCGAGCTGGCGATCTGCGTAGGGTAGGAGAAATACCCCCCGGGGCCGGTATCAGCCAAGAGCCTGAGCGAGATCGGCGATCAAGTCGTCGGCATCCTCGATGCCGCAAGCCATTCGCACCATATTGTCCGTGATGCGAAAGGTCTCTCGTTCAGCAGGCGAATAGTTCCAATAACTCATCACCATCGGCTGCTCGATCAACGACTCGACGCCGCCGAGGCTCGGGCCGATCCGCGGGATCGTCACCGCATCGACCACAGCCGCCGTTTTCCGCCAGTCGGCATCCTTGATGAAGAAGGTGACCAGGCCGCCGCAGCCCCGCATGGTACGATTAGCAATCTCATGGAAAGGATGGCTCTCAAGGCCGGGATAAAGCACCCGCTCCACCCGCGGATGCCCTTCGAGGAACCGGGCAACGGCGAGGCCGTTGGCGTTGTGCCGCTCCATCCGCAGGGCCAGCGTCTTGAGGCCCCTTTCCAGCAGGTAGGCGTTGTGGGGTGAGTTGATGCCCCCCATGATGCCGCGAAGATGGCGGACCGGTTCGAGGAGTTCGCGGGATCCGATCACGGCACCGGCCAGCAGGTCGTTGTGGCCGCCGAGATACTTGGTGGCCGAGTGGAGCACAAAATTAACCCCGGCCTCTAGCGGTTTGAGGTTGTAGGGAGTGCAGAGGGTGGCGTCGATCAGCGTGAGCACGCCGTAACGACGGCCGATATCGGCGAACCGTTCGATGTCGACCACGCTGAGATGCGGGTTGGTAGGAGATTCGCTGACAAGAAACTTCGTCCGTGGCGTGATGGCCTGCTCCATCGCAGCGTAGTCGCAGGTGCTGACCTCACGAAAGCCCACGCCGAAGCGAGTCAGGTGTTTTCGGCAGAACTCGCGGCTACGATGGTAGCACTCGTCGAAGAAGACGATCTCGTCACCAGCATTAAGGTGAGCCAACAGTAGGCCGACGAGGGCCCCCATGCCGCTGGCGAAAAGTGTCGCCTCCTCGCCGCCATCGAGGGCGGCGAGTTTGTCCTCGACCGTTCGTTCGTTGGGATTGCCGTAGCGGCCGTATTCTTCGCGGTGCTGCTTCTCCTCGATGAAGTCGACAATCGCTTGCGTGTTGGGAAAGGTGTAGGTCGATGCCGCGAAGATCGGATCGGTGATCGAGAAGCCCGGCTTTTGCCGTGCTTCGCCAGCGTGAACCGCGGCGGTGGAGGGGCCGGCGGTGCCGGTGCGATTCGGATGAAGCATGGGAGTTTCCGCCGGCACGCGTCTCCGCGGC
>JAYQOK010000019.1:30468-36118 GCA_038144795.1 Candidatus Kuenenia sp. | reverse complement strand
CGGGTGGGGAGGGCCTGAAGGGCCTCGGCAATCTCGATGAGGCCGGCGACGCCGGAGGCGTTGTCATCGGCACCATTGTGCACGAAGCCGAAGGGACCATAACTGTTGCTGGCATTGCCATAGCCGACATGGTCGTAGTGGGCGCTCACGATGACCAGTTCATTGGCCACCGTCGGATCGCTTCCACGGGCGAGGGCGAGAATATTCCGCATGCGCCCAAAGGGCTGATAGAAGCCGCCGGAGTCACCGGCCGGCTCGAGGCCAAGGTGATCAATCGCGTCCACGATGTAGGCCCCCGCAGCACGACCGCCGCGGCTGCCGGCTTCGCGGCCCTCGAAGGCATCATCCGCGAGGGCGGCGACATGGCGACCGGCGTCGCCAGCGACGATCGTTGCGGCCGCCGCAGCCATATGCCCGGCAGCAACCAACTCCGCACCAGCGACGATGCCCGACAGAATCCATACTGCCCCGACGAGGGCGGCCATGATCGAGGCGGCCCGACCGCCCGGAACTCTCGTGACCATAGACGCGCGACGCCTCCTTGCGTGACCGCCTGGGAAAGCCCAGAATAGAGTTCACGAAGCGCCCCCGGTCCATGGGGATTTTTCGTGAGCCGGAGAGGTGGCAGAGTGGTCGAATGCGCGTCTTTGCTAAAGACGTGACCGGTCAAAAGCTGGTCCACGGGTTCGAATCCCGTCCTCTCCGTTTGGTGAAGAAGGTCGAAGCGAACATGCCTTGTTTGGCTGATCAACCACCCGAGGTCCCGGCTTGGGCTTCACGAGCTTCGTGCCGCTCACCGGGATCGCGGCGAGCATCCGGCGGGACACGGCGAAGTTGAGCCACGGCCGCCCAAACCTGTTTGTCGCCAGAATTCTCGAGGGCTATCCAAAGAGTTGGGGAATCGGCACGCCACGGTCCGTTGCCGGCACAGGGCGGTCGCCCGCGTACAGCGTTTCTGCAGGGTCACACCCAGTCGCGGCGAGGATGGTGGCAAAGAGGTCCGGCACCGATACCGGCTGCTCCACAATCGCTTCGCAGAGTTCGTCGGTCGCGCCAATCGCTTGCCCAGTCCTCAGCCCGCCGCCAGCAAGCACGACCGAAAACGCCTTGCCCTGATGGCCGCGGCCACCTTGGCTGTCAAAGCCGGACGGCCTCCCAAACTCACCCGAGACCACGATCAGCGTCTTGTCGAGCAGTTTCTTCTCTTCGAGATCATCAAGCAGCGTGGCCATCGCCCTGTCTAGGCTTTGAATGAGGTGGTGCTGTCCCTGCTGACCTTCGTTGTGTGTGTCCCAGCCAGTGCCGTTCTTGAAGTTGAGGTCATACGAGACCTCCACAAACCGGCAGCCGCGTTCCACCAGGCGACGGGCGAGCAGGCACCGCTGCCCAAACTCGTCCCCGTAGTTTTCGCGCAGGTCGGCGGGCTCCTGCGTAAGGTCGAAGCTTCCCATAAACTCGGGCCCCGCCAACTTGAATCCAGTGTGAGCCACGGCGATGTCGCCTGCCACGCGAGGATCCTGCCCCGACTCCGCCAGGAAGCGATCTTCGGCATCGGTGAGCATCGCCATCCGTCGCGCAGCCCGCTCGTCAGAGATTCGTGCTGGCCGTACCAGTCCTCGGGGCCCCGCCGTTGTGCTCGTGACCACCAGCGGCCCATGCTCCGCGCCGAGAAAGCCAGGGTTCCGGCCCGCAGAGGGCTGCCCCATGAGCACGTAGCTCGGCATCAAGTCACTGCCCGGCCCCTTCATGGCCGACACGATCGAAGCCAGGCTGGGATAGATCACCGTGCCGCTCACGGGACGGCCCACGTGCATGCGGTAGGCCGCTGCCCCATGCTCATCAATCACTTCATGGTGCACGGAGCGCACCGGCACGCAGCGGTCCATCCGCGGCGCCATCATTGAGAGATGTTCACAAATCTCGACGCCCGGAATGGCTGTGGAGATGCCTGGGTAGGCGGAGCCGGGGTCCTTACGGCCGTCCTTGGTGACCCGCTTCTGATCCCAGGTGTCGACCTGAGACTGGCCGCCCCCCATCCAGAGCATGATCACATGCTCGGTGGTGCCACGCGGAAAGGAGGCATCACTACCACGTGCCCACGGCCCACATTGCCCGGCAGCCAGCATCCCGGCTCCCGTAATGGTCAGAAAGTCGCGACGCAGCATCGGTTTCTCCTCTCCTGAATTTTAATCCATCATACCAGCAGACGGGGCGGCCGAGGGCAGTGCACTCCCCCGCTGCCGCAGGCCCCCCCAACGCTTCCTCGGGGGCCGTGGTGTACCGGTAACGAAACCGCCCATTAGGGGCCACGTCACCATCGGTATAGAAACGCATCACCTCTCCTGGCTCAATATTATCGGCCCAGGTGAAGTCCACCTGTAACAGATCGCCGCCGCGTGCCAGCAGTGCTTTCGGGACCGCGAGATGGAGATTCCGCCCTTCAAAAGCGAGCGGAGCGTCACCAACCGCCCGCCATGTCCAACCTCCCACGTGCTCCTCGATCGAGCAGGTCCCGTTGGCATGACGGCGCCGATTGACGAGCAGGTCGTAGCCCTCCCAACCGGTTTCCCGCTGACCGTCGGTGTCGATCAGCAACAGCATCCAGGCCTCCCCCTCAGGCCTCGTGAGGGACGCGTGGGTCTGAGCGTGAAAAAAGACGTGGTCGCTATCCCGCGCCACCCGCGCGAGCACGAGATCGTTGCGACCGCTGCTGTTGAGGTACCGAACGTGGTCGTTGTACCCCGGCCAGTCGCGGTGCAGCGTGTCTCCCATGTCATCGAGATACACCGGTTCCACGCCTTCCCACTGCGTGAAGTCGCGGTTGATCTCCAGCTGTCGCGGTGGACCCGCCGGTGGGATTGGCCGGACGCCCTTGTAGCGACGGACAAAGCTCACCAACTGCATGTAGTACGCATCGCCGTGCCCACCCTTCATCGGCTCGATGTCGCGGCTGTGCTCCTGATCAAACTGATCGACAAACATCACCGGCTGCCGTACGCCATTGAACTCATGGTGAAGGCCAGCGATCCACTCATTCCAGCCGGTGACAAAAAGTGTCCGCGGGTCTTCCACGAGGGCCCGCTCAAACTGCTCCGCGAAGTTGAGCCCCAGGTCTACACTTCCGGGCGACGGGCCCTTCCCGTCGGACCGAAAACTGCGGCCCCGTGATCCGGGCTCGCTCATCGAGCCCAGCCGGGTCCCCACGGCGTTCTGCGCCACACCAACCGACATCTGCTCTTTCTCACCGCGACTGTTGTGAAACACGTGCTGCGGGAAGACCTCGAGCCAACCCCACATGTTGGGTTTCGTGGGCCCCTGAAAGTAGTCCTGCTGTGGCGAGCGAAAGGTGAACATGGCGAGGAGCTTGTCGACCTCAGCATCGCGATACGCGAGTCGAAGCGAACGGTCTCCCGCCACGGGCTCCCCATCCACAATGGCGTGGCCTCCCTGCACCGCATCGCTGCCGCTGCTCCACCAGCCAATCGTGCCCCGCGGCTGCGAGAGCTCTACCACATAGGCACCGGCCGGCAGCGGCGGATCAAAGCGCAGCCCCACCCAGTCATTGTCTCCAATGCCCGTGCATTCCTGCTCGCCACGCTGCTCGCCTGTCGCCCGATCGCGGAGGGCGATCGTGACCGCGGAGCCTGTCGCGTGCCATGTGGGGAGCCGCACTTCCACAGCTGCGAGCGGCTTTGTGGCCGTAAAGCTTTGGCCAAGCGACTGCCCCTCCTGCAGGCGAACAGGGATATCACTTGTGTCGTACCGTGGGCCTTCATCGATTCGATCGGAGTCGGCAATGATCAGCGGCTTGCCCTCCCAGCGAAACCAGAGCGCTTCGTGCACTCGCGGCTCGTAAAGGTCTCGGGCGAGCTTCCGGACGACTGCCGCAGGCGTCCAGAACGGACAGAGAAACGCAACCTGCGGCGTCCGGCCGCCGTTCCTCCTCACGCGCGCGAACGCGTCGAGCAGGGCCTTAACGTTGTCTGTGTAGGTGTGCTGGTTGGTGACATCAAAGACCACGACGTCAACACCCGCATCGGCGAGCATCTGAGCGTGCTTCGCGAGGACGTACGGGTCGCTCGAGTCGTAGTATCCAAAGAGCGATTCGCCCCAGTGATGCGGGCTGCCCAAAGGCCCCCAGAGTGCGCTCTCCGGCTCGCTCATCGCGGCCGGGTTCTGCTCCAGAATCTTTGAAATGTCGTAGGGGCCACCGCGGGCGTGTGGCCCCAGCCAGAGAAAGTAAAACATGGCCACGGTGCGATCTTCACGCGGAGGCCCGCACTCGGCGAACCCCGGCACCGTGCGGCCAAGCGCATCAGTAGCGGTCCAGGTATCGGGCATGGTATCGCGAGTGCCCTGCCCGTAGACCGCAGCAAGGCTCGGCAAGGCCGCCACCGCGAGTGCCAGGGCGAATCGGATCGTTCGCACGGAGTTCAACATCTGTGGATTCAAGCCAGGACATGTGTCGCCACAAACGTCTCAAGAAGCCGCCGCAGCAGGCTGACCGTTACCAAAGGCGGAAGCGGAGGCGCAGCACAAACTAGCCACCCCGACACGAGGCCACCCCACTCACGGTGCGACGATCACGGTGCATGACTCCGTCATCATCATCGCACGAAGCTGCCGAAGCAAACGACCCGAGCCCGCCTTAGCCGTTACGGCACCCAGACAAACTCCGGGCTGTTGACGAGCACCCACTGCAGGTCCTCTGCCCGCTCCCGCCAGTCCGCCGTCAGCTGCCGCGTAGGCGAGGCTCCTGCCTCAAGTTCAGCGATTCTTGCTCGCACAAGCTCGTCGGCCCGCGGATCGAAGTGATTCCGCCACGAGATTCGCCGTCGGTACACCGCTGCCGCCTGGTCCTGTTCGCCGGTGCTCCGCGATTCAAATCCCTCTGACACCAGCGAACTCAAGCGGACCACCTCCGCATCGCTCGCCCGCCTGCCGAGCACGGCGAGCGTCATTAGCTGCACCATCTCCGCTGGCGTCGTCGCCTGAAGTGCAGCCTGCGTCACCCAAGCCTCCGGCGTGGCATCGAGCAGGCCGGCAGATGCGGGGCCGTTGGCGAGGGCCAATGGCTGAAGCGGCGTGGGCGTCGCATCAGGGCGATCGAGCGGGTCCTGCCGCTGTGGCCGCCAGCCATACGCGGTCAGCAGTTCGTTGAGCATGTCGACCTGCGGAATCCCAAGCGAGATGCGGTCGCGTTCGCTGGCGGTGCACACGAGCTGCCAGGCACGGCGTGGCCTGCCCATTTCCGGGAAGGTGCTCCGCGGTTGCGAGCCGTCCTGGCCAAAACTTTGCACCTCTCCCCGCATTGGCTTGCCTGTCGCCACATGCAGTGAGTCGACCACCTGCTCCGCCGTCAGACGCCGCCGGACGGGCCCTCGAAAGTGCGACGCCTCCGCATCCTCGGCCGCGATGCCAGGCACAACCTGTCGCTGATACGCCGCGGAGTTCATGATCAACCGCGCAAGGTGCTTGAGGTCGTCCCCGCTCGCAAGCAACTCCCTCCTTAGGAAACCCAGTAACTCGGGATGCGAAGACCGCCGCTCGCTCCAGTCACTCGTGGAGTCGATCAAGCCGCGACCCATCAGCCGAGTCCACAGCCGATTTGCGAGCACTTCACGAAACCGCAGATTGCTCGGCGCAGTGA